>JBGAVL010000040.1:0-27538 GCA_044228145.1 Obscuribacteraceae bacterium (SeqCode)
GGGGGCAAAGCATCTATGGATGCAACCGGGCGCCGAAAGCCGCAAAGCAATTGAACGTGCCGAAGCTGCAGGATTAAACGTCATATATGGCGGCGCCTGCGTGCTTGTCGTTCTAGGTTATTTCGATTAACTCAGAAACGCGAACCGGCACAACCGTGCACCAAAACCGTGCCTGGCAACCGTACCTGGAAAGCGCGACTGGCACTCGCTATTGCTGGTGGAAAATTTGACTGGGCGACGCATGGCGTCGCCCCTACAAAAAACAGGCGTCCCTGCAATTTACCCTGGCTGTTGCGCGTTTACTTCGTCCAAGAGTTGAATGAAGCGCTGGCGGAAGATAGAAAGAATGCCGCGCAGGTGTTCTTTCGGGCACTCGCAAACTACATTGCCGACGCCTTTTGCAAAATAGTTGGTCAGTTCTGCCATATCTACTATGCACGTGTCGTTGGGATCGTTGAGCGCTTCTTCCAACCACGACACGGGCGCCGACAGAAAAATCCTATCGCGGGTGGTCATCGGATTGTTGAGTTCTGCCAACGTGCCTTGAGGAGTGAGAAGCCAGATCTTTCCAGTGACGATTCGATAAGCAGGGAAATCTTTGAGAGCTTGTTCATTACCCTTGCTTTGAAAAAACTCCAGGCCGTTTTGATATCCCTGAAGTTCCGAGGCCAGCCACATTAGTTTTTCGTCTGTAATGTGCCCTCTCAACAATGGGAGTGCCTTCGCCAATGCATCCGGAAGCGTCAGCTCTTTGGTAGTGATTTTTCTTTTCAGGTCTTGCAAGGCGTTCTTCAGCTCCACAGTAGGGGGTATCTCCGGTTCAAGCGCGGGCGAACCGGCTTCTAAAGAGGAATGTTTGGCGGGCCGCACACGAGTATAGATTCTTAGCTAGGTATAAGCCAGACCACTGGCTAAAAACCTAATAAGTTTCTCTTGATTGCTTAGTAAGGTGTATTTGTTGACGTGTATTGGCCTTATATGAAAAGCTTAGCAAAACCAGATGACATCCGGTAGATCTGCCGGCTGCCTCTTCGGGCAATTGTCCCCGGGAAACTATATGACCAGTGCGCCAATAAAGACCGCCACAGCCACTCAAGAAGACCTCAAAGCCATAATTGCTCCCATTAACGAAGAGCTGGCTATCGTCGAAACTTGGCTTACGACAAACCTGATCGACGACAACCCCTTCGTAGGCGAGCTGCTGTCGCAGGTATTTCAGTCCGGCGGCAAACGAATCCGTGTAGCGATTGCGCTTTTGGGTTCGAAAGCCAGCCTGATTGAGGGACGCGAGCTGGGACGCCTCAATATCATTCAAGCCGTCCTCACCGAACTTATCCATACGGCCAGCCTGGTTCACGACGATGTCATCGACTCCGCATCGCTCAGACGCGGTAAAGAAACCGTCAACAAACGCTTCAATGACCGCCTGGCAGTGCTTTTGGGCGATTTGCTCTTCGCACAAGCCTCCATTTGCCTGGCTCGAATCATGAATCCCGTGGTGGTAGGCATTTACGGACAGGTGCTGGGCGACCTTTGCGCAGGCGAAATCAAGCAAATGCGCAGCCAGTTCGTGGTCGAGGTCAATTGGGAAGCTTACATCACCAAGTCGATCGCCAAGACCGCATCCCTGTTTGCCGCCGGCGCTCATGCCGGAGCGATTCTCAACGCCGCGCCGGATGAGCAAGTCCAGGCTTTGAAAGACTACGGAGTCAACCTGGGCATCTGTTTCCAGATTGTCGACGACCTCCTTGACGTTACCGGCGAGGCAACAGAGCTTGGCAAACAACCAGGCAGTGATTTAAGAGCAGGCGTGATTACAGCGCCCGCGCTCTACATTTTGGAGAGAGACGACGAGACCGCTCGACGTCTTAGCGAATTGATCAAAACCCGGCAAATCTGCACGGACGAAGGCTCAGAAGAAGGAATCTCGCTTATCAAAGCGGCCGGCGGAGTAGATGCCACAGTCAAACTTGCCGGTCACTATGCGGATCTGGCCAAAGAGTCGTTGAGCAAACTTGCTCCCTCAGATGCTAGGGACTCACTGGAGTCCCTCATTAACTACGTGCTTGTAAGAACCAAGTGAGATGACAGCCGCGACAAAAGACGCACCGCTATTCAACCTGCTACCTGTCAATTTAAAAGTCGACGGACGCAATGTCCTGGTGACAGGCGGCGGCAAGCAGGCTTTGAAGGAAGTGACAAGATTTATCGACTACGGCGCCCGCGTCGAGGTGATCGCGCTCCGATTCGCCCGCGAACTGGAAGAATTGAGAGTGGCATATTCAAACAGGCTTACATTGACCAGGCGCGAAGTTGATGACAGCGACCTCGCGAGAATCAAAGCCGGACACTTCTTCATGGTGGCTACAGCCGGGCCTGATCTTGCAGAAAATGAGAAGCTGCTCAATGCCGCACGGGAAGCTAAAGTTCTGTGCGCATCCAATGATTTCAACGCCGATTGCGACATTATTTTCGGTCAATCGGTCAAGAGAGGTCACCTAAAACTTGCGGTTTCAACCGATGGAGTCAGCCACGCGCTGGAGCGCGCCCTCATCGGCAGACTGGAAGGCGCGCTGGTAAATGACATCGATCGCTATGTGCTGTTTCTCAATGCACTTGCCGACAAGCTCAGAAAAACCGCACAAGATGAGACGTTTTCACAAGAACAAATTCAAAACTTCATCAAAGAATTGGCCGAGTCGGAAGACATCTATAGAGCTGTCAGTCGCGGAAACTTTGATGAGGCGAGACGCCTGACCGATCAAATTCTAAGCGGAACGCACCAGGAGAATGACGAAGAAACACCAGCACGCCTGTAGGGGCGACGCCATGCGTCGCCCGGCCAAAATGCCAAACGACGCCCAGTCTAAATCCCGTGCGTCGACCGCAAAGAACCTGGCGTCGACCATTCAAGAAAAATCAACCTCCAAATAGGAAACCCGGCAACACGTGAACACAGAGAGCGACAAGAACGAGCCAAAGACTAAGACAAGCGTGAAAAACGTGCTTGCTTCAGTGAAGCTCACGATTTTTCTGATGTCGCTTACCGCATTGACGGTGCTGATCGGCGCCTGGTGCCCGCAAGAATCTGCAAGCGGCAAAGAAAAGGTTGTGGAGCAATTCGGCGCTGAAACAGCCGCTCTGCTTTCGCAGCTTGGAATTACGGACATCTATCACAGCCCCTGGTTCCTCTCGCTCATCGCCATGCTCACGGTCAACATGATTGCTTGCAGCTTCATGAGAGTTTTCCCGCGGGTAAAACTGCTCAGCAAACCTCTTCCATTTCTGGCCGGCAAAGACATCGGAAAGCTTCCGGTGAATACTTCGGTTGTTCTCGCCAAAGAAGAAAAATCAGCACTGGCAGCCGTTGCGCTCAAGCTTGCATCAAAGGGATTCAAAGTTTCCACCAGCGAAGAAAAGCTGCTGGCCGAATACGGAAAATATGGACGGCTGGCGGCAACCGTCACTCATATCGGACTCTTGACACTGCTTGTCGGTGTGACAATCACCTCCTGGACAGGTTTTTCAGGGTTCCAGCCGGTGCTTCTCAATTCGCACCTGGACTTTCACGAGTCAGAACATTCAAAACTCTGGGTGGGCAAATTGCCCGATTGGACCGTTCGAGTTGATGCGACTCATCGCGAAGATCATCCAACCGGTGAGCCTAAGCAGTGGTTTTCAAAACTTACCGTCGTTGGCAAAGACGGCAAGGAGTTGATGACACAAGAGATTTCAGTCAACAACCCACTTACCTACAAAGGCGTAGACATCTACCAGTCAAGCTGGGGACTCGATCACATCGTCTTGAATTTCAACGGCAACGAAAGGCGCCTCGACCTTCGCCCCATGGGCAAACTATATGCTGCATTTTTGCCTTTAGATCAAGACACGATGATGCTTTTTTCCGTCCGCTCCGACGGTTCGCCCATCAAGGTTTTTGCAAAGCGCCCGGATTGGGAAGGTCCGCGCATGATCAGTGAGATTTCCAAAGACAAGCCGGCCAAGCTCGGTCCTGTCAATATCGCACTCGTCAAAACAATGCCGGTGACAGGGCTGCAATACAAATGCGACCCGGGACTGCCCGTCACGTACATCGCCTTCGCTTTCATCATTGTCGGTGTTTTAATGGCGGCAATCCCGCACAGGCATGTCTGGGTGAGCTTGGAAACAGCCAGGCCGGCAGCAACTTCGGATGAACATGGAACCAGAGATGGAAGTGACGAAATTGCGACGGTTGCAGAGAACACGACACATTCCGGACAAAAGGTTATCTATTTCGGAGGACGTTCCGTCAAAGCCAAAGTCGGATTCGAACGCTTGATCAAAGATCTGGAAAGACAGATTGCCGCCGAGTTTGGGGCGCCGACACCATTGAGTGAAACGGATGATTCTAATGCTGTAATCGTTCCAGCTTTAGAAACTCACACAGGTGTAGAGTCAGAGTCTAAGAAGCAAGTCAGTCCATCGAAAGCAGACTCTAAGAAAGAACAAGTGCTAGCCGGCACAGCAACCGGTGCAGGCAACACAGAAAATGCCCAAGGAGATAGTTGATGTCCGAAATGCAGATGGCACTTACAAACACGGCAGGTATTACTTCGGTGATGTCCTTCTGGGTTTTTGCCGCCTCCAACGGGTTCAAGAACCGCAAAGACCTGCTCGTCAAAATTGGCTCAGGAACGCTGATTTTGGCATTTACCAGCTTGACGGCAGCGATCATTATTCGAGGAATCGATGCACAGAGATTCCCGCTGGCCAATTTGTATGAATCCCTGCTCTGGTTCGCATGGGCGACGATGGGTGGATATCTTTTGCTCGCAAAAGCCTACGGGGTGCGGCAATTGGGATGGCTGGCCAGTCTGACAGCTCTGCTTATGTTCCTTTACGGCAGCTGGCTTCCGCAGTCTCAACACGATATCCAGCCACTGGTTCCGGCTCTGGTCAGTTATTGGCGCTGGATACATGTGCCGCCGCTGATCATTTCTTATGCGTTGTTTTTCCTGGGTGGATTGTCCGGGTTTATTCAGCTCTATCAGGCCGGTCGCATTCCCAGTCTGGTAAGCGCCGTCATTACTGTGGTTCTTGCCCTATTGGCTGTCGTGATCGGTACTTTCACGAGCGTAGACACAGCCTGGCTACAGATACTCTTTGCCGGTGCCAGCCTTGTCGGCTCGGTTATTTCTTTCAGACTGTTACAACGCATAGATAAAACTCGCGGCAATTTGCAGTCGGCAGAAATCTATGACGACGTCAGCTATCGCTGCATCGCAATCGGAATGCCTGCCTTGACTTTCGGGATAATCACCGGTGGTTTATGGGCGAACCACGCCTGGGGCACATACTGGTCGTGGGACCCGAAAGAGTCAATGGCGCTGGTAACCTGGCTCAGTTATGCGGCATACATCCATTTGCGGGTGCACCGAGAGTGCTCCGCTGAAAAGCTGGCTCTGGTATCCATAGTCGGATTACTGTTAACGCTGATGACTTACCTGGGTTTCAATTCCTTAGGCCTGGGCGGGCTTCATAGCTACGGCAAATTCAAATAAAGCCCGATTTTTGTTAAAAGACCGATCCTACTTGAGATCTAGGGATAACCCACTTTTCAAGAAGTGGGTAGGAACATTTTAATAGAAGTACCGTCTCAAGCGTTGGTGGGACAAGTAAATAGATATGCGACTGCCCCAAAGGCGGGGCATTTGCATCCCTACATATTGTTGAGATCCGCTAGCCGGACCTCGTTGTATTACCGTACAGCGGCTAAAGCCGTCAGGAAAATGATCAGGAAGTACGCTCCATCTATCGATGAATACACTCTGGACGACCTAGTGCCAGGATACTCAGCAGCATTCAATACGGATGATGAAGTAGATCTTGGTGCCGTCAGCGACGACAGTGACGACGACGCGTCAGGATACGCGCCGATTGGGCGCCGTGCCGCTGGAACGTCCGAGGACCCAGTTCAATTCTATCTGCGCTCGATCGGACGAATCAAGCTATTGACCGCCTCCGAAGAGATCGAACTGGCCAGACGTATCGCCACGGGCGACATGCTGGCTAAAAAGCGCCTGGTGCAAGCCAACCTCAGGCTGGTCGTGTCTGTAGCTAAGAAGTATCAAGGTCGTGGTCTTCCATTCCTTGATCTGATTCAAGAGGGCAACCTCGGTTTGATTCGTGCCGCTGAGAAATTCGATGCGGAGCGAGGCTACAAGTTCTCGACCTATGCAACCTGGTGGATCCGTCAGGGTATAACTCGCGCCATCGCCGACAAGTCGCGCACTATTCGCGTGCCTGTCCACATGGTCGAGACAATCAATAACCTGAGAAAAGTGACTCGCAAGCTCTCACAAGAGATGGGTCGCAGACCTAATCTCGAGGATCTGGCCAAGGGTATGGGCGTGACCGTAGTGAAGATCAAAGAGATCCTCGCTGCCAACCGCTCACCACTGTCGCTCGATACTCCCTACGGAGAGGACGATGACAACTCACTTTCAGAGATTGTCGAGGACGAGAATTCTTCTCGCCCTGAGGATTCGACTGAGGCAAGCTTGATGTCTAACGACATCCGTGGCGTACTGTCTATGCTCACCCCGCGTGAGCGTGAGGTCCTGATCCTGAGATTTGGACTGAACGACGGTAAGCAACGCACGCTTGAGCAAGTCGGAAAGCTAGTGGGAATCACCCGCGAGCGCACGCGACAAATTGAGCTGAAGGCTCTGAGAGCTCTTCGCCAAAGCAACGTAACGCTGAAGCTGAAAGAGTATCTATAGAGATCATCTATAGATTCATCTCTGAGCTGAAATCGCAAATAGTGAAAGGAAAGGGCGATGCATGGCATCGCCCCTACTTTTCTATTATCTATCGTTTGATATCAAACGCGAATCTCTTGGATAATGCCGTCCTTGACAAGAATCTCGCCGCCTTCTAAGCGCTGGAAGATGTTCTCTCCAACACGGACCTCGACGGGATTTTCAACCGTAAACTGAGTAACCACACTGCCCACCGGCAATTCAGTCAGCGCCTGGCTCTGTCCTTGCATCTCCTCTTTGTATTGGAGAAGCCGCATCTTTTCAGCCTCGATCTGCTGTCTGATTGTCTCGATTTGCACACGCGCATCGCCAGTCACAGCACCGCCGCTGCGTTTTTCGATGTCTGCAATGGCGCGCTTGCCTTTGAATTCCAACTGTTGCAATTCCGCATCGATTTGTTGAAGGTTTCGCGATATTTCGCCGCCTACCTGGCCCTTGAAGTTCTCCGTGACGATCGCTCTTACCGCAATCTGTCTCACGAGTTGAATGGTTTCAACCATCTAACTAAACCTCCTAACCGAGCCTGCCAGCGGACGTGTGCGATGGGCGCTGCAATGCGCCACTACTAGCCGATAACTACTAATTGCATCAATAGCACTTTTAGATTCTAGCAGACCCGTATCTGCGGAGTGCGAAAGCCGTAGTCAAGCGACTTCACATCATTCAAAAAATTACGCGTATATATCAGATGTCAACACTTAAAGCGATACCAAGCTCTTCCAAATGTGATACTACCTGTAGTGCTACGATCAAGACAAATTGCAATGCAAAAACTAACGATCAGATCGCGCAAGTATCTGCGTTTCAATAATCAAAACGCGATGTCTAAACTTCCCTCATGTTGGTGAGTGTCTTCTTATTAGAGTTGGCGCACGATTGGCTTTAGTATGGAGGCAATACGCCATGAGGGAAATTGCCCTTGAGCAAGAGCAGCAGTGAAAGAATCACCTTCGAGCTAACGCGCGCATATCCGATTGGTTGCACGCTCAACTCCATTTATGGCGTCACCGGTATCATCTGCTCCACCGGCAGATACAATCTGTACAAAGCCCGAGACCGCCGCGCCGGGCGCACTGTCACAATCAAGGAATTAACCCGGGCGAAAATCTCCAAGGAAGCCCAGGCTGACCTCTTCCAGTCAGAGATTCGAGCTTTCAACCGGGTCAAACATCCTAATCTCCCGTTAATGCTTGATCATTTTTCCGATCGCGGGAATTTATACATTGTTTTCGAACATGCTACAGGCATGTGCCTGGGAGAGATGCTTTCTGCCGAAGGCCCTCTTCCGGCTGAAATGGTTTATCCAATATTTCTGGAAATTGCCGATGCTTTGTCGGCAAGCCATGAAGCCGGCGTCGTGCACAATGAACTGACGCCCTCCTCGATTTTCTTGCTGGGCGACACCGATTCTACGCAACTGGCAAAACTTACCGACTTTGGCGGCGCCACCATCAAAGACGACGCCGTCAAAACCCATGTTCGCAAAACCTTCCGCCCCGAATATGCCAGTCCGGAAGCATTGAGAGGAGAGGGGACGGACGAACGCTCCGACATCTACAGCATAGGCGTTGTGCTTTACACGACATTGACGGGACGTCTCCCTTTTTCGTGCGGGGACGTCAACGAGCTCATCGAAAATCAAATGAAAGGGCTGCCTCGACGCTTCAAGGAAGCCGCGCCGGAATTGGAAATTCCCTTCCACGTAGAAGCGACCGTATTCAAATGCCTCGCCAAAGACAAAGAAGATCGTTTTCAATCCGCCAAAGTGCTGGCGAAATGGTTGCGCTCATGGCGACATGCATCACAACCAGTTGAAGCGGAGCCTCAGCGTGAAGTCGCGCCTGTTCAAAAGTCGTACACCATTGCCGACTTGAACAGCATCGGTGCGCCCAAGAGCTCGCCAATCACAGCAGTCGCCGAAATTGAGCCGCCATCGACGATCGTATTGCCTGATACGTCAAAACCTTCTCCCTCTGTTGCTGCAAAATTGAAAGCTCCCGCACGCAAAGCGAAGACGGAGTCATCGCTAAGAGAAAAAACAAACCTGGAAGCCGCTGAACGCGCTAACGCAAAGGCTCAAGCAAAAGCCAAGGCAAAGCAGGAAGCACGTGAAGTCGCAGAACGCAAAGAAATGGAGAAAGCTGCCGAAAAATTGCAGGAGCGCTCCTTCAGAAAACGCGAAGTTCCTATCTATCTCCTCGCCGCCGTCATGGTCGGTGCAATTGGATTTATTGCCACCGTCAACATTCGCCACGCGATGAACGCTAAAGAAGCCGAGCGCGAAGCATTTACTCTCAAAGAGCGCATGCCGGAAATTTCCAGACGCTTAATTGCAGCAAAGGAAATAGCAGCAAAAGAGGAATCAAAGCCGGCCGAGTCAAAAGGATCAAGCGGATCTGCTGGGTCAACTGGATCTGCCGAAGCAGTTGATTCAAACGCTGTCAATCAAGAAGCGCCGGAAGTCCCAGTCAAGTCGGGTGAGCCGGTTCGCTTTGAGGGTGAACCACCCTATAAACCGCAGTCCGTACAATCAACGGAAAGCCAGGCGTCGAGACGCCGAAAGGCCTATCAGACTTCATACAGCTTCATTCAATAAGCTAGTTTCGGTTGATCATATCGAGAGCATCTCGCTTCCGTTCGCCGCTGCCGACTGGAACTTCCACATAACGCTCCACGTGGCGCTTCGGCTTATTCTTCGCTACGGAAGGGGAGTTTTTCTGCCCTTGAGCAGTGGAAGAATTTGCGCCAGTTGCTGGTGACGAACCTGCGGTCGCCGGTGTTGTGGCAGTTGTCGGTGTTTTCTCAGATGTCGGTGTTTTCCCGGTCAAAGCAGAACCAGGCGAAGTCTTTGATTTCTCGACCTTTCCAGAGTTCGAGTAGACAGGTTTTTTGCGAGAAGACACTCCAATAGACTCTTTTGTCATCGGTGCGGAACCGGCAGGTGCCACCGTATTTGGTGATTGATCAGGTTTGTGATTCGTCAAAACAAAAAACACGGCTATACAGCACACGATCAACACCACAAAGAGAACGATCAGCCCCTTCATATTGGCTCCTTTACTCGCCTCCTTAGGTTTTGCTTTTTCCTTTTTCGGCGCCGGTCTTGGCGCAGCGATCGGCCGCGCCGGTCTGGATGAAAGCTCCTTCTCAAGCTTAGCAGGCTCAGGCAGCACTGACTGCAATGCTGATTTTAAGTCCAGGACGTTCTGAAAACGATTTTCCGGAGCCTTTTCCAGACACCTAAACAATACACGCTCGGCCATGTCCGGCAAAACCAGATCAGCCTTCGTCGCCCTGAGCGGCGGCGGAGATTCATTCAATTGCTTGCTCACGGTTTCCATAAATCCACTGCCGCGGAAAGGTACTTTTCCTGTAAGCATTTGATACATGACAATGCCGAAAGAATAAATGTCTGAGCGAGAGTCGGACTCAGTTCCGTTGCACTGCTCAGGGCTCATGTAGAAAGAACTTCCCCACAGCTCTCCGGCGCGCGTCAAACGCTCGCTTCCCTCACCCATTTTCGCCAGACCAAAGTCCACGATTTTGACGACCTCTTCGCCGCGATGGTCTGTTTCAATCATGATGTTGCCCGGCTTCAAATCCCGGTGAATGATGTCTCGCTTATGCGCATGATTGAGAGCATCGCAAATCTGCAAAATCAAAGGTGCAGCACGCTCGACGGGAATTGCGCCTGTTTTATCAAGTATGTCCTGCAAAGTCGGTCCGGAAAGAAAGTCCATCGCCAGGTACAGGTTGCCTTGCTGTGTCATTCCAGAATCAAAAACAGTGACTATGTTGGGGTGATTGAGTTTGCCCAGAAGTGAAGCCTCTCGCGTGAAGCGCTGAGCAAAAATCGGATCGGACGACAATCCCATTTTCAACATCTTGAGCGCAACAACTCGATTCATCGCCGTCTGCATCGCTTTGTAGACGATGCTCATGCCACCATGACCGACCTTTTCCAGCACTTGATACTTGCCGTCAATTGTAGTGCCGATGAAAGGATCGACAACTTGCACGTCATCGAATGTTTGATGCAGCAATGGCGTACTTCCCGCCGAAAAATCTCCAGTGGGGGCGAAAACGGTATCCCGTTCGGAATCGTCCGTCAAAATTCAAAAACCTGAAAGGGCTGCAGGGGATGCCCAAAATGTTCCCTGAAAACAGGTTGGGTAATCTGAGCGCTTTTTATTGTCCGCCGTTGCCGATTTCTCGATCAATACCGCTCGGCAATGGATTTCGCTTGCGTGAAAAGCAGCAGATAATCTCTGCCGCCGGCTTTGGAATCGGTGCCGGACATATTGAAGCCGCCGAATGGGTGCACTCCAACCAGCGCACCCGTGCACTTTCTGTTGATGTAAAGGTTGCCGACGAAGAAATCATGGCGGGCTTGCTCGAGATTGCGGCGGTTGTTTGAATAAACAGCACCGGTCAAGCCGAATTCAGTGTTGTTGGCTATTTCCAGACCATGTCTCCAGCCTTCAGCTTTGATCAATGCAAGCACCGGTCCGAAGATTTCTTCTTGCGCGATGCGGGCGGTAGGGCTGACGTCTGCAATTACGGTCGGCTCAATGAAGAATCCTTCGTCTTTGTTCTTGATCGCGTTGCCGCCGCTAATCAAACGGCCTTCTTTCTTGCCGACTTCAATGTATTCGAGCACACCTTTGTATTGGGACTTGGAGGCGACCGGTCCCATAAAGTGTTTGCGATCTTCGGGGTTGCCCACGACAAGCTTATCGACGCGTTCTTTGATTTTCTTAACCATCTCGTCGTAGACGTCTTTGTGAATGATTGCCCGCGAGCAAGCAGAACACTTTTGTCCGCCGAATCCAAAAGCAGCTGCGACTACGCCGTCTGCGGCTTCATCAAGATTGGCGCAATTGTCGACGATGATTGAATCTTTGCCGCCCATTTCGGCAACGACTCGTTTGATCCACATTTGTCCGGTTTGTGGTTTTGCCGCCAACTCATTGATGCGCAGCCCCACTTCTTTCGACCCGGTAAATGCGATGTAGCGAGTCTTGGGATGTTCGACCAAAAAATCGCCGATGGTGGAGCCGGCGCCCGGCAAGAAGTTGAAAACGCCTGGAGGCAAACCTGCCTCTTCCATCAATTCGAAAAATTGCCATGCAATGCCTGGCGTTTCGCTCGATGGTTTCAAAACAACACAGTTGCCCGCAACAATCGATGCTGTGGACATGCCGACCAGAATTGCCAGAGGAAAATTCCACGGCGGGATGACGATGCCTACACCAAGCGGAATGTAATGCAATTCGTTTTCTTCACCAGGATTGATCGTGAGCGGTTGCGGCTGGCTGAGGCGAATCATCTCGCGCCCGTAGAATTCCATGAAGTCTATTGCTTCGGCAGTATCGGCGTCGGCTTCAGCCCAGCTTTTGCCGATTTCGAGGACCATGAATGCGGAAAATTCGTGCTTGCGACGACGCATTATCGCTGCAGCTCTGAATAAATAGCGAGCGCGCTCCGGACCGGAAACATGTTTCCAACTCTCGAACGCTTCGCATGCCACTTTCATCGCGCGCTCTGCCTGATGCTGAGTGGCTTTCGCATAGCGACCGATTACTTGTTTCGGATGTGACGGATTTGTCGATACCAGCCAGTCATCGCCTTCGACAGGCAAACGCTCACCACCGACAACGAGCGGATGATCTTTGCCCAACTTCTTTTTCACCGTTTCAAGAGCCTGGGTAAACGCTTTTTGATTGTCGGCGTTCGAAAAGTCGGTGAAAGGCTCGTTGCGATACTCGGTAAGCATTGGTAACTCCTGGTAGGCTCCTGGAAATAGGATCTTTTATGAAGTAAGAACGCACCATAATAAGGCTCAGAACAAACAAAACCGGCGGAATTCAGCTTAGTTTTAAGATGAATAAGAACACGGAAAGCATATAGCTCAGATATCGGATGGAAGCACGTAAGAATTGGCACTGCTGCGCCTTTCCTGGTATCCTTAATGCTGATGTAGACGGCTTAGAAAGCCGCAAAACGAGAGAGGCAGAATCAAAATTAAGCGATGCGACAATACCTTGACTTGATTCGAACTGTACTTGCCGATGGCGAAAAGCGCGAGGACAGGACGGGCACTGGCACAATTTCTTTGTTCGGAACGCAAGCCAAGTACGACCTGCGCCAGGGCTTTCCGCTATTGACGACCAAGAAAGTCAATTTCGCGGCCGTTGTCAGAGAGTTGCTCTGGTTTCTCAAGGGCTCAACCAACATCAACGACGACCTCCACGAGCACACCAATATCTGGGATGCCTGGGCGGATGAAAACGGCGAATTGGGGCCGATATACGGATATCAATGGAGAAGTTGGCCGGCTTATGATCTCGATGAAAAAACCGGGCTCTATAAAAAACGGCACATAGATCAAATTCAAAACGCACTTGATCTGATCAAGAACAATCCAGACTCACGGCGCATCATCGTCACAGCCTGGAATGTCGCCGACATTCCCAAAATGGCACTGCCACCCTGCCACATGATGTTCCAGTTCTATGTCATTAACGGCAGACTCGATTGCCAGCTCTATCAGCGCTCCGCTGATCTAGCCGTGGGCGTTCCTTTCAATATTGCCAGCTATTCTCTGCTGATGATCATGATGGCGCAAGAATGCGGGCTCACACCGGGCGTCTTCACGCATACGATAGGCGACGCGCACATTTATCAAAATCACCTCGAAGGTTTGCAAAAACAACTGGAGAGAAAGCCGGGAAGATTGCCCGACGTTGAGATTCCGAACAAGTCTCTGTTCGACCTCAAGTTTGAAGACTTCACTTTGAAAAATTACGATCACCAGGGCTTTATCAAATTCCCTGTTGCCGTCTAGACGGAGAATTCGGTGGTAGAAAAACTAGAAATTGTTGTGGCAGCCGATCTCGATAACGGTATTGGCAAAGACAACGCTCTGCCCTGGCGCATACCCGGCGACATGAAATTCTTTCAGTCGCTGACTTCGGGAACAACAGGTGGCGGCAAAAACGCCATCATCGTCGGGCGCAAAACCTGGGAGTCGATACCTGAAAAACGCCGGCCGCTCAAAGATCGTTTGAACATTATCCTCACAAAAAACACCGCTATCACTGCGCCTGATGGTGTTCTCGTCTGCAACAGCCTGGAGAAAGCTCTGGAAGCTTTGCAAGGTATCGAACACGAACGTTGCTTTATCATCGGCGGCGCGCAGATTTACAAAGAAGCGTTACAGCATCCGCTTTTAACTACCATCCACCTGACTCGCATTATGCAAGAATTTGATTGTGATGCTCATTTTCCTCCCATCGACGACCGCTTCGCACTGGCGGCGGTGTCGGATACCATGGAAGAAAACGAGATTGAATACCGCTTCCAGCGCTACGAGAAGAAAAGCGCTCTGTGAGCGGCTTAGAGTCAGGGAATCCCATGATCGGTCGCGCTTTCATCTTCATCAATTACAAACAGGCAGCCCACTTCGGGCATATCGGCTGGGGCTTTAAGCTAGACGGATATGACCGCTATTTTTTCGGCTCTACTGACCATTTGATCCATCACGAAATGCACAATCTAATCGGTTGGATCAAATACTCTTCCGTGGGCGTCGGCGCAGACGTGGATTACTGGGCGCAAGAAGGCACTCTTGCTACTATGCTGGACATAATGAAGTCTGGGAACCATATACGATACCATCACTACAAAGCGTTCCCAGTGCAAAACGCTAAGCCGAAAGAAGCAATGCAAGCGGCGGCAGCAAGCGGAGCAGGCGGTTGGAACGTCCTGAAAAACAATTGCGTCCATCAAACATACAGTCTTTTCCAAGCTTATGGAGCGACGCTTCCTGAGCCACCCCCGCTCATTCGCGGTGTCGGGTTGATCCCGCGCGTTTGGTTCAAAAACATCGAAGGCGAATTGGGCGAACTGCGCCCACCAAGCACGCCGGGGCTGTAGCTTTTGATTCGAGCCCTGAAGCGTGGGTGACTTTGACTATCAAAACAACCTTATGTCAAACTGATTCGTATGAGAGATGAAGGACAAACAGAGACCGAACAGCTACAGCAATGTCCATGCTGTGACTATTTTTCAATGAAATCGCGAATTGGTTGGGAGATCTGTCCAGTGTGTTTTTGGGAAGACGATGCCAGCTCCCCTGATTGTCATTGCATTGATGTTGACGAACTCGATGTACCCTCTGCCTGTAATCATGGCTTGACCTTAAGAAAAGCGAGAATAAATTTTAGAATCATTGGTGCTTGTGAGATAAACATGTTGGCACACGTTTGTTCACCAGATGAGCAAAATAAATTCAAGCATGAACCCAGGAATCTCAGCTAATTTGGCGTAGCTTGAAGTATCAATTATCATCAGCTCTGAGAAAGCAGTATCTAGAAGATCAGCTTGTCGATTTTGAAGATTTTGTTGCTTGTTAGTGTCTTTGCGTAAGAGAACTCGGCGTGAAGGCTAAAAGTGCAATCCGTTTTGTCTAGCTTCTTGCATAGCTCGTTGGAATAATTGACGTTCAGATCGCAGCCTGGACATCTAACTGAAACATGCGGGTCGTCCAGTCCACTCGCAAAAAATCTAAAACCAATTCCCTTCAAGACAGCACCCTTGGCAACAGCGGTTCCCTTGAGTTTGTGCGGTGCCCCGAATCGTTCAATTGCTGCTTCATGCGTTATGAACTTAAGCCTAAACATCGAAAGCCCTGATTGACTATGCATAATACGCGCAAAATCAGAGGGTACTAGCTTACCGAATATTCGAGTCTGACCAGGTAGACGCGCATAGACTCGAATTAAGTCCTCGTCGTCACCGACTTCAATTTCAACTGCGGTCATCTTCGCTTCAAGCTACTAATTTTGCTAAGGTGCGTGGAACGTCTTTGCGCTCTATGACTTGTTGTTTAAAGTCTACAGTCGTAAGACGGGCTGTAAATTTCTCCCTGCCGAAAATCATGTCAAAACTACGCCCGTCAAGGTCCCATGTAAGGCCTATATCTCCTTCCGGTCCTATCCAAAGATCAGGAACCGGAATCTGCGGAAAGCCAGCTAATTGACGAATCTTTTGAAAATCGTCTTTGACAGCATCAAAAAGCCAATCAGGCGGAGCGATCTCGTCAACGGGCTCTTTCGCCTGAGATTCGATTCTGAGCATGTCTAGCTGCTGGCAGATTTCATCAAACCAGTCAGTTGCTTGTTCTGGTTTCTGCAAAGTGTGAGACATTGGGGAACCTAATGAAAAAACCATATGAGGCATTTATACCCCAAAAGCGCCCAAAAATCGAGCTTATTTGGTATTCCTGTCCAGATTTGCAACGCTGAATCCATTAGATCAAAAACCGCAATTCGCTCAAGGCAAACAGCACTCCGGACTCTTCAAAGGGCGCAAGACATCTCTCGCTATGCTACCGGCACTGCATAACGCCTGGTCGACACTTCATCTTTTACTGCCCGATTGTCGCTATCCATCGCCAACCTTTCGACGCGCTGATCCTTAACAGCAAGATCGACGGCGGCCTGTTGGTCGACACTTTCCAGATGTGCATATAGTTCGGCTGAAGGATGCTTATCCATCATAGCCACTGCTTGTTCCGCATTCAGGTTCATACCTTTGATTGCGTCACCGCTCTCAGCTGCATGCGCCATCTGTTCTAAAGGTAATTCACTGCCCTTGGCGGCCGCTCCTGCTCCTTCGGCTCCAGTCACAGACATGCGCGAAGCAAACGCCGAGTTGCAATCTTTATCACAAAGAAGTTGCCCGACCTGTTTGTGCAAAGCGCTTTCACTTACGGCGCTTGAACCTTCCGGCACTCGATCGGACGAACCAAAAGTACTCTTCTCGGATTTTTTGCTGAAGATCGACATATTCCAATTACCAAAATAGAAAGTAAGGTTGCAAACGTGCGAACACGCGCAGAAACCGAAGCACTTCAGGTGCTTTGTTGTAGCTATGTGGGGAGAAGATGCTTTTACAGCTCTCTCAAATTATTGGCAAAATCGAAATTTTGCAATACGTATTTACCGCATCCGTTCTTGTTTCTCAGTCCAATTCACGTGGTTTCTTGCCAGTGTATTACCAACAACGTGTAGCCTTCGTGAATGCAGCATAACGGTCACTGTGTGTCCAAGTGGTAACCACACATTAAATGGTGCAAGCGAACTATTTAGCTTTTCGGACTTCTTCCATCCAGCGGCGTTGATCTTGCGCAGTCACGGGAGCAAGTACGGTGACGTCGTCTTCCGGACGATTGTCACGCGGTCCTCGTGTGACCAGTGCACGCAGATTTCCGGCTGTGTCGAACATTGGACTGCCGGAGTTTCCTTTTTTGGTGTGCGCTTCAGTGAAAATTTCCTTCCCCTTGCCTTTCTCCCCATCAGCATAGGCATGAGCATCCTTCACACCTTCAACGCGCGCCATCGAAAGATGCTTCGAATTCGTGTTGCCGGGATAGCCTACTATTACACCGTTTCCGGAAGTCATCACCGATTCGCCTGCATTCACCGGATGACAAAGTTCGTCAGTCTTGCTGCCTGTATTCACTGCAATTACGGCGCGATCGCTGAGCTTGTCCAAGATTTTCACATCGTACTTGTAAAAATTGCCGTCGTTCATTTCCACAGCACTGTTGAGTATTTGCTTACTGGGCGTGCTTTCCACAACGTGACGCGCGGTTGCGACCACGCATTGATCGCCGACTTTTCCGATGGCCACGCCGGTTCCTTGAGTGACGCCTTCTTCCGTTCCCTTTCTGGCGTGCAGCACAATGCGCGCGGTCGAATCTGAGGCAGTCTTCCAGAGATTGGGCACGTTCAAAACTCCAGTCTCTTTTGCGACCTTGTTCAAATCTTCATAGTCACATCCGCTGGTGGCTTTGCCCGCTTTCATAACCGGCACTTCACCGGCGGCGGGTTGGCGGGTGCACTGAGCCTGCTTCAGGTCTGTGATCTTGCCGGCACGCAGACTGTCGGCGTCATCCAGTAAGCGCGATGCAGCTTGGAGTTCCGTCGAAGCGCGCAGGTCAGTCGCGTCGGAGCCTGCGTTTACTTCTTGCTGTCTTGTCTGGGATTCGCTCACTTGGTAAACCTGAAAATCAAGGACTTCCGGCCCGGCGGCAAAATGTTTTGTGCAGTCGGTGGTCGTCGCTTAGAAAGAATGGGGAAGTGGGGGCAGAGGAGTGAAACCTCATGCGCAACGTATCAATGAAGTGGGGCAATTTTGGTCTATGAAGATGAAACGCCGGTCTGGGCGATAGAATTTAGAGCATGAAGCAATCAAAACGACATTTCGGGCAGTCTGTTTTCAAGCCAGGTGTGTTTCTTCCGCAAAAGGTGCTGACAATTCTGACCCTGGCACTGGCGTCTTTCAGTGCGGCCCATGCCGCCAAACCAGTTTCCGTAAAAGGAAAAACACCCCCCACATGTGCGCCTGTCTCGGCTAAGAAAGTTGAGGCTGTGAATCCGCACTCGGTTGCGCACGGCAAAAAGCTCTTCGAGCGATTGACTTGCGCCGGTTGCCATCCCAACGGATTGAATACACTCCATCCTTATAGACCGATCAAAGGTCCAGGCTTTCTGGCCCGCTTTAAAGAAGATGGAAAGATCGAGCGTCTTATAAGGACGGGGGTGCCCAGAGCGGGTATGCCATCCTTTAGTAAGGCTCAGTTGGGCGAGAAGGATATGAAGGACTTGATCGCGTACATTCGCAGCTTGACTCCTGTCTCGAAAAAGTGAGCCGGACCGTACTCGAATCGACCACCGAACCATTTAGTCAATGAACCAATGAAATGGATACGCAACAAGATGGAGCCCGAGTTCACCGCCGAACTTGTGCTGCGCGCGTATACCGCCGGCATTTTTCCTATGGGTCATGACGACGGAATCATACGCTGGTATTCGCCTGACCCGCGCTGCATTATTCCTTTGGACGAGTTTCACACTTCAAAGAGGCTGGCACGCACGATTCGGCAAGGCAAATTCGAGCTGAAGGTAAATGCAGATTTTGAAAAAATCATGCGCCTGTGCGCGGAAAGAGAAAGCACCTGGATAACAGACGAAATCGTTCGCGTCTATTGCGAATTGCATAAGCACGGCTTCGCGCATTCAGTGGAAGCATATTTAGATGGAGAGATCGCCGGCGGCTTATATGGAGTCAGCATCGGCGGCGCCTTCATGGGAGAGTCCATGTTCCACATAGCCACTGACGCTTCCAAAGTGTGCCTGGCATACCTGGTAGAGAGAATGAAAGAGCGCGGCTTTATCTTATTGGACTCGCAGTATGTAACCGATCATTTATCTACGTTCAACGCCATCCAAATTTCCCGTGAAGAGTATCTGGAAAGACTTCGCGATGCGCTCACGTTGAAATGTGTTTTTGATTGATCTGATTGATCTGATTGATCTGATTGATCAATTCGAGTTTCCAAATATCAACGTTTTCAATACCACGGGCACGGTCCGTGCAATTCCATTTGCATCGAGACTTACAGGTTTGCCGATATCAATGAAATCTCCATCTGTGGTGGTGATACCGTCCAGAACTATCAATGGGCAGGAGGAGCGAGCATCTGGCTGCTGGGCCTCAAGGTTTTGCATAGACTGCCGAAACAGTTGCCCCAGCGCCATTCCCAAGTCTTCGCGGACGACTAGAACAAAGGGTCTCAGGCGTGAAAACTTTTGCGCGGACAGCGCCAGTCCATCAGCAATTGCCTTTAGTGAAACGTAATCGAGGGAAGTTTCCATGCTAGGAAGTTCAAACGCAATGGTTTGAAAACGCGATTCAGGATCGATGCGCCCGATTGTAGATTCGATCCTGTCGATGATTTCGTCGGGATCAGACATTTGATCTTTATGCTCAAACGGTCTCACCAGTGGCACATTGCGCAGGGGCAAATGTTCGATATCGAAATCGATCGTTGAACCACTCACTTGCATCGAGTACATGCCGGCGCCTGTGACGGTTGCACGAATTGGTTGCGGCGGAATTTTGAAAACAAGACCAGCGGCATTCAGTTTTGAAATCAGAGCGTCGGCGAGCAACCCTCCCAGGTCGGAGAATTTGAAGCGATCCAGATCAGGAGCGAGCACAAACTCTGCCACACCACCGCACAGCCAGATCTGATCGGGTGCGGTCCAAGAATTTTCAATTGAAGTAAGCGGAAGTCTTTTCAACTTCGTCTGGTCCTTTTCACCATTTATGAAACGCACCACATCTGACGCAATCGCATTTGAAAGTTGAAGCAGATCGTCGTGTTTCAATTTCGTCCCAATCTCAACACCATCCGCCAAATACATGCGCCCGCTTTCATTGATGGCGGAAATTTCGACAAATTCAGAGGTTTCAATAGATTCAAAAGTTTCAACTGACTCAAAATGACTGGCAATACTTTGGTCTTCGTTTTTCCTGAATTGAATGCATCGTCCACCAATGCCAAGACAATGCGTCGATACTAGCGCGCCGTTTTTGTACAGCGCCAAATTCATGGTACCGCCACCGATGTCGATGTTGAGAATGGTGGAATGATTTTGCGCGGACGCGGCAGCAGCTCCGGATCCGCGTGCGGAAAGAACGGCTTCCAGATGAGGTCCGGCACTGACGGCGACCAGATCGCCGGAAAGCAAACAGAGCTTCTCTATCACCTCGCGGGCATTGCGTTTGAGCGCGGTTTCACCGGTGACGATCGCAGCGCCCACTTTTATGTCATCACGCTTGATGGCAGCAGTTTCATACTCCTTTTCGATCAGGGCAAAAACAGATTGCGCATCGATGGTTCCGTCGGCAGTGAGAGGAGTGAGATGGATGGAACTTTGAAAGATCACTTCACGGCTTTCAATCTTGGGCAGGGGCGATTGATTGACGAGCGCGGCATTGACAATGGTCAGGCGTGTAAAAGTAAGGTGGGTGGACGTCGTGCCGACGTCAATGCCAACCGTGAGAAAAGAGGTCATGACTTGCTTAGCTCAGTTTCTGCAATTCGACGCCGGAGACCTTGCGCTCGAGAATGGTTTTGACCAATCTCACGATATATGCGCCCGCCTCTACGGCAGGTGTACCGCGCTCGTGAATATTGGAGACGACGGTGCGATCGGAGCTGATTGTTTGGGGCGACGGATTGTATGTAATGTAAGCTGAAAGCCCTTCAGCAGACGAGAGTCCGGGACGTTCTCCGATCAAATTGATGACCAGGCGAGAGGACAGTGCAAAAGCAATCTGATCGCCGACTGCGACGCGACCATATCGAACTACAACCGGAATTCCTGAAGAAATATTGTTCATCTTCAGACCGTCGACGATCATCGGCAAGAGATTGCCGGCGTTTTTTTCCACCGCTCTGGCTGAAAGTCCGTCGCTAATAACGATTTGAACATCATTTCCTGAAGTGCACAGTTTTTTTAGTTGTGCAAGCGTTTGCTCTTCGACGATCTTTCCGCGCGGGGGAAATTGAATAAACTCATCTTTGGAGCAAACGGCGGTCTTGACGTACGGATATCCATTGGCGACAGCAAAATTCTGAATGAAGCCTTCGTCCAGCTCGCTGCAAATGGCGTCGCGAGCCAGGGCGTGATCGACGCGAAACTTAAGCCAGGTGGACGTTAGTGGTCGCGTACCAGCGCGACCGACCAGGACACGGGCGGGTGTCTTCGACAAGAAATCCGCTCGGTCGTCAGGACTGGCATATGCATCAGAATTCATTTCGAATTGTCATTCTAAAACCAGTTGCTGAATACCAGTTGCTCAAACCGTATAAGAATGTGGACGGAATAAGATACACTATTGAGCTTTCCAGTGTATGCGTTGGGGTTTATTTGGGATACAGCGCATGAGCCACTCTATTAAAGCGGGCGGCAAAAATTTCGAGTTTGCCGATTTGAAAGACTTGTTGGCAAAGGCCAATGAGGAAAAGTCGGGCGACCTCCTGGCTGGCATTTCCGCAAAGACTGAATTGGAAAGAGTTGCCGCCAAAGAGCTCTTGTCTCAAGTGACGCTACAGCAGCTCAGAGACGAGCCGGTTATGCCATATGAGCGCGACGAAGTAACGCGCATTGTTTTTTATGGACTGTCGCAGACCTTAGAGAATTCTTGCTCAGTCAAGACGAGGAGACTCTAACTGAGAGAAAAATCGGCAGAGCATTGACTGGAGAGATGGCAGCTGCCGTTACCAAGCTGATGTCCAGTATGGACCTGGTTTTGGCGGCTGCGAAGCTGAGAGTTGTTGCAAAGGCGAAGACGACCCTGGGGCTGAAGGGTCGATTGGCGATCAGATTGCAACCGAATCATCCGTCCGATTCGCTCGATGGAATTTTGGCATCTATTTACGAAGGACTTTCATATGGAGTCGGCGATGCAGTAATAGGAATAAATCCGGCCTATGACACGCCAGACACAGTTGCGAGGCTGCTGGAAGCGACAAATGCTTTGATCGAGGAATTATCCCTTCCAACTCAAAACTGCATCCTCAGTCACCTCACAACGCAGTTAAAAGCGATCGAAAGAGGTGCTCCTGCGGGTTTGATTTTTCAGAGCATAGCCGGTTCAGAAAAAGGCAACAAAGCATTCGGCATCGATAATGACATGCTCGAGGAAGGTACGGCATTAGGCGCGAAACTGGCTCGGGTAGCCGGTGGACAGTATATGTATTTTGAAACGGGACAGGGGTCTGAACTCTCTTCACACACTCACGAGGGTGCCGATCAGTTGACGCTCGAAGCGCGATGCTATGCTCTGGCGAGACAATTCAATCCGTTTCTCGTCAATGATGTGGTGGGTTTTATCGGACCTGAATATTTGAAAGACGGCCGGCAAATGATCCGTGCCGGGCTCGAAGATCACTTCATGGGCAAGCTTTTGGGCGTTCCGATGGGAATCGATGCTTGTTATACGAATCACATGAATGCCGATCAGAACGATCTGGAAAATCTCTCCATGCTGCTCATACTCTCGGGGGTGAATTACTTCATGGGAGTTCCGATGGGTGACGATGTAATGCTGTCATATCAGTCGACCAGCTTCCATGACGGAGCATCGTTGAGGGCGCTTATGAATTTGAGGCCGGCGCCGGAATTCGAGTCCTGGCTTGAGGAAAGGGATCTGATGAAGGACGGAAAGCTGACTGAAAAAGCCGGCAATCCCAATCTGATCATGTCGATGCGGATGGCCAACGCTCGCTAGGAAGAAACGAGTGAGTGTGAAAAACGACACTTAAATAATCGAAGAGGGCACCTGATCAGGGCACCCTCTTTGATTTGCGTTGCGTTTGAACGGTTATTTGCCGTTCGTCTTTAAAACTTGTCCGTGCACTTTGCCTTGACCCGAAGACATAATACTGGCATCGGTTTCCGGCTCTCCGGTAAAGTCTTGTTTGAACTCGGCGAGAAACTCATCGCCGGGTTTCACTACTGCTTCCTGTCCTTTGATAATCGAATCGGCAATCAAAAATCCGCCCGGCATTCCTGCTATAAGACCCATGCCAAAACCTTTGAGTCTTCTGTGACGAACGTTTTTGCCGACCGGATGCATGAATGCAAACGATGGGTTGGCGGCGCCCACGCAAGCGTAGGCCACAGGCACGATGCCAAAACTGAATACTCCACCGGCAGAAGCTGCTCCGCGGATGGCCAGGTGAGCGGCTTGATGTTTCAACTGAGTTGAAAGCGGTGCGGACAATTCACCATTGTGATTTACTCCGAGCACACGACCTTCATTGACGTTTTTCACCACGCGTGCTTGACGTGCAGGTGCTGCTGAAAGCGGCAAGTGTTCGCCTGCATCGGTTACGATTTCGTAGAAATTCAGCCCTATCGCGCCATTGGCTCTCATCCATCTTTTTGCTGAGAGTTCGGCGTGGAGAATTCGGCGAGCCGGTTCTGCAGAACTGACACGACCGACAACCTTGCTTCCGGCTTTAGCGACAACTTTTCCTCCCACTACCAGATCGTTTTTCAAGCGTGCTTCAACAGCATCGTTCAATTTGGCCGTGTGGCTATTGTGCGATGACAGTACCGAGACGCTAAAACGGGCACCAGAAGTGATTTTGGTGACTCCATTGGCGTCTGTAGTTTCACTTGTGAATGATTCTTCTTTACGAAGCTCTTTTTCTTTCTCGAGGTCGTTGTCTACGACCGTGAGGTTGGTTTCTGAAATATCAACTGCTGCGCAGGGCAAAGTTGCCAGACCAAGAGTTTTTGGTTTGGCAGGAGTTTCAACCTTCTTATGATTGGAATTCGGCTGGTTAACGCGCAGAATCGGTCCAGGTACTGGCGCATGCTTCGGCGTCAAGCTCTGTGAGGTGGTATGTGAGGTGGTTGAAGTGGGAGCGATCTGATCCCAACCTTTCGGATTATCGACGACAACTGAAGAAGTCTTCGCCTGTTCTGTTTGATCGATCTGCGACTGATTTTCTGGCAGCGGTCCATCAATAGTGATCGACAAATAGTTGCCCGGTCCCACATTGAGAGATGTCGGCTCCATTGCCATTACAGGCACTGAAGCGGCGACGAAAGTCTGTACAAAAAGGCACGAAAGTAGTGCCCGCTGAAAACGGGTCGACATAGAAGCCTCCTAAACGAACAAAAGTCAGCTGTGTGCGGTCAATACCGCTCACAACATTTATATAAACGTCAAACGCAATTCGCTGTTTGTTTTATGCACATGAATCAGACGAGCAAAACGCTTGGCAAGCCACATTTCAGTACTTGACTAGCAGAAGATTCCAAAAAATTGGCGGCCGCGAACAGACAAAATTTCGGCACCGAGAAAACATCGATTATGACACCATATTTGGTGTCATGCAAAATTGACTGCGCACAATCAAAAACCGCTGTCCGGCGGTCTTCCTTCTTGAACAGGCGGCGTAACATTTCGACCTCTTCCTCTGGGTTGAGGAGTAGGTGGTGGGGCTTCTTCTTGAGGTGGCGGTGCAGCCTGACTGGCGCCCGTATTAACGATTTCTGCCGACAAGATTCCGTCGCCGCGGCCAATCGAATAAACCGTGTTCATACCCTGCACTACGCCGCCGAAGATTGCATAATTGCCGTCCAGAAAGCGCGTCTGCTTCTTTGTAATGTAAAACTGGCAGCTGGCCGAATTGCGATCCTGAGTGCGCGCCATCGCCACGACGCCCGGACCGCTATGACTCAAATTGCGATTGATTTCCAGGCGCAAACGTCTGACCTGGCCCGATTCAGGATGCACAAATACACCGTTGGGATTGCCGCCCGGCCCACCACCTTGAATGCACCAATCTTCGACGCGATGAAAGGCTGATCCGCTGTAAAAACCGCGCTGAACCAGATCAAGAAAAGCGCCGGCCGTATTCGGAACCATACTAGTGAATACGCGAATATAGATCGGACCTCTGGTCGTGTTGAGACAAACCACCGGATCAGCAAAGGCAGGCGTGCTGGTTTGAAAAAACGAAATGGCAACAAGCGCCGACGACAACATTGTCAACTGGAGCGCTCGCGGCAGAAAAGCTGTAATCACAAGGTGGGACTTGGTTTGCATGATTAAAGCGGACCTTTTATATGACGTTCCATATATATAGTACAGTGCAACTGAGTTCGGTATTCCGCAAGTACATGGTCATTCGAATAAAAAATGAGCGACAACACATGCGAGGTATAAATTCTATAGAATCAATCGAGCAAAATCGAACAGAATCGAGCAAAATGGCAGTCCCTTCCTAAGTGAGTTTGAAACCTGATGGCTTTATACGCGGATCTTCACAGACATCTCGGCGGCGCGCTTCACCCCAGAATCATCTACAAATTTCTTCAACTGCAAGATCACGCTGTATTGAATTACTTCCCGGACTACGAAGGGTTTTACACGTGGTTTACGCGGCAATGCAGGACTCTGGAAGAATTCGTCAAAATCCATACTCTGGTGGAAGAATTGCAGAGCGCAAAGCATCTTCCCTACTTCTGCAAACGTCTGTGCAGGGGTGCCTACACTTTTGAAAATCTGCAATACCTCGAATTGCGATACAACCCTTACTTTCGAACCGATCACACTCAACCGCCGGAGCGCCGAGTGGAATTGATGCAGGAGATCATCGAAATCATCACAGCCAACGTAAGACCAGCTGACTATCCCATTACCGTCAAGCAGATCCTCTGCCTCGATCGCAGACTTCCACAACATCTCAATGAAGCAATTCTCAAAGTTGCAAAAGACAACCTGGGACCGGTCGTCGGAATCGATCTGGCCGGTCCGGAAATCGATCCGGAAAAATATGAGGTCTGGGTAAATCTGCTTGCCAAAGCAAGGTCGTTCGGTCTCAAAACCACCTGCCACTTAGGAGAGACAAGCGCCGATAACGTCCACCCAGACTACTTTACGGTTCTCGATCGAATTGGTCACGGCATTCACATTCCGCTTTCTCGACCGGACCTTTTGAAAGAAGTAGCAAAACGACAGATCACCTTGGAAGTTTGCCCGACCAGTTACTTACAGACCGGCTCGATCAAGGATCTAAGTGAATTGAAAGTGGTTTTTGAGCGCTGCAAGGAATATGGAGTAGCGATTGCGATTTGCACCGACAACCCCGGCCGAAATCCCGCGCCCTGCACGCTTCCGGGGGAATACGAGAGATTGATAGATCATGACGTGATCGATTTTTCGGACTTGCAGGCATTGCAGACCGAAGGTTTTCGATCTGCCTTCGGATTTGTCGGAAAAGGATAATTCTCGAGCGCGCTTCTGTTTTAGAAGCAGAGCATAGGTTTGCGGGAAGTCAGCGCAGATCTATCTCGAATTCGAAATGCGTCCACAAAATTGTTGTGTAAGAGAACTGTGTTCTGAAACGCAAACAGGTTCATATTTTTCGAACACACACTTAAACACAAAAAAATCCTGCAATTATTCTTGCCTGCAAACCTTTTCTGTTCGATTTTTCAGAAAGTGTATATGCATGTTAAATACTCCTCCGATTTTTTTCGAAGTTTGGAGAAACCTGATAAGACATCCCCCAATCTGATCTCGAACGTCGAACGATCACTCAAAAAACGTTCATCGCACTCGCAAAAACAGCCGTTGCAAACCCACTATTCATGCGGCTTTTCGCAAAGTCACAATTACTGTCGAAACGATTTTTTTTCGCCGTCCGAGCAAGGTCGATTTGGAATTTTTCGACTCCCAATGATCGAACCGACGAAAAAAATGTTTCAAAAACGAAAAATTTTTTTTTCCTCCCCCAAACGAGGGGCCATCAGAGGTGGTGCCTAATTAGAGTTGGCTTATCATGCGGGTTTCATAGAAACACGATCTGATTTCGATCAGCGAATTCGAGCAATTTGATCGCTTGCATGCATCGATCCATATATTGCAATTTCGGCCAATAGAAAGTAATGTATTAAACGTGTGGTGTGATTGATAGAGTGCAATTAGTACTCTTAGTATCAATGGTGGCATAGGGTCCGACTCAAATAGAGACAGTGACACGTTTCTAAGCACAAAACTTTTACCAGTCCAGTGCAAGGTAACTTTCCTAACCGCCATAACAATTCTCGGGAGGAGAAATAATGGCAGCTAAACCGAAGAAAAGAAAAGCAGCAGCTAAAAAAGTAAATCCAGCTGCAGCTATGGGCGACGAAGCTGGCGCAGTAGCCGCTAAGCCGAAAAAAGCCGCAAAGAAGAGAACTGCAAAGAAAGCAACAGCCAAAAAAGCAGCTCCTAAAAAAGCCGCTAAGAAAGCTGTAGCGAAGAAAGCAGCCCCTAAGAAGGCAGCAGCTAAGAAAGCAGCTCCTAAGAAA
>JBGAVL010000410.1:0-4310 GCA_044228145.1 Obscuribacteraceae bacterium (SeqCode)
ATTCATCGTCGGACGGGGCGTTGCCTTCCTGTGTCAATTGCACGTCCTGGATGATTTCTATGTCTTCAAGATTGCTGTAGTCGTCAAGACCTTCAAATATATCCATCGAGTCGAGGTCGAATCCGGCAGCTGCCGGCTCTGCTTCCGTGTTGTCAAATACTTGGCCCGATTCGACTTCGAGAGCTTGTGTCTCCTGAGTCGTTTCATCCGGATGCTGTATATAGGATTCGCCACCCAGAGATTGTGGTGTTTCCGAATCCTCATAGCGGTCCCAATTGTCGCCCGTCAGGGTCTCAGACGGCAAAGGGGTAATTTCATCGATGTGGCGTTCGTCGATATCGCCGTTGCCTTCGAACTCGAGCGGCACCCGCACTTTTTGCTTGGCTGGCGCCGGAGGTGGCGGCGGCGGCGGTGGCTGGTTTTGCTGAATCTGTCTGGAAAAATCTTTCAATGACTTGGCTCTGAAATGGTAGACAGTTTCAAGGTCTTTCCAAGATAGCTCCAACATCGGATTGAATTCGCTTGCCACAAAAGGTCCAGAGCGAGCGGCATTGAAAACCTTTTGCGAATAGCTGTCGCCGAATGTTTCGCTCATATCCTCGACGGCGCTCAAGAAAACAGCCGTGGGGATGCCGGCTTCCAGCTCCTCTGCCGGAGCATTGGCTTCCGACTCCGCTTCCATGAGACTTTCCATGACGGCGGCCGGCTCATGATAAGCAGCCACATCTGGAGCTTCTACCTGGTGTTCTTGCACTTCTGCCAGCAATTCGGCTTCTCCAACCACTTCCGGCGTATCCCAGCCTTCGTCTTCATGAGGCATCTGGGCTTGGGTGGGCTGCTCGGGCACCTGCCCAATCAGCTCTGGAACATAGTTGGTGTCGGAAAGTTGAATGACATTGGACTCGCCGGTTTCGGTCGCAGCCGCACGCTTACTTTCTTTGCGCTCCATCTCCAAATCAATATCGCCGTCGCCGGCTAGCGCTTTGGCTGCCTCTTGCGCGGCAATTTCTTGAGCTTTCAGTTTTTTGCCTTCGATAACACCCAGTTTGTGACCCAGGTCGTACTGGGTTTGCTGTTGCATCGTCAGTACTTCATTTTGAATCTGCAGCTGGCGAACACGGCTTTCCAGACTCTTTAGCTCTTTTTTCAGCTCTGCGACTTCGTCAACATTGACTACGAGCGGGCTGCCTCGCTCTTCGACGATCAAATCCATGTACTCGCTCTGGCTGTAAACCGCCTGCGCATCGACTTTCGCCTCATCGGCGACTGTGAAAGGATTGATATCCAAGCCCTTTTCTTTGACCGCCTTTATTGCAGCCAGCACAGTTTCTTTGTCGACTTCCATTTTGCCGATAGTTTCGTTCACCATTTGTTGCCAGTTTTTCCGTTCGCCTACTCGGGCTAAAACAGATTGCCATGAGCCCTAATGCTTAGATACCCCATTTCAAGGGAAATACAGGGGCCTTTCTCATATCTTAACTGCTTTTACTGAATGGTGAAAATTATTATTCTTGGGAGGTCGTAAAAAGGCTGTCCACTTGAGAAGTTCTGAGAAAATCTCCGAAGGAGAACGTAAGCGATGCAGGTTTTGGCCAAGCTCAAAATTCACGGGCGCGTGCAGGGCGTTTTTTTTCGCCAGTCTACTTGCGAAAAGGCGCGTGACCTGGGTCTTTCCGGCTGGGTGAAAAACATGCCCGACGGCACGGTGGAGGCTCTGGCGGCAGGCCCGGAAAATGTTGTAAACGAACTAATTGCCTGGTGCGAGCAAGGTCCTGCGTATGCGCGCGTCGACAAAGTCGATGTTCAGGTTTCCGAAGTGGATGAAGCTTGCAGCGACCCAATCCCTTCCGGTCCGTTTCAAATCGCCTGAAGGCAATTGCCGCACTCAGCTGTTGTCGGCAAACTCTCTCGAGCCTGGTCCTTCAAAGAGGCGGTAAGCCTCCTTGACAAGAGTTCCTTTTTCGCTTGGCTCTGGGTTGGGTGCTTTGGTTGGTTTGGCAGAGCTGAGCGGAGTGTGCTTGTTTTGAAGCTTTGCTGCCTCGTTGCTGCCCGCAGCACTCTGGGCGGAGACGTCAGGTCGCTCCGCCGCCCTTTCTCGAGCCTCAGGCTTTCCCGGCGAAATACCCGCTGCCGGCGCCCTGGGTTTTGCTTTGGGTTCGGGTGTGCCTGTTATTGGTTTGATCTTTACTTGCAGGTCTCGCCCTGTGGCTGCTTGAGCTGCCGATCTTATATGCTCGATTTTGCTCTCGAGGCTCTTTTGCAGCATCTCTTTGACACCGATGACAAGCTCGTCTCGTGTCAAAGTAAGCGGAGTGCACATTGACTGAAGCAGCGAGTAAGTGGGTGTGTGACGTTCTTGCAATTGATCCAATAGCGCGGACCACACTTCATCGATTTCTGTATATGCGACAGCGGCAATCGGTTCTGCTTCTTCCGATTCTTCATAAGTAATGACCGTATCGGCAATGACATTTTCTTGCGGAAGCGATGCTTCTGAAGATTCATTTTTCGAATGCGGTTCGGCTGCGGCCACAGCTGTTGTGGAGGTGTCTGCGCTGTGCTCTTTTGCTATTGGCGCAGCCTGAGCTTGAGCATGAGGCTGCGGTGCCACAGGAGGGCGTGCCGCCGGTCTTTGTGTCGGCATCGCCTGTAGTGGCGCGCCCGATGCCAATTTCGACTCCAGATCGTTGACCTTTTCTTTCAGTTGTTTGAGCTCTGTAATTTCCAGTCTGTGACAGAGAGCCAGCAAGCCTATTTCAAGGGTTAGCGCCGATTGCGTCGAGCGACGGCAACCCTGCTCGAGCGCTGACAGTTGTTCGATCATTTGTGCCAGTTCTGTTTTGTCGAACAATTGAGACTGTGCACTCAATGCTTCCAAATAAGATGGTGAGCCGAGCACGGGGATTTTCAATTGAGCTTTGGCCAGATTGAGAAAATGTTTGGAAAGCTCGAGAGCTATAAGTGCCGGTTCTCTCCCTTCACCCAGCAAGCTGCCGGCAGCCTGCAAAACTGGCTCGGCTGCGCCTTCTTTGATTGCTTTGCTGAATTCGAGAAGAACATCTTCCTTGACCGATCCCAAAAGCAAAAGCAAATCGTCGAGCTGAACTTGCTTTTCAGTCGTCGCCAGAAGCGAGGCCTGATCGAGCAGTCCAAGCGCATCTCTGAGACCACCGCCGGAGCGTCTGGCGATCAGATCAATGGCCGGGTCATCGATGTTGATGTTTTCTAGTGTGGCTACATGCCTGAGATAAACCGCCAGCTCATCGTGATTGATCAGTTTGAACATCAAGCGCTGGCAGCGGCTGATGATGGTGGGCGGAACTTTGTGTTCTTCGGTAGTGGCGAGGATGAATATCACATTGGGGGGTGGTTCTTCGATTGTTTTCAAAAGAGCATTGAAAGCTTCTTTTGTAAGCATGTGACATTCGTCGATGATGTAAATCTTGTAGTGGCTGCCGCCCACCGTCACAAGGGGCGCGCGCTCTATTAAGAGGCGGGCATCATCGACGCTGTTGTGCGAGGCGGCGTCTATCTCTATGACGGCGGGCGAATTGACTTGTTTTACTTCCTTGCATGACGTGCAATCCAGGCAAGGGGTCGCACTCGGACCTTTCTGGCAATTGAGCGATTTAGCCATAATGCGGGCAGAGGATGTTTTGCCGCAGCCGCGCGGTCCGGTGAAAAGATATGCATGTGCGACACGTTCGTGCTCGATGGCGTTGGTAAGAGTTCGCACCACCGATTGCTGGCCGACCAGATCGCCAAGAGATTGCGGTCTATATTTAAGATATAGGGGTTCGTACGTGCTTGCCACGGGGTTTGGACCTTAGAGACCAGCCAGAGGCGCCATTTGAAAAGAGACGCAACAATAATGGATCCTAACCGATCGCGGGCAGTGATTTAAACAGATATATGAGAGCTTAGCTAAAAAAATTGGGATTTAGTTTTGGCTTTGCTTTGGTTTTATGTCTGGTCTCGTCTATTTGCTTTCTTTCTTTGCTTCGGCAGGCTTTGCAGCGGGGGGCTGACTTGAGGAGGGAGTGGAAGTCGCCTTTTGAGCCGCAGTGTCTTCTCTTTCGATGAGCACCCGTTCTTCTTGAACGATCTGAGCGACGATCTGTTTTACTTTCGGCGTCACTACTTCACCGGTCATTTGAGCAGACTCCTGCATGACTTGCGGCAAAACATCGAGGGCTTTCTTGCCCGCTTCAGTTTCATAGAAATTGGATATATCGTTCAATTCTCTGGCTGTGAAATATTTGTCGTAGACCTGAGTTGAGATTGATTCGAGTACATCAGGCAAATTGATT
>JBGAVL010000411.1:0-4302 GCA_044228145.1 Obscuribacteraceae bacterium (SeqCode)
CTGCCGATGAAGTAGCTACCATCCACGAGCATGTGGGGTCGCTTCTTCAAGATTTTGTCGTGCCGAATGTTCGCTCCTATATTGCCACCTACTTCATACGCCAGGGCTTCGGCGCTGAGTCTTTTGTCGTCCATTTCTCGACTTCGCGTTCTCCCTGGATTTTGTTTTATGCACCTTTCTTGCTTGCTGCAGGTGGATTCTGTTGGCTCTTTCTCTGGAGAAGATTCGCCGCGTATAAAAGCCTGCGCTTACTAATGTTGGCAGCCGCAGCCTGTTATGTCGTTGCAGAAAGCTTCGATTTCATACAAGGCATGCGCAGTCCGCCGGTCACTTTGATACCTAGTCCTCTGGGACTATCCTGGCCTTTCTTTCTCGATATGACGGTAATGGTGGAGGAATTGCTGGAAGATTTAGGAACGGTTTGCATTATTCTGGCGCTTGCTAAGTACTTGCAAACGACTGTTCGGGCAGCACTTAAACGACCATTGGTGATTGAGGATAATGCACTTCAGCAAGTCGATACGGCTTCCGAGAACTAATTTGTCGTGCGCAGCCACTGTCTGCTTGGCTGCCGCCGCTTTGCTTTCCGCGTGCAATTCCGTTGCCACCGTATCAGTGCATAAGTCTGAGCCTTCGATACAGAAACATGCATACGACAAGGACAATCGCCCGCCGCAAGAAGTCGCAAAGCATCCGTCCGTTGAGGCGAATACGCACTGGGACTATCGAATCATTCCGGAGATTACGGTGGACAGGAAAAAGTTAGAAGTGCTGATTCGACAATAGGACATACCTTTGAAGGTGCAGGCAAGGACGAGATTGAAGCCACTCAGCGTGCCATTGAATTGGCGGGCAGCGAATTGTGTGCCTGCTATCAAAGAAAAATCATCGAGCCGACAAACCGTGCTTCTGCAACCTATGACAGATTGACGAGCCACGGGCAAAATTCCACGGCGATTGGTGAAGCAGTCGACAAGGCGATAGAGTCGGCATTTTCGAACTGAACAGTGAGCATCAAAACTTGAACGTGTTGATTTTTCTGTCATTGAGCGCCTTTCTAACCAGGGCTCTGGTAGGCATATCTGCTTCCAACCTGCCGATTTCTACGTCATGTAATCTCTTCAGCCTCGTCAGCTGCATAAGTCCCCTGGCAGTTACCGCTGTGCCCGGCAGCTGAATCACTTGCAGATCGGGGCAGTTGTTGATCAGTGTTTCAATGCCCTTATCGGTAATGCGCTCGTCTCCAATTACTTCCAAATAGCAAATATTCTTACCCAGGTGTTTCAAACCTTCATCGGAAACCGAGGTGTAAGAAATGTTGAGACCAAACGGCCTCTTGTACCTTCCAAGAATTCGCATCGAGTTATCACCAATCAACTTATTCTCGCTGATATTAAGGCTCGTGCACTCGTGCATGTTCTCCAGACATTCTTTCAACACTTCATCACTGACAGGCACACCAGTCAGATCCAGGTAGCGAAGATTGTTCATGCGGGCGATCTTCATAAGCCCAGTCGGTGAAATGTTTGTGCATCTCGAAAGGTTCAGTTTTCGCAAAGTATCACAACGGGCAATGGCTGCCAGGCAGTCATCACTGAGTTCTGAAGCACGAAGATCCAATGACTCTATGTCATTTTTCAAAATTGTGTCCAGACCATATGGAGTAAGGCGGGTGCATTCGACCAGGTCCAGCTGTTTAATCCACTTTTCTCTGCCCAACATTTCAAATTGACTTTGTGAAAATTCACATGCTGGAATATGGACCGTTTCTACACCACGACTTTTCGCCTCATTGAGAGCCTTCTGGATTTTCGCGTCATAGCCGCCCCGCTCTTCCTCCGGCGTAGCCAGTCTTCCATCCAGAAGTTCTATCTTCTTTACCGGCGGCGGCTGCTGCTGCGGTGCAAGTTGATTGACCGTGAATGCAGACATTCCAAATACTGCAACAACAACTGCCGATATGATGGCTGGGGTGCTAAGCAACTTAGTCTTAATCGCCGCCAGCCGAGCACTATAATTTTTCTGCTCCTCGTCTTTAGAGGCTTTCGCGCCATTGTCGCCTTTTTCTTGAGTTGATTTCTTTCCCGTGTCCGGACTTTTCAGCGATTCTCTGATTTTCACCAGAGCATGGTGAACAGAACTCATTGAATCTATTCTTTCGTCGACGTGTTTCGCCATCATGGACGAGACAAGCTTTTGAAGGCGCAAGGGAAAGTCTCTTCCCATTGAGGCTTCGCGAAGTGTCCTGGGTGTTTCGGTCTGGTGAAGCATCAAAGTTTCGATGACAGAGTCGCCTTGAAATGGCGGTGCTCCGCACAAGCATTCAAAGAGTACGCATCCCAGCGAGTAAATGTCGGTGCGTGCATCTATCTTCTTGCCGATGCTTTGCTCCGGGCTCATATAGAGAGGACTGCCGATCACTATACCGGTCTTTGTCAATTCTTGCGTTTGCGCACTATTGGATGCAATTTTGGCAATTCCAAAATCGAGAATGCGAATCGAACCAGGACCAATTTTCTCCTCTTGCAATAAAACAATATTGCTGGGCTTTATATCGCGATGGAAAACACCCTCCTTATGCGCGTGCGCAAGACCGTCGGCGCATTGAATGAAAATGTCGATGACAGTTTCAAGAGGCATCTGACCGTGAGCGGATAAAACATCTTGCAATGTCTTGCCTGGCACAAAGTCCATGACCATATAGGGCGCGCCGTTTTCAGTCACTCCGAAATCGTGAACGGAAACCAGATTTGGATGATTGAGAGAACCTGCCGCTTTCGCTTCGGTTTGAAAACGCTGCACCGCTTCGTCGTTCATCGACGATTGGTTGAGCGTCTTTATCGCCATGTCTTTGCCGAACAAAATCTGAGTGCAGCGATAGACTACGCCCATTCCGCCGCTGCCAATCCGGCCATGAATGCTGTACTTTCCAAGGAATAGACTGCCGGGAGTCAAAAGTTCAGACTGAGAAATCTGACCTCCTTGCATTTCCGGCGATCCGGTTGAGCCGATATTTAGACGCAGCGTAACGTCCTCGGCTTGGCCGGCGTCAAAGTCTTCCATAGGTTTGAGTCCCACGCGATCAATCATTTGCCCCTAAATGCACTCTATCAACGAGTTGTTTTCGACCTGTTAAATGGCACGCAGAAGCCCAGTAGGCTTGAAAAATTGGCTCTCTGACTAGTAAATCTGCGGCGTGGTCAAGGAAAACATAGGTGGAATTAGTTAACGAGTTACAAAACGCATGGTTGTAACTTGTACTCTAAGGAACAAAATCACCTGGAATCAGCTTTGCTTTACCCTGTGCAGGGTACAGAAGACTCACCGATGTGCACCACTTGCGCAGTTGATGAGAGTGCAGCATTCCTATGTCGTCAACAAACGATAAGCTATCGCCACGCCGTGTGAGAAACGCCCTTTTCAATCTTTCGGAAACAGGATTGATTTTAGTGGCTGTGCCTTTGATTTTTGAGTTGGGCCTGGCTGTAGCTCTGTCCGACACACTTTCGAAAATTGAGAAGCAAACAATTTCCCAGCTGCATTCGAAAGCGATCGTTTCGACTGCAGGGCAAATCAACGACCAGTTCTACAGTATGGCGATGTTGCTTACTTGGTGGAAGTACAGCAAAGATCCCAGGATTGGTCCCCAGTATCGAGATGCTGTAAGCGAGGCGCACCAAAGTGTGGCTCGACTGATCTCACTGACGCGCGATAACCCCGAGCAAAATGCGCGCGCACTGAAAATACGAGATCTTGGACTGCAAGCCGAAGCAGTAATTGAGCAGTTTGCAAAACCGATCGTATCGGGATTGTCCGGAATGATTGAAGGTCCCCGCTTTATGCGAGATTTGAAAAGATACTTTATGCCAATGCTTGAAGAATTGAAGGTTTTGGTTAAGGAAGAAGAGCGTTCGAAAAATGTAAAACCAGATCTAAAAGGACTGTTCACGACAATATTTTTTGGCTTAATTGCAAATTTGCTTTTATCTTGCTTTCTTGCACTTTTTTTCGCTAACTCTATTATCGCTAGAATCGATCGGTTGACAGGCAATTTGAAACGTTGTGCGGAAAGAACCGAGCTGGCTCCACCTCTTGAAGGGCGAGATGAGTTTGTACATTTGGACAAAGTCTTTCATCAATTCAATGATTCGCTTTCTTCAATTGAAAGGCAAAAGCGTGAGTTCGTTGCCATGATCAATCACGATCTGAGGACTCCATTAACCACGCTTCAATACGTCCTGGCTCTAGCGTTGAAAGTTTCGTACGGAGAAATCAGCGAAGCAGATAAAAAACGCCTCAAAG
>JBGAVL010000412.1:0-4250 GCA_044228145.1 Obscuribacteraceae bacterium (SeqCode)
GCATGGCGTCGCCCCTACAATCGATCAATTGTTCGAAACTACTGCGCGGAAGCGAACGTCGCCTTTGGCGACCTTTTCATACGCTGTATTGATGTCCTTCAGGGCGAAAGTTTCCGCCATTACTTTCACTTTTCCACGGGCTGCAAAATCGAGCGCTTCGTACAACATTTCGGTGCCGTTTTGAAGAGAACCAATGATGCGGGCGCGTTTAAACAGCAGGTCTCCCGCTTTGAACGTCAACGGTTCGTTGAAAAAACCGATGATGATAAGGCGCCCGTCGTTTCGCAATCCTGAAAAGGCATCAAGCGTCTGTTTGCACGAATTGCTGGTCGCCAATATCACATCGGCACCACCGAGTTTTTCCAGTTCTTTCCCATCGGCAACAACATGATCGGCGCCAAGCTCAAGCGCCAGTTTTTTCTTGTCGGCCGAATGAGTGACGGCAATCGTATCAAACCCGCAGGCGCGAGAGTATTGCAAAGCCAGGTGACCGAGCCCACCAATGCCGACCACGGCAATTTTTTCGTGCGGTTTTGGTTCTGCGATTCTCAGCCCTGAATATACAGTGTAGCCGGCGCAGAAAATCGGCGCCGCCTGTTCATACGACAAACCGTCCGGAATCAGCATCGTGCCTTCTGCATAGGCGACCATCAGTTCCGCGTGACCGCCTGCGATTTGCCCGCTTGTACCTATGCGCTCCGGGCAAAAGGCATTGCGCTCGCGCATGCACCATTCGCAGCGCCCGCATTCATGCTGAACCCAGGGCACGCCAACCCGGTCGCCTACTTTTCTTTTGGTGACGCCTTCGCCGACAGCGACTATCTCGCCAACCGGCTCGTGCCCGAGGATGCACGGGTAAGTCTGTGGCAATTCGCCCATGGTCTGGTGCACATCGGTGTAGCAAATGCCTGAGGCGTGAATGCGAATCAATACCTGGTTTACACCGGGCTTTGGATCTTCAACTTCTTTGATCTCCCACTTGCTGCCTCTGGCAGGCACCACCGCTGCTTTCACGACGCTTGCTCCACTGCGACCGGCGGCTCTGCTTTAGCTTTATCCTTCGCCATATTGCTGTTTTTGATTCCATAGAGGAAATAAATGACCAGACCAACCGGACAGGTGATTGCATAAACTTTCAACACCAGGGGATTGAGGAAACAAGCCAGAGTAAAACATCCAGCTCCGCCAATAATCGCAAAAATTGGATTGACCAATTTCAAACGAAGTGCGCCGATGCAAACGAAAACGAACGCAACCAACGTGCCCAACACCATCATGTCGGCGATATCGCCGAACGGCACAAATCCGGCAGTTAAGGCGACCAGAATTCCATTGATCAAAATACCGATGGTGGGATTGCCTTTATTTGTCTTGGCGAAAACAGGTGGAAGCAAGCCATCTTCAGCCATGTTTCTGAAAATTCTCGGTCCGCCCATGCAAAGCACGAGCAACACGTTGAAGATGCCGAGAACAGCGCCGATGGCGATGAATTGACCGGTCCAGGTTTCACCCGCGGCGGCAAGCAAGTTGGCCAGAGGCGCGGCTGCCTCAGAACCGACAAAAAGTTTGTTTTCCTCACCGTTGATAAAGCAAGGCGCCAGTCCTGTGGCGACTGCCATGACTGCCACGTAGAGCATGACCACAATACCGACACACGCCCAGGTCGCCATCTTAGTGTCTTTCAGTGATTTCGACTCACGAGCGAATGTGTAAAGGGCATCAAAGCCGACGTAAGGAAACACGGCAAGAGCGGCGCCCTGCAAAACACCAGTCCAACCTTTCGGCATAAAATTAGCCCAGTTAGACGGATCGATGTGCTTAATGCCTGCAGCAAGAAACAAAACCAGAAGCACCATTTTCAAAATCACGAGACAGAAATTTAGTTTTGCCGATTTACTCACTCCACCAAAAATCAAAATTACCGTCACGACAGCGATAACCGCCATGGCCACAACGTTTACGCCAAAGTGATGCACGCCGCTAGCATCGGTCATCGGTCCGGAGAGCACTTGCGGCAAAGTGAAACCAGTTGCACGCTTCAGGTACTCTCCCCAGGCAATCGCTACGGCAGACGAGCCAAAGCTGTATTCCATGAATAGTCCAAACGCGACAATCCAGGCAAAGACTTCGCCGATCGAGTGATAAACGTAGCTGTAGGCTGACACGCCCTTCGGCACTACGCGAGAAAATTTCTCGTAGCAGAATGCGACCGCCATGATGATCAGACCAGTGAGCAAGAATGACAAAATCCCTGCCGGACCGGCTTTTCTTGCGATCATGCCAGGCATGGCAAAGATACCGGCGCCTATCGTGGCACCTATCCCCAGCGCGGTGAGCATGACCCAGCCGAGGTGCTTGGGCGTGTTGTCAACGGCATCGACATTAGCCGGTGCACGCCTCATCATGGTTGTCATTAAGGACATTTTGAACCTGCAAGAAACAATCTGAACCGGACAGAAATTGACGGGATGCCGAGGGAAGGGCAAAAAACACCCAAAGAAAAAAACAGGTGAAATCTAAAAGACGGAATCTGTAGACTTCAGAGAATACAAACAATTGATTGATTTGGCCTGAGCTAAATCTCGAAAATGCTAGCATAGCGGATCACTCAGCAGATAAAGATGCAGCTGAGTCGCACGACGAATGCGGCAGAAAGATATCGAGAGGTCCATTGAAATGAAGGTCCAAAGAGCAGCAGTCATAGGCGCCGGAGCAATGGGTTCCGGCATTGCCCAGGTCTTGAGCCAATCCGGCATTCACGTGATTCTCAAAGACGTCAAGCAAGAATTCGTCGACAGAGGTCTTGCCAACATCAAGAGAATGTATGACTCTCGAGTCAAGAAAGCGACCCTCACACAAGAAGAAGCAGACGAGCTTTTCGGACTAGTAAAGGGTTCGACTGACTACGAAGGCTTCAACAACGTCGATATCGTCATCGAAGCGGCTCTTGAAGAGATTGGAGTCAAGCTTGCCATCTTCAAAGAAATCGACGAAATTTGCCCGTCGCGCGCAATCCTTGCCTCCAACACCTCCGCCCTTTCGATTTCCGAAATTGCCTCAGCAACCCGCCGCCCAGACAAAGTAGTGGGCATGCACTTTTTCAATCCGGCTCAATTCATGAAGCTTGTGGAAGTAATTCCAGGCGTCAAGACATCGCAAGATACTGTTAAAACAGCAATCGAACTGTGCCGCGACATGGGCAAAGTGCCGGTCGAAGTAAAAGAATGCCCGGGCTTCCTGGTCAACAGATTGCTCTTCCCTTACATGAATGAGGCGCTCTGGGCTTTGACAGAAGGTGCAGGCTCGCCACAGGAAATCGACGAAGCCGTAGAAGCATTCGGACTGCCGATGGGTCCATTCACCCTTTTCGACATGACCGGCATCGACATCTGCGCGCACGTCAACGAGTTCTTATATAAAGAATACGGTCCTCGCTTTTCGCCCTCGCCCCTTCTCAAGCACATGATCAAAGCCGGCTTCCTCGGACAAAAGTCTGGCGCCGGTTTCTTCATCCATGAAAAGGGCGCCATTCCAAAGAAAGGCGAGCCGAAGAAAGTCAATCCAGAATTGGAAAAACTAATAGAAGCAGCGAAGAAAGAAGCGAAAACAGACGCCAAGGCCGGCAAGAAATTCGAAGCCTATCGCGTGCTTTTGCCGATGTTCAACGAAGCTGTCTATGCATTGCAAGAGCACGTCATCGAACATGCTGATGTTGATGTAGCGATGGAATACGGATGCGGGCTGCAACGCGGTTTGCTCACAATTGCAGAAGAGAAGGGTCTGGCCTGGTGCTTAACTGAATTGGACAGCTACCACCAAGACCTGGGCGAGCGCTTCCGCGCCTCGTGGCTCTTGCGCAAACTGGTGCGAGCCGGCGTTCACGACTTCTCGAAATTGGAACAGCAGCCGGTAGCAGCTCGCTAATTCCGACGAATATCGCCAAAGGCATTCATGCTCAAGTGGGTCGCACTCTGTCTCATCATCTGGTTTCTCTATCACATTAGGGAAATCTTCCCGCCCTTTGTTATTGGCGGCATCTTTGCCTACCTGGTTTTGCCGCTTGTGCGCTACGTGCACAAAGAAGCAAATATTCCGATGGCTGCTTCCGTCCTGGCAATCTATGTCGGAATTGCTGGTATTTTGTTCGCGCTCGGTTGGTTCTTCGGACCACTCGTCGTAGATCAGATGACGAACTTGTGGACGCAAAGGCAGGAGCTGGTAAACAACGTAGTCACGTCTGCATCGACATC
>JBGAVL010000413.1:0-4190 GCA_044228145.1 Obscuribacteraceae bacterium (SeqCode)
GTATCAGTGGGCCATTTGCGTGCTGCAATAGTCTCTAGAACCCGCTTGCAATAAGCCGAGTCGTCCACGGCAATAATGACCTTCATGATTTGATCCTCCGAATAATTTGAATTTGCCGCGACGGCGATTAATGAACTCTATGTTTGACTATCTCTACCGAGCAGTCTGCGTGCCCTGCAACACCTTCGGCGACACTGCCAAGAAACAGCTTCGACAAGCCTTTTCTTCCGTGCGAGCCCAGGACTATCAAGTCCGCTCCCCAATTCTTGGCCTCGTCAAGGATGGAGTTTCGGATATCTCCGGTGAGAATGGACCCACTGACAGGACAGGCAGGAACATGTTCTTTGAGTGTTGCAATGCTTTCTTTCAATCTCTTTTTCTTTGCTTCGAGCAATTCCTGCTCGGCCGCAACCAGCGACTCCGCTGCTCTGGGCGAGTACATAACCTCGCCGTAAGCTGGAATCGGTTCGAATACGTTAATAATTCTAAATTGTGATTCTTCCGGCCAGCTGCGCTCCATCACTGATTCAAGGGCGCGTCGGGAGCACTCTGATTCCTCAACTGCGATCAATACTTTCATTACATTTCTCCTTGCCTGAATTGCAGCGCCATTACGCTATTCTGATTGGACTGCACCTTTCTCGTATCGTCCTTCTGAAGCATTTGGAGGAAATAGTCCCGGAAGACCACTTTGAAAGCGCAATCATTCGCAAGAATGATATGGCAGAATAAGCGAAATTCTAAATAGACTTAATTGAAACACTTGGTTCCGCGAGCGATAAATCGCAATGCAAGCATCTGTCTCGAGAATGAGAATCTTTGTCCACGGCATTGTCCAGGGGGTGGGCTTCCGTCCTTACGTGTTCAATCTGGCGGTGCGTCTGGGGCTGGAAGGCTTCGTCCGCAACAACGGTGGAATTGCGGAAATTGAGATTGAAGGGCAGCAAGACAAATTAGACACGTTTTTGAAGGAGCTTTCACACGAGCCCCCGCCGCTTGCTTCTATTGAAAAAATCCGCACGCAGACTTGTCCGGTCTTGGCTGAATACAGAGGTTTTGAGATTGTCCAAAGCAGAGACGATCGGCATGGGGAACGCTGCCTGCCCACCGATGCGGCTACCTGCAAGCAATGCCTGGAGGAACTCTTTTCTCCATCGGACAGGCGTTATCAATATCCTTTTATAAACTGCATCGATTGCGGGCCTCGCTTCACGATAATCGAAGCTTTGCCATACGATCGTCAGGCAACAACGATGAGTCGCTTCCAGATGTGCGCGGATTGTGAGGACGAGTACAGCGATCCTGCCGACCGCCGTTTTCATGCACAGCCGAATGCCTGTCACAAGTGTGGACCGCAACTATTCTTTGAAATTGCGGGCTCTCAGCAATTGTCCGGCTCAGCTGCTCTGGATGCGGCAAAAGAGATGCTCAGACAAAATCACGTACTGGCCGTAAAGGGTCTCGGCGGTTTTCATCTTATGGGCAATGCGCAAAATTCAGAAGTCGTGAAAACCATCCGCAAACTGAAATCCCGCAAACACAAACCACTGGCTATCATGTTTGCCGACGTCGCCGCTGCAGAAAAGTACTGTCGTGTCGGCGAGAGTGAAAGGCTGCTTCTGGAGAGCGCTCAGAGTCCGATCGTACTTTTGCGGCGTAAAGAGCATTGCCTGCTCGACGATGAGATTGCGCCTGCTCTCGATGAGGTTGGCGCCATGCTTCCCTCTACGCCGCTTCATCACTTGCTTGCCGGCGCTTGCGAGTTTCCCCTGATCGCAACCAGTGCAAATGAAAGAGGCTGTCCGATCCTGATCGACGAAAAGAAAGCTAAAGACACTTTTGCGGCAATAGGAGTTCTCCACCACAATCGCGAAATATTCTCAGGCTATGACGATTCGATCGTGCGCTCTACGGGCGTCCGAGCTTTCACTCTAAGATGCGCTCGCGGGCTGGCTCCCGGGCGGCTGCGCTTGCCTTTTAAATCAAGGTTCGCCGCGCTTGCAGTTGGCGGTCATTTGAAAAACACATTTTGTTTGGCTAGAGACTCTGAGGCAAGAATCAGCCAACATCTTGGTGACATTGAAACAATCGAGAGGCTAGATAATTACGAAAAAACGTTCCTTCTATACGAACGTCTTTTTGATATTCAACCTGAGCTCATAGCGCACGATCTTCATCCTCATTATCAAACCACTATATTTGCAGAAGAGTTAGCCCGTAAGCGCGGATTGCAGCTTGTGCCAGTGCAGCACCATCACGCACATGCCGTGAGTGTGATGGCAGAGCACAACATTGAAAAAGCTCTGGCGGTTGTTTTTGATGGGACCGGTCTCGGTACTGACGGTAACTTCTGGGGTGGGGAATTTTTGCACGCTTCGTATGGACATTTTGACAAGCTGGCGCATTTTGAAAACATTCCCATGCCGGGAGGCGAAGCGGCAATCAAAAGCCCGTGGAGAATGGCATTGGGATTTGTAGCGAAGCTCGGCTTGGAAAAGAGGAACTCCAGTTTGTCCGGCTTTCTGGGAGATCTGCAAGCACGATATGGTGAAAAGGAAACGGATGGTGTAATTGCTCAGATTGAGAAGAATATCAATACTCCTCTTACCTCAAGCTGCGGCCGGCTGTTTGATGCAGTGTCGGCATTGATTTCGCCGGACTGCCAGGTGACATATGAAGGGCAGGCGGCCATGGAGTTGGAAGCCCTGGCGAGAAAGTGCACTTGCTCTAGCCGTGAATTGGCAAAACTGAATTTGGGTTATGGGATTGAGTCTGGCGATGCCACCACCCTTGTTAAATCATCCGCGTTATTTCAATCAGTGCACGAGGCATTATTGACAGGGCGGGCGAGGGAATGTATTGCTTTTGCATTCCACTCAGCGGTGAGAGATCTGATTGTCGACGTCTTGCAAATCTTAAGAAGTAAAACCGGCAATTCAACCGTTTGTTTTGCAGGCGGAGTCTTTCAAAATACAATGCTGTCTTCAATGGTTGAAGAAGTTCTGAAGAGAGAAGGCTTTCAAGTTTTCTTCCCTGAGAAATTACCCGTCAATGATGGAGGACTGTCATTTGGTCAGGTGGTTGTAGCGTTGTCTAAAAATTCTGTTTGAGGTTATTGTCTATGTGTTTGGCGATACCGGGAATGGTTGAAACCGTTTTTGAAAAGGATGGTTTGAAAATGTCCAAGATAAACTTCGGAGGTATTCGCAGGACTGCTTGCCTGGAGTACACCCCGGAAGCTAAAACCGGCGACTACGTTTTGGTTCATGTCGGTTTTGCACTGAGCGTTATCGATGAGCAAGAGGCTTTGAGAACACTATCTGCAATTAGTGCCACCGATAAGGCCGCAGAACTCAGCTACGCAGGTGAAGACCAATGAAATTCGTAGACGAATTCAGAAGTGAAAAACAAGCTTCGATTCTGGCAAAAAAGATCGAACAAGCCACCAGGCATCCATGGCGGATTATGGAAGTGTGCGGCGGGCAAACTCACACGATAATGCAGTTCGGGCTGAGCGATCTTCTGCCTGACGAGATTGAGTTGCTGCACGGTCCTGGCTGTCCTGTGTGTGTGACAGGATTGGAAGTCATAGATAAGGCTATCGCTATCGCCGGCAGCGAGAATGTAATTTTTTGTTCCTACGGCGATATGCTGCGTGTGCCCGGAAGTAAGGCTGATCTTTTCGATGTGAAGGCTGCCGGCGGTGACGTTCGAATTGTTTATTCACCACTGGATTGCTTGAAAATTGCCAGAGAAAATCCCGACAAGCGAGTGGTGTTTTTTGCAATTGGGTTTGAGACCACCGCACCTGCTAATGCAATGGCAGTGAAGCAAGCAAAGCGAATGAGTTTGGACAATTTCTTTTTACTGGTTTCACATGTCACTGTGCCGCCAGTGATCAGAGGATTGATGGACTTTCCCGATAATCGCGTGCAAGGATTCCTGGGACCCGGACATGTTTGCTCCGTCATGGGCTGGCGACCTTATGAAGAACTATGCGAGCGCTATAAAATTCCAATTGTCGTTACCGGATTCGAGCCCATCGACATTTTGGAAGGAATACTTCGGGTTGTGCTTCAGCTCGAAGCAGGTGAGTCATTTGTGGAAAACCAGTATTCGCGAGCCGTGACAAAAGACGGCAATGCTTCTGCACAAGCTATTCTCGAGGAGGTTTTCGTTGTTTGCGATCA
>JBGAVL010000414.1:0-4159 GCA_044228145.1 Obscuribacteraceae bacterium (SeqCode)
TAGTGTTTATTGGTGGTTTTCTCTGGCTTGGTTTGTTTGGTTTTAAAAACGCTCAAACATTGATTTTCATTAGCATTTTTCTGGAGTTTCCTTGTCTAAAAGCATTTCTGTTTCTAATGCCAAGTTGGAAACTGAAGCACACGGAAATTGCCACCGCTCATGGTGAAAAGGAACTTGCCGAAACACGCAAGCGACTTTCAGCCCTGAGACCTATTACCGCTCTCACAGAGGTTTTGAAGGAAGAGGACTACAATCCGGTCTTCTCCGAATTGATGGCTCTTTACGGCGTAGAAGCACTGATCTTGCTTGCTTGAATCATCGAAACCCAAGTCTGATCTATCGTTGAACTTTTGTAGATCTATTATTGATTCTCACCGCAGAGTTCTGCAATCAAATCATCGATCTTCAGTTTTACCTGATGTCTAATCGCGCTGTACAAGCGATAAATCTGGCTGGCTCTGCAGAGAAATACGCGGGAAGAATTCTCGGATAGCTTGATACCAACGTAGTTTTGATCGTCGCAATGCAGTCTTGCCATCAACTGTTCAATTTCGCCGACACCATAATTGCAAAAGAGCGAAGTCTTTTGTGTATGCAAGCAGGCGATTGTTTTCACACCGCGCCTGAGAATCGACTCCTCCACCCAAAAGCCGGTCAAATACCGGTAAGCGACCAGCTGTTCCTCGTGCTTTTCAGGAAGCATTTCCTCTTCCCTTCGCTTTTTATTTATCTCAAATTCAGCCATTTCCTCTTGCAAATAGCCGAGCAATTCACGATTGAAAAATTGCAACTTTTCGTTGCCATAAAAAATACGCAAGACTTTCAGCGCATTGAGAATCGCATCCGACAATAGGATATCTCGCGAATCCAGCTTGGCGCTGAGCTCCCGTAAACATTCGGACAGAAGCGCGCTATTCATAAATTTTGTTAGAAAACCACAAAAAAACCCGATTTCCCCTCAATTTCCATTCTAAAAGTTACCTGTGAAAACTTTGTGAGAGTCCAGGCGCACTATAATTGAGCGGCTGGCAATGAAACGTACATTTATAAGAGGAATGGCAATGGCTTCCAAGCGCGGATTGAGCGGACAATTCAGGGGCATCATCACAGGCGCCTCATCCGGCATCGGCAAGGCAATGGCGCTGGAATTGGCCACGAAATACCAGGCAAGATTAGTCTTGAACGCTCGCTCAGAAGCTCAACTGGACGAAACCTGCAAGGCTGTCGAAGAAGCCGGCGGCAAAGCGATAAAAGTAGTTGGAGACGTAGGCGACAAAGCTGTCAACGAGGCCACTGTCAATGCCTGCCTGGAGAGCTTCGGCGGCATCGACGTACTGGTGAATAATGCTGGACTGGCAAAGCCCGGCACAATCATGAAGCTGACCGTTGAGGACTGGGAGCGGGTTTTTGCCGTCAATTTCTTTGCACCGCTGAGGCTGACATATGCTGTATTGCCGCATTTCGTAAAAGCCGGCAAGGGAAAAATCGTCAATATCTCGTCAGTAGCTGGAAAAATTTCCTTTCCCGGCAGCGTCTGTTATGCGGCAAGCAAATTCGCGCTTACCGGCATGTCCGAGGGCATGGCCGCCGAGCTGGCAGCCCAGAATATCGACATTATTACTGTCTGTCCCGGATGGGTGCGGACTGAGTTTTTCGAGAAGAATCAAGTCTCTGAATTGAAAAACCCCACTTCGATAGGCAGCAAAAATAATCTCCAGGGATTCATCATGCGCAGCTTCCTTTCTATAAGTTCGCAAGAATGCTCGAGCGACATTGTTAAGGCACTGGAGAAAGGCGGCAGCTCGGAAATCGTGCTCACCCACCCCGGCAAGATCTTCGAAAGGCTTGCAGGAATATGCCCTCCGGCGGTTTTTGCCATGGCAAAACGTCTGCCCTCGGAATTTGTAGATTCCAGTGAAAAGCCTGAAAAGAATTGATTTGAGGAAAAAACCCCATGAAATCCGGTTTCTTTTTTACGCACTTGGCTAGAATAAGAAGAGGATAGTTTGCGCAGGTAGAACTCCTTGTAGATTCCTGTAGGGATTCAGTGTCAGAACTCGAAGTCGCAATCGAATATCGCAGCACGCCACAGCGGGTGGGATTGTACGTCATGGGTGCGCTGATGCCCTTGTGGGCGATAGTTGTTCCCTTTTGTCTGGGCTTTTTCATCTCGCTGCTCTTGCGTTCTGCCGCCAGCGTGCCGCCTCTGATTTCCGCCGCCGTACTGGCAATCCTCATGACGATACCGGTACTTTCCATAATGATCGCGGCGATTTGCGAAGACGATCGCCTTCTGGTCAGTAAAGAGGGATTTTCATTCCCTCTTTTGTTTCTTCCTATGTTGAAGTTTCGCCGCGAACGTATGTGGTCGGATCTGAAAGAAGCTAGATTACTTATCTCGGACAATCAAACGCAGACGAAAGATAAGCTTCCTGACGGTAAGTTGGATTTACATTTCAACTCAGGCGGGCACGTCGATATTCCTCTAAGAAGTTTGAAAAGATCGGACTTGGAACGTCTGCTTCTTTCTCTGGAAGTCTGGGGCACGTCATGTCAACGCACACCTGAATTGATCGCCTTTCACGACAACCTGCAAAACGAAAATCTCGGCATTGAAAAACTCAGCTACACGCAAATGTGGGAAGAAGAGTTGAGCCGCAGATTTAGCGCCACTGCATTCGTGCCCCTGGAGCCCGATCGTAAATTGCAAAACGGGCGCGTCAAAATCGTAAAACAGCTGGCATTCGGCGGTTTGTCAGCAATCTATCTCGCTCAGTTAAACGAGAAAGATATGGTCGTTGTGAAAGAAGCGGTCATTCCCGAAGGCACAGAAGAAAAAGCGAAAGACAAGGCGATGGAATTATTCGCTCGAGAAGCGCAATTTCTTATTCGTCTCGATCACGATCAGATAGCCAAAGTATTCGATCACTTTCATGAGGAAGGCAGGCACTACCTTTTGCTTGAATATGTACGTGGGCAAGATCTGCGGCAACTGGTCAAGCAAAACGGACCGCAGCCGACTACTCATGTGGTCAAATGGGCGCATGAAATTGCAGGCATCCTCAACTATTTGCACCAGCAGGCTCCACCGATTATTCACAGAGATCTGACGCCTGAAAATATTGTTCTAAATGAAAATGGTTCCGTCAAACTCATTGATTTTGGAGCAGCCAACGAATTTGTCGGCACCGCCACTGGTACTCTTGTCGGCAAGCAGGCATACATGGCGCCGGAACAATTGCGCGGCAAGGCAAGCACCTTGAGCGACATCTACGCGCTTGGCGGAACGCTTCATTATTTGCTGACAGCCAAAGATCCGGAGCCCTTATCCGAATCGAGTCCGCGCGAACTTCGCCCTGATGTTCCCGAAGCGCTCGACAAAATGATTTTGAGACTGACCAGCATGGAAGATTCGGAGCGACCTCAAACAGCAAATGCAATCGCACTGGAATTTGCCGAATTGAAATTGAGTTTGGCCTCAGACACCGACAATGATTCGAATGGAAACAACTCAAACGGGCATGAGCATAGCTAATGACTGAAGCCGAGAACGTAAAACTCAAGGATGAAGCAACCGTGCTCAAAGAAACGGAAGCTCAGCCGCAAGTAGAACATTCGGAAGAGTCGTCCGACAATGGCAGTCGCGCAGCGGAGCAGTCTTCTGAGTTGACCGTTTCAGATGTCACCACTGTTGCTGCAGATAGCACTGATATCGTGCAAAATACTGATTCGGATAAAAACGAAGTTTCGAATTCATCCCAAGTAACAGTTCCTCGAACAGACGACTTCGAGGTTGTCCTTCCATATCGTCCTTATGCAAGTACCGAAAAATGGTTGGCGCATCGATTTTCTGCATGGAGCGCGCCTAAAACCTGGTTCGCCACCATATTGGTAGTAACCTTCTTTGGATTTGGTGGTCCCGGCAAAGTTATCGAATGGATAACGCAAGCAGCGTTGGGCGGTGCGTTTCCCGTGTCCAATTCAGCTTCAGCACAAGAGCTAATGTCAGCCAATATATTGATTATTCAGTGGATGTCTTTTATCCTCCTTCTTGGTTTCTTTCTGCTGATGTACTTCTACTTGCGGCATCCGACCAATGTAGTACTTAACGCGCAGGGCGTTTCTCTTGTCTGGAAACGGCGCAGCGAATGGCTTCGCA
>JBGAVL010000415.1:0-4132 GCA_044228145.1 Obscuribacteraceae bacterium (SeqCode)
AAAGATCCTTGGTTCTGGGCTGGTGCCGCAACTGCCGCTGTACCGGCAGCCAGATTAGCAGTTGGTGCCGTTAAAACGGCGGTTGCTGTGAGAACGGCACAGCGATTAGTTACTTCAACTTATAATGCTACAAAAGCTACTGCCCCAGCTTCCATGACGGCTCAGCGTCTAGGGCAGATTGTCCACAAGAAAGTTAATGAGACAATGAGAGCGTTGCAGGAAGTACACCATTGATAATGGTGGCAGTGTGGTGCTAGCTTTGAGGAGTGAAAGATCTAGATTTCTTTTTCTTTCAGACTTAGCCAGCGATCAGGAATGAATTCATCTATTTGAAAAGTGGGAGAATTCGGCAGTCTTGTGAAGACATCCCTCAAATATTCGACGGGATTGATTTTCAATCTTTTGCAAGTTTCTACGATACTCAAAAGGATTGTGGCGGTTTTGCCTCCTTCCATCGAGCCTGCAAAAAGCCAGTTGCGTTTTCCAAGAACAATCGGCTTGATGCTTCGCTCACATGCGTTGTTGCTGATTTCCACAAAGCCAGTATCAGCATATCTGCACAATCCAGCCCAGCGCTCCAGTGTGTAAAAGATAGCTTCTCCGAGTTTCGACTTGGGAAGCGCGATATGTTCTTTTTCGCGAAGCCAGGTCTCAAGCATTTTCAATTTGGGTTTAGCGAGTCTCTGTCGAAGATCTTTTCTTTCATCCTCTGTGAGTTGAGCAGCCACGCGCTCAATATCAAAAAGACTTTTAATTACTCCCATCGGAAATTCTGCAGCGATTGCGTCCTCTTTCCAAGCATCTTCAAATTTACAATGAACGTGCGCCCAGCAGTTAACCTGAATGGCTCCTTGCCTGATGATCTCGTTGTACTTGTTGGTTCCGTCAGTTTGAAGGATATTTTTGTAGCCGGAAAGAATTTGCTCCGGGTAGATTCCATGCTCGGTTTCGGAAAAGTCGAAATAAATGTATGGCGCATTTTTATCACCGACGAAAGACCAGATAGTGGCATTGTGTGTCTTTCCAGCTCCTTTCTTAATGACCGGCAATTTGGTGGCATCAGATTGAATAACCTTACTTTTGAGAATCAGCTTCTGTATTTTATTTGCAATTGGTTCAAGAAGATCTGCGGCTTCTTTCATCCATCGGCACATGGAGGAGCGATTGATTGGAATATCCTGAGAAAGAAAGATTTTTTCTTGTCGGTAAAGCGGCAGGTGGACAACAAACTTATCATGAACGATTTTGGCAAGAAGTCCTGGACCGACTTTTCCTTTATCAATCGGTTGATATGGTTTTTGAGCAAGCACGAGCTGTCCCTGACACTTTTTGCAAGAGTATTTGAATTGGACGTGTTTCAAATTCGCAAACAGAGTATCTACATATTCAATTTGAGTGGATGTTTCGAAACCGATGATTTCCCTAGTTCCACCGCCGCAAGGGCAGGGCAGTTCTGTATCGGGCAATCTATGTTCAATGGTTCGCTCAGGCAGCGAGGAAGAATGAGTTCGTCCACCGCCATGCTTTTTGTCGTCGACAATCTCAAGATGTTTCTTTTCGGATTCGAGCTCTTCGCTTGTTTGAAAATGAATAGCTTTGCCTGTTCCGGTCAAAAGAGTGGAATCTACTTTAGCAGACTTCTTTCCAAAGAGTGCGCGATTGCGCCTAGAGAGTTGTTTTTCAAGTTCGGCGATGCGGGAGAAAAGTTCGCGGATCATTTTGTGGCAATCCTCGATGTTGTCTGGAAGCGCATCTGGAGGTGTTTTGTCTTTAGCCATGTATTTTTTTGCCTGCGCCTTAAATAACTACATTATACAGTAAGCACCGTATGCAGTATCAAAAGAACTAGCTAAGATTTGGCCATACTTTCTTGGTGAGCGTCAGCAAATATCGGTTATGTTTCACCCCAACCAATGTAATCATCAGTGTTTCGAACGTTTCGATTCTGATAATTTGATTTTGGGGTGGTATGACAAGCTTGAATTCAGACTAGCAAAGAGCGGGTTGTTTTTGCAGGCGAAATCGTTTTTGTCTATGAATCAGACGTAGATCAATTCCTTCAAGCAGCATTGACAGTGATGCCGTATCGATTTCCAAGCTATCGACATCAAGGTCGTCTGGAAACTTGAATGTGCCACGTTGCAATTGCTTGTACCAGAGGGCGTAGCCGTCCTTTTCCCAGTAGAGAATTTTCAGTCGATCGCCTCTGTGGTTTCGAAAAATGAAAAAGTGTCCGCTCAGGGGATCGCCACCCATTTGAGATCGCACGAGCCCGGAGAGTGCACTGAAGCTGCATCGCATGTCGGTCGGCTTGACGCACAAAAAAATCTTGACGGCATTTGGAGCGATTAACATTTGATATCCACCAGTGCGGTAACAATTCGACGCAGTGATTCTCGGTCGATATTCGTGTCGATTCGAAGTAAATATTTCCCGCCAGCAAATACAATTTCCATGAGCTGATCCGCATCGTCTGCCTGAGCACTCTTCGATACAACAGGAATAAATATACTAGGACTAGAGATTGCTTTTCTCATTTGTGGCGCCTTCTTCGATGATGCATTACTTTCCCGGTCTCGCTTCTTAATCTCTATTTTCCAGTGATTGAAAGTAGATGGCCTAAGTCCTTTGCGTCGACAAAACTCAGATTGCGAAAGTCCACTACTTTCCTGTTCGGCTATCAGCCTACGCCATCGCTTCTCTATTTCAGGATCTCGCTGACCATGCTTGAACATCACTTAGCGCAGACTTTCTAGTTGCATCCCGACCTCTTCTGTTTTACTGCATTTCAAATTTACTCGCCAGAATGGGGTTGGTGCAACGCTCTCTTTACAACGATATCTGCAGTCATGTTTTTGTCCATTGACCAGCCGACTACCGCACGTGAAAACAGATCAATGAACACGCAAAGATACAACCAACCTTGTCTAGTCTCAATGTAAGTGATGTCGCTAACCCAAACCTCATCAGCCTCTTCAACATCGAACTGACGATTTAAAAGATTTGGCGCAATTGGTAAATCGTGCTTAGAATCTGTTGTCGCCTTGAATCGACGCCTCTGCCTAGGCTGGATTTCATTCACTCGCATCAGCTTTTCTACAGTGTTGTAGCTACACGTAAAGCCTTCCTGGCGCAGTTGTTCGTGTACTCGTGGGCATCCGTAAGTCTCTCGACTATCTTGGAAAATTTCTAAAATACGCTCCAACAGCTTTTCTCGTTTCTCCTGACGCTCAGAAATTCCACGCGAAAGCCACTTGTAATATCCAGAGCGACTCACTTCTAAAACTTTGCACAGCAAAGTTACCGAGTGATTTTCCCTTTCATGATGCACGAAAGCGTACTTTACTTCTGGGACTTGGCAAAGTACGCTGCGGCCTTTTTTAGTATTTCAATCTCTTCGCGAGCCTCTTTAAGCTCGTTCTCCAGGCGAATAATCTCGGTCAATTCAGAGTCTCTTTCTAGTTTCTCTTCTGAGTTCTTGATCCATGTACGCAGTTTCCATGCTGGTATTTTAAGCTCAAGAGCCACAGATGCAATCGAGCGCCCTGGCATCCTACAAAGCCTGACGGCTTTGTCCTGAAACTCCATTGAATATTCGCTCTGTTTGTTTTTTCTTGTCATAGTGCGCTTCTCCGTATTTTTTCACAAGAAGCGACTTTTGCCCAGACCAACTGTCTACCGTTTCGGGGGACCCCCATTGAGAACTTTTTCACTATCGAACTAATTGATTTAGTAAACTATCGTAAATTAATTCATCTCGCTTAAAATACGAATGGCATAAACAAGTTAGAACACGGGTAAGCAACTTTGAGCACCAAAATAGAAGCTCTGTTAAAACGGCTTTTAAAAAATGAAAGCATGAAAGACTTCACCATATTTCAAGATATGTTGCTATTGCTGCCCTTGCGTGATTCCTTACTGAGATCAATTACAATTTTTCCTGGAAAGTATGAAAAGAACCATGTGTCGATCATTTGCTCATATAATCCGCTTTATTCGTTTCACGACCATTTCTACATGGTCTTCAGTAAAACTCTTAAGCAAATTAATTCTGAAACTAATTTCGTATCGGATGAATGGAGCCTGGAGAAGGAGCATGAGATAGTTCTTGCTATTGAATCGCAGGCAATTC
>JBGAVL010000416.1:0-4097 GCA_044228145.1 Obscuribacteraceae bacterium (SeqCode)
GACTTGTTCTTGATCGATGTCCTTAAGAAGGACCGGAATCCCTCTGGCGATGAAGGCAACCGAAATGGATGAACCCATTGTCCCGGCGCCCACCACAGCAACTCGATTGATTTGCATAGAGCGGTCCTTAGTGAAACTGAAACGTGCCTGTTCAATTACACAAGGCGACTCAATGCACCGGGGTGTGAGATCTCTAAGTCGCATGCTATTAGTGGATTACCCTAGCACAAGAGTTGGTTATCAACATGCCTGTAATCCCGTCATTGTGCCGTCTGACGAGCTCTGAGAATTAACCACTTGACAATTCTTCGATCATTAAAAACCCATAGCTTTTTTGTAATGTTTCGTTATCATGTTTACACACGTTAAGCGTGACTAAAGTTTCTGCCGTTTGCGTACTCCACCTGCGTAATCGAAAGCGCACTAAAGCGTGCTACTAAGCGCGTAGCTTAGTGCGAAAAACCACCAACCATTCTGCGCATCAAATGCGCTCCAAACAAGCGCACAAGATGCGCCGTAAAAAGGAAACCCATTGCTCAAGGCTCTTTAGCCGGGAGTTCGGATATGTTCGCCTATCTAATCATCGCTGCTGAGTTAGCCGTTCTGTATACCGTGTTCTGGTACATCTTCTTGCGCGAGCCCAGACCATACCGGATCAAAAGTGAAATGTGGGGTCGCTATGAATCCAATGCGCTTGCCCGCTATTTTGAAAGCCTGGAACACGAATTCAAGCAAGAAACAAATGCCTCTTCCTCCTACAGCCAGGAAAACAATTGGCTGCATAAGATAGAGGGAGCGCAAAAGAATCGCCTTCAAACGATGGCCATCTCCAAGTCTGCCTGCCCGCAGTATCAAGGAGTAGTCACGCACAGAGGCTATTGCGCACCGCAAAACGCTAAGAAATATGGCTGGGTTGTTGAAGACCCCACACGTCTTCAGGGCAATCCGCTCAGATTTGCAATCCGGCTGGCTGAAAAGCTTGGCAATCTCTCGTCTCGACGTCCATAGCTTTTGCCTGCAGTCACTTATAATCAAGCTTGCCGGTTACTTAGCCGGCAAGCTTTTTTGGAGCAATTCTAATTGACTCTCGCTAGTTCTCAACCGGAAGATAATGCGCCAGAAGATGCAGAAGAAAATGCATCGACTAATTGCCATTGCCGTGAAAAGAAAAATGTGATCGTTGAAATCAAAGGTTTGAAAAAACACTTTCCAATTCGAAAAGGTTTTTTCAGCAAACAAGTCGGCGCGGTCAAGGCGCTTGACGGCGTTGATTTAAGCATTATCGAGGGTGAAACCTTAGGGCTGGTCGGAGAATCAGGTTGCGGCAAATCGACTCTCGGTCGAGTCATGCTCAGACTGCTGCCGGCAACTTCAGGCACTGTTGATTTTATGGGCGAAAATGTTTTGACATGCGATGCCACCGCCATGAAAAAACTACGCCGCCAACTGCAAATTGTCTTTCAAAACCCTTATGCCAGCCTCGATCCTCGCATGACTGTAAAACAAATCATTGCCGAGCCCCTGGAAGTGCACAAAGTATTGAAAGGGGCTGATCTTTCAAAACGCGTAACTGAATTGCTTGATCTTGTTGGACTTTCGGCTCGCATGCAAGAGCGTTATCCACACGAATTTTCAGGCGGGCAAAGACAGCGCATAGGTATTGCCCGCGCTCTGGCTCTCAATCCTAAAGTGATTGTTCTCGATGAACCGGTGTCGGCACTGGATGTAAGTGTGCAAGCACAAATTCTCAATTTGCTGATTGATTTGAAGCGCGAGTTCAAACTCACTTATCTCTTCATCGCCCACAATCTGGATGTGGTCCGCTACATAAGCGACAGAATTGCCGTAATGTATCTCGGACAGATTGCCGAAATAGGCAATTGCAATCGGGTCTACGAAATGCCGCTTCACCCTTATTCGAAAGCACTCATCAGTGCTGCACCGATTCCTGATCCGAATGTGGACAGATCAAAACGCATAATTCTCACAGGAGATCTGCCCAGCCCCGCCAATCCACCTGCCGGCTGTACTTTCCATACGCGCTGCCCGATAGTGAGAGAAAAATGCAGAACAGACATACCGGACTTGCGTGCCATCGAAAACGAACACTTCTCACACTGCCACTTCGCTGAAGAGCTCTTGGAAGTCGTCAAACTCTAAGCCAAGCAATGAGCGTGCATTGCAAGCTCTAGTTGCCTACCCCTGCGTGCATACATCAATGACCATGGCTTTTTGAGTGGGCTTTGCTCGCAAGCGGCAACGGTCTCATCCTGGCGGAATGCGCTGCCCTTCCGGCAGCTTCGGACGCAAATCCGTATAGCTTCCATCGGTCCTTTGCCAACCGGCGCCAAAAATTCCTCGGTCAACGATTTCTTGATAGACGCTGAAAACACATTTGCCCGGGCCGACTGCGGCTTCATCAAGAAGAGGCTGTGTCCATTTTCTGAGCGTGACGATGCGCGGTGCGCTTCCGGTCACCACCCAGATGGGAAAGCCGGTCTTCAGGAATGCTTTGATTTTCGGCTCCCAGTGGCGAGTTTGCCGGAAATTGCCGGTGTCGATTTCCAAAAGTACCTTAATCGGCTCCATGTGCGGGTAGCTGAAGGCAATGGTCGCATCGGCTTGTTCGTCCACGCTGGTCAAATCGCCCGAAAGTTCTCGCCAAAATTCGCGCCCCGTCGTAAATTCCAGATTGTGAATCAAACCGCGCTGCTCTGCATCCAGCATTGCCAGCCTGACATCAACCAGCCTTAGGAAATGCTCTTTATGATAAGTATGCGGTGGTCCTGTGGGAATGGTTTCCCAGGAAATGCCACGATGCTGCTCCAGGGATTTGGCGCCTTGAGTGGTCAAAAAATAGATTAACTCCGGTCTGCCGCGCCCTTCCATGCGTCCGCTCGAAGACGAACCGGTAAAGCCGGCTTGTTGCAGCCTTCTCAAGCGCTTGCGCGCTGTTTCATAACTGATGTCAGGAAAGCACAGCCTCGCTAACTGGCTGGAGCTGATTGTGCGATGCAAATAAAGCTGCACGAGCGCCCAGATGTCACGCTCCATCAAAACCAGGCTTTTGCGTTTGGGCTTGGACCGTGCTGTTTTGTCAGTCATTTGGATACCTTGGCTCTTTTTGGGATTCCTAAATTGGAGAAAGCGATACGGCCGTCTGACAACGTCCGGATTACTACCCCTAAAATAATTGTAGACCAATGGTGATTCTTAGAGGCCGGTTTGCGAAGTAAATTTCTCACCGTCTCGTCACAGTGGCCGAAATTGCTTTCACCAAACTTTGCCTTTCCGGTACTTGCTGTACTTGCTGCACTTGCTGCATTTTTGCACCATATATGGTGCAAAAATTTGGAAAATCCCGGTTAATTGCCGAGCCGTTTGAGAATATCCTTGGCCCTGTCGTCACCCATGAACTTTCTCTTCAGCCCCTCAATGTCAGTGCCTTCCGGTATTTTATCGCCGTATTTCGCCTTTAGCTTGTCGATCAGACTGTCCGGGTTCTGTCCTTTCAGCTGAGAGGCAATGTCGGAGGCTGAGCCGCCCGGTTTCTCTTCTGACACGCCGCCTGAGCTGCCAGGACCGCCGTCATAAGCAGTTGCCGCCGGACGATTCTTCAAATCGACTGCCCGTTTGGATTGATCGTCCAGACCTTTATTGACGGCGTCGATTCTCTCTTTGATTTTTTCAGGCGGTGCATTGCTTTTTGTCATCTCTTCTACATACTTAAATGCGTTCAGATAACCGGCAATACCGATGCCCTGTGCCTTGGCTGCATTGATCCGCTTGAGCAAAAGCCCGCGCTCTTCATAAAGCGGACCTTCGGCGACCATAGACTCGATTTGCACCTTAACTTCACCAGCTGGAGGCGGAGCCGCGCCACCGGGGATCGGCGCGCTTATCACTGCCGGATCCGCAAAAACGGGCAGTGTAAGCGTTTGAAGGCTTCCCAGGGCGAAAGCCGCACACATAAGACAGGCAAATCTCTCAAACTGCATAATCTTCTCCACTGGCGCTTTCATCCGCACGAACGCTCGACCACAGTCCCCACGTTTTCTATTATCCACTAAGGACAACTTTTATCCCGCTTGCGTCAC
>JBGAVL010000417.1:0-4078 GCA_044228145.1 Obscuribacteraceae bacterium (SeqCode)
AGGGTATTGAGCCAACGCTGCAAGAGACGGTCACTCACCGTGTAAGCGATCATCGTGTATAATTCGCGCTTATTGGCGATTTCCGGAAATTTGCCCACGACGTAGTAGAGATTATCCTCAAGCGCCCGCCTCAAGGTCGGAATGCTCATCCCTGTGCGGTCGTCCTCAATCTTCACTGCAGTATTGTCCATTTCCACATTCCTTAAATCGCTGACGCTGCCAAGTGACATCAAGCACGCCGCTGCGCGCGGCGCAGAGTCCATATAAGATGCGGTTTATAGCACATAGAGAGCAAGGAAGTAGCAAAAACTAATCTTCATGATGAAATGCAGGATAATTAGCTTAATAGCAACCAACTGAAAAGCCGCAAAGGTGTAAATGGAAGTTTCACTCTTAGTAGTCGTCATCGCATTTGTTATTTTTCTTCCTTTTCTTATGATTGGGACGCTCGTAGCCAAATCGAAAAAGGGCAGCCTGATCAGCACTGCGAAGTTTCCTCCGACATTCAATTCCAGTTTGTCGCAAAAGGAAGTCCTTTCTGCCGTGGAGGCACGCCTGCAGGCAATGCAGTCGATTCGTTTCAAATGGAAGACCACAGAGAAAGTCGAGAAAGTCGGACGGCTCCAATCAATGCTGACCGTGCCTTACAACCTGTCCGGAGACAACATCAGAATTTCATTTCTCATGAACTTGCTTGCAACGAAGAAAGACGCCGGTGGATGTACGGTCGAATGGAATTATGTAATGATGTCTCCGCTCAGCAACACGCCGCCAGAAATAGCGCTGCTTGAAGACGAAATCTACAAGAAGACAACGCTCGAGACTCGGGCTGCATTATTCATTGCGCAGGGCGATGAGGAAGTGGCTGAGTTTGTTCAGACCCAGGCACAACCAGCTAACAAAGAGATTGAAACTCCCACCGCCCTCGAGCAGCTGACGCGCGCCGCAGCCCGGGGTGAAGTTTCTCCGGCTCCAACACAAGAACTCTTTGAAGATTCTATTTCCACAAAGGCAGAACCGTTTGAGGCTTCGCTCGCCCCTAAAGCGGAATTGTTTGCAGATTCGGCGGACTCACAGCGGGATTTAAATGAGGTTCCGTCAGCTACGAAGATTGAGGTTGCTAGAAAACTTGAAGCGCCTGAGGTAAGTAACATTCCTGGTACGCCTCTGCCGGACATCGTTGGGGAGGCACTGAAAGTAGTTGCTGGAACAACCAGCGATCCGTCATTGATGCAAACGCCGGAAGCTCAATCAGTCAGCCTTGGTGGCACACCAAATCCGTTGAACTTCTCGCCGCCCGATCCTATATTGTCTTCAGGTGCCTTATCAGCAAACGACGCAAAATGTGTAAAGTGCAGCCAAGCCCGGGACCCGGCTTTCAATTTCTGCCTCTATTGCGGACACGCAGACGCGTAGCAAAGCTGCATGCAGTCGACGCCATGGTGTCGCCCCTCTTACAAACATTGCGAATTTGTTTTTAGAAATGGCGTTTGATCTTGTCGCGCTTCAATGATTCTCTGATTTTAGAAAACGGCTTGCTCCCTTCGTCTAGAGCAGAGCGCGAAAACTTAATCAAACGCTCGGTCGCAATCTTCAACATGCCCACCGACTCAAGAGCAAGAGACGGCAAAACTCCAGAGCCATCGGCACCAATTGCAGTGCGGCTAAACATCGATGAAGCTGCCGTACCAGCTACGACTGTACCGGATGATTTTCCTCCCGCGTCTACAAAAACACCGAGATGTTCATTTAAAAGTTCGCGGTCAATTTGAGTTTCTACAACAATCGTGATGAGATTCTCCGCTTTATGCTCTTCTTTGCGATGTCGCTCGAATGCAACGATATCATCGGCGGACGGCAGTTCAATGGTTTGGCGACTGCGAACTTCGACAATTCTTTTCCTGTCGATGTAAGTTTCCTTTATGCGCGGCAAGTTGATATCTGCAATTAGCCAAGCAAAATTTCCGTCCCTACTAGTGCTGGAGAGAGATTCTGCAATACTGACAAACGTATCGCCAGGTCCAATCAACATAGTTTGGCGATTGTACTTGTGAGTTTGAAGATAACGGAGCGTTCCGGGAATATCGTCATCGGGAGAATTCTCTTTGTTCGATTCTTGTTTTTTCAATTCCAGTTTTTTTGGTTCTTGTTTGTTCCACCCCTGTTCATTCAAATCTCTTTCGTCAGCCGACTCATTCTTGTCAAATGGCACCTCTTCCATTGGCTGATTGGAGAAATTCTGTCGAATACGCGCGGTGCCGCAAGATGCAATCACTGCAGCAAGGGCAACTTCCACACCTGTGAGAAAACGCTTTTCGGAAGGCTTAAATGTCGAAGTATATGTCTCCCTCGGAATTTCCCTTTGCCGCGGCGCAGAAATAGTTCGATCGGTGGAAACAGGGACATCAATTCGCGTCGGGTCGAGTTTAGGACCATTCGCGCGCGTTGGCTCGAGCTTCGGAGCATCAGTTCTCGCTGTGCCCTTTTCGGGGGCGGCTGCAATTGGAAGAAAGGCCTGAATCTTCTGCACACGTGGAATTTGAGCTGAGATTTCAGAGCCCGGCTTGGTTTCGTCGAAGCGAATACGCTTTGCGCCGGCAGCAGCAATGATGGCAGCCAGTGCTATTTCCGCACCGGTGATATAACGATCGTTGACGCGTCCATGAAAAGACAAAACTTTTGCTGTGCCTGGCGGAATTTGCCCACCTCTGTTTTGCGAAATGTCGCCAGGAGTTCCTGGTCTTACCAAAGTGTTTCCAGCACTGCGATCGGCAGGTTTCACTGAAGGGATGGAGCCTGGAGTTTCAGGCTGCCGGGTTCTTCCTGCTGATGGAGCGGAGTCCGGCAGGCGGATCGTATTTTGCCAGCGCAATCCGGCTGGGAAGCGCTCATCGGAAATATTAACGATTTGCCGCACCCAATGGTCGGGAAGACTGTTTTTTATTTCAGCCAGGCTTATCCTGCGTTCTGAGCCGGGAAGATGCCGTGGAATTTCGCGTGTTTCTGCATTCTCTTGCAACTTGACTGACGGTTTAACTTGCGGTTGTTCCGCAACAGCACTTTTTTGTATCGCGTTGTTTGCAATATATGTTCTTTCGTCCAAAACCCGCCGCATGTTCTCAAAGCACCTGCGATACTGCGTTGCTCCCGCACTTTCAACTTCTCTGCGAGCACCGGCAACATCGTGATGCGCAATGTGACGCAGTTGAGATTCAATCGCTCCTTTTGGTTTTTGCACCTGGAAATCCGCAATTCCAACAGCGCGGCTTTGCTTTTGACTATCTGCCTCGATACTTCGGGAAGGCAAAGTTTGCTTTACAGATTGTTGGTCGCGAGCATCATATCCGGTGCGTCTTTCAAACGTGCTGATGGCGTGTGATCCGGTGTTTGATGTCTTGCTTACGAACGATTCTGTTTTCGCCGTATCAAAACCTTGAGTCTTTACGTCATGAGTTGGCCGATCTGTTGGTTTTATATGTGTTTCACTTACTGGCTGGCGTTCAGAAGATTGGCTGTGCGCTGCAGGTGTAACCGGCAAAACAGCATCGCCTCTGTTTTCTTTAACAGCTCTGCCGGAATTGCTTATATTCTGGTCCGTTTGATTCCTACTGCCCCCTGTTCTTAGTTCAGGAGCGCTGCGCTCAGGCAGATGAGCAGGTTGAGTGGGTTTCGCAATGGCAGTTCTAGTGTCGCCCGCCGGTGCAACAACGTTCTTGTGCGCGGGTTGAGCAGATTGAGCCGGTTGCTCCCGGCGATTCGGTTGTGCCGGATGAATCGTTTTCTCCGCTTGTGCCGGATGAGAGGTTCCCTTTTTTACAGGTCCACTTTCCCTGACTGTTTGTTCCGCCGGTTTGCTTGGAGCAGCGGGTCTGGCTACTGGCTCTCTGGAAAGCCTGCCCGGCACGTCAGGCGGAGCTGTCTTAGCCTTCTGCTGGATCCCTTTTTCGACATAGCGCGTGAGGGAATCTCGGTCATACAACGGTACTTGCGAGATGCTCTTTCTCACGCTGTTGAAGACCGCCAGGTTTTTCTTGTCGGTCTCGCTGAGCTGATTCTGCTTGACGGAGCCGCTTGTCAT
>JBGAVL010000418.1:0-4037 GCA_044228145.1 Obscuribacteraceae bacterium (SeqCode)
TCGATTTCGCTCTGTTTGTGTCGTGCTGGCGGTGGTTTTGTGGTTGGCTGCATGTGGCACGGGCGTGATCGCCAAGGACACTCCTGGCGGTCCTGATACGCCTGTTTCATCGGATAGTGCGGCAGACGCAATCAATGCGCCTGCCGGAGAAGCACCCGCTGGCAGCGCTTCGACCTCTACGGGCGATACGGCACAAAGCAATCCCGCCGGTGCTGAAATTGGTTCTCAAGCTAATGAGAAGGCTCCCGTGAGCCATGAGCAAGAGGAGAAAGACCGCATGTTCGTAGATGCTACTTTCATTGCAGTAGCTATTATTCTTTGTGTTATTGCCTTTTTCCTTTTTATGAGTTTGCCGAAGCAGCCCAAGAAGGCTGGCAGCGACAATCAATAGGAAATGTAAACGCTGAGGACGGGATAAGAAAATGGATATGCCCAGCCGAATAATGTGCTTTGTCCTGGGTCTCACGTTTTTGGGCGGTGGGCTCATTTTCGTCAAGCAATCTTTGGACGCCAAGAATCTGATAGAATCCGTGCTGTTTTCTCTGATGGGCGTTATGGCCGGGCTCTTTTTGATAGTCACCGCCGTAATGGGACCACCCGATCTTTAGGGTGCATCAGAAAAATCCGTGACACGCGCCTCGGGAGGCTTTTCATGCGTCGCTCAATCTTGACTGCCCTGCTCACATGCGGAATTATGATGGTTGCTCAATCTTCAGCCTCGGCTGGCGAGAAGAAAGGCGAAGATGGACGCGCCGGCAACTGGACAAAGGGTGCTCAGGGTGCACCATCTATAGAGGCAGCCCAAAAAGCCGTGGCAAAAGATCCGAAGAGCGCAATCGCGCATAATGACTTGGGTTGGGCTTACCGTCAAAACAACAAGCACAAAGAGGCGGAAACAGAATTGCGCGAAGCGCTAAAACTTGATCCGGCGCTTTCCTTTGCTCACTCCAATTTGTCGGTAGTCTTGCTCGATCAAGGCAAAGTCGGAGAGGCTGTTGAAGAAGGAAAAACATCAACGCAGCTTGATGCAAAACAGCCAATCTTTCGTGTTGTCTACGGCAATGCGCTCGTAGCTGTTCCCGATAACAAAGCCGCAATCGAACAATACAAGGCGGCGATTTCACTCAGGCCTGATTATGAAAATGCCTTTTACAATCTTGGCCGCGCCTATCTCGCCGACGGTCAAACCACCGAAGCTAAAGTCGCATTCAGTCAGGCTCTTGAGCTTGATAAAGATGACGAGCGTGTGCTCAAAGCACTCGATCAATTGTTGGACAAATAGTTGTCCGTTGTTTCCGATTTGTTTTTGAAACAACTGTCAGGCGTTTCCCAGTGGCGCATTGCATGCGTCTGAGTTTGGTAGTGGCGCATTGCCTGCGCCTTGTGATCAAGAAGTAGGAGTTGACGTATGCATTTTCTATTAATTGGACGAGACGGCGAAGACGGAGAAGCATTTTCCAGGCGTATGGCCGCTCGTGATGCCCATTTGGCAGGATGCGCGGTGTTGCGCGAAAACGGGCAGCTGCTTTATGCTGCTGCTATTTTAAGCGACGATCAAAAAATGATCGGCTCGATGCTGGTTATGGATTGGCCATCACGTGCTGACCTTGATGCATGGCTGAAGGAAGAGCCTTACGTCAAAGGCGAGGTCTGGAAGAAGGTCGAAATCAACTCTTGCAAGCTAGCTCCCGGTTTTTCCGGACTGGTTCCATCCACCACAAAAGAACACGTCGTCCATTAAGATAGAGGGACGATAGCATGCGTTGCCCCCTTTGAAATTTTCAAAGTCCTTTTGGTGTAGGGCGACTCCATGAGTCGCCCTTAAAAAACTGCACCATCGCAAATAAGAAAGGGGAGGTTTTCACCTCCCCTTCTTTTGCCCTCGTTAAATGCTTACCAGCTGGCGGTTATTTGCTTTCAGTTACCTGCTTTACGAATTTGAGTTTTGCCAGGGCTTCCAATTGCTCAGCAGAGAGTCTGCCTATCACTTTGTTTTTCTCCTGAAGGATCATTACAAACCCAAGTTTCTTCAGCGCTTTGATGTTTTCTTCAGAACTATCGGTCAATTGAATCTCGATTGAGATTTTTCCGTCTTGCACCCTCACGCGAAGAGCGCTTGCGATCTTCAATGCGTTTGACTTGCCGACAAGCTGTTGAAGAACGGAGGAAAGTTTGGCGTTCGCTTTTTCCTGCTTGTCGTCTTTAGCTTCCTTGGATGGTTCTGCCTTTTCCTCGTCCTGAGACTTCTTCGCTTCCGCTGGTTTGCCGGCTGCAAGGCGTCCCAATTCTCGTTTGTCCGCTATTCCTACTGTGGTGCCACCACTCTGAGGTGAAGGTCTACCTGCCTGTGCGGGTCCATTGCTTGAAGCAGGAACCGATGGTGCTGGCAATGCCATTGGTATTGGAGTGCGCACCATTAACTTGCCATTCACAGGGACGGTGTTCCAGGCTCCGGCCGAAGGCGTTGGTGCGTATGCGCCGTATCCACTGCCGGCCATTGCAGGAGGTGGTGGAACCATTCCGTTGGCTCGTCGTTTGGCGCGGGACAAGAACTGTCCGCCGCCGCCTGCTCCTCCGGCCGGACCGACTGCTCCGTTGGTGGCTCCTTGCATCATCATGCTGTCGCCTTCCGAAATTGTCATCTCCCGAGAGACGCCGTCCGGCATTTCCACAGGAACAGTAACTGTTCTGGCCACACCGCCCTTGGTGACTGTTTTTTCTTCCACCGCGACGAATGACGTGTACTGAGTCATGATGTGGTGGTCGAGCGCTACTTTGACAATCTCGTCTTGCAACTCTTTGTTGATAGAGCCGTTTTGTGCACCCTGCCAATCTTCGCTCATCAGGCGATCGACTTTGGCTCTCGCCCAAACTGACGCGATAGATTCACTGCCGCTCTGATTTTCCGGGAAATTGACTTTGATTTTCTCCAAATACGGTTTTCCGCCCGAGAATCCGGAGATTGAAATTGTCCCTGCGCCGGGCTTGATGTAGCGTCCCTTTATGTAGAGCGGCTTTTCTGCCCAGACGTCTGAGACTTCGTGTGGAAATACTTCCTTCACAGAGAGTCCGTCAAAGTCTAATTTGATATCGGTCAAGACTGGTGAAGAAATTCGATCGTAGAATTTCTTGCCGACTTCGTTCGCCGAGCTGTTGAGAAGTACGTATTCAGCCTCTCCGCCGCCTTCCTTTGCCATCGCATCGATGAGGAAGCGGTTGACACCATTGCCGGTGCCGAAGGAGAACCATCTGGATTTGCCTCGCAGTTTTTTGATCATGCCGAGAATTTCCATATCGTTTCCGACATAGCCATCGGTCATGAAAGTGACGATGCGCAGACGATTGCTGTCTGCCGGCGTTTTGCACGCCGCTTCCACCGCTGGCGCCATCCATGTGCCGCCGTTTGCGGTCAAGTGATTGATGAATTTTAGAGCTTGCTGTTTCATATCCGCAGAAACTTTCTGCGGTTTTGCGAACATCGGCCGCGCATCATTGCTGAAGGCGATAATCTGGAAAGTATCATCCTTATTCATATGCTCGATGATGTAGCGCATGGTTTCTTTGGCTTTATCTAGAGGCGGGCCGCTTTGCGAACCGGAGCAATCGATAACGAAGATCATTTCTTTGGGCTGAATTTGCTCCGGCGTTGCACGCTTGGGTGGCATCACCATGACGGTGAAATAGCCGTTGGCATCTTTACTTGCTTTATAGGTCAGGTAGCCGCTCTTGATCTGCTCGCTGGCGACGTCCCAGGAAAGAACAAAGTCTTTATTTGGAATCGTGTTTTTGTTGGTCAAACTAATGCGAGCTTTTTGTGCATTCGGTTGATTGCTGGTGATCTCATGCAGTGTTGACTGAATCTGCGTTATGGGCACGCCTGAATCGATGTTTACATCAATGGAAATATCGTGCCCTGCTCTCTCTCCTTTTGGTGCAACAGGGGGGCTTATCTTGGAGGCGTCCGGTACTTGAGTTGTGTCCGGCAGGCGCCCCGTTCCTGTCTTGCCTACGGGTGTTCCTGGCATGAAACGCGGACC
>JBGAVL010000419.1:0-4015 GCA_044228145.1 Obscuribacteraceae bacterium (SeqCode)
CGTGTCAGCACTTGATCGGGTGCCTGGGGCGGGATCGTGTTTGTCGGCATTGAGCTGGGCAGCTTATCGAATCCATAAATGCGAGCGATTTCTTCAATCACGTCTATTTCGCGTGTCACGTCTTGCGATCTGAAGCTGGGCACCTTTACCGACAATTGGTCGCCTTTTGCCTCGGTGGAAAATCCCAAAGGTTCGATAAGCTTTCCGGCAGCATCTGCTGTCAGCTCTATATCCAAGAGCTTTTTTACTCTCGGCATACGCACAGACACGACTGTTTTCTCGACTGTTTCTTTTCCGCTTTTCGCCAGGTCTGCATAGCCGGCACTGTCTTTAGTGGCGCTGCAATATTGCATTATCAGACTGGAGGCTCGATCTGATGCGGCAATCACTGATTCGATGTCGACGCCGCGTTCGAATCTCAGGCTGCTGTCGCTTGTAAGTCCAAGCAAGCGGCTGCCCCGTCGAACGCGCGCTTGCGAAAATGCTGCCGCTTCCAGAGCGATAGACACTGTCTCTTCTGAAATCTCGGAACCCTTGCCTCCCATAACGCCCGCCACGCCCAGCAATTCGTTTTCGCCGGCAATCACCAATACTTCGTCAGTCAGCTTTTGTTCGCGCTCGTTGATGGTGACAAGCACTTCGCCGGCCTGGGCACGCCGAGTCTGAATGAGCTTGCTTTTCAGTTTGGCGACGTCGTAAGCATGCAAAGGCTGTCCCATCTCATGCATCACGTAATTTGTGATGTCGACGATATTGTTGACGGAGCGGAAGCCAATCGCTTCCAATCGGCGCACTATTTCTCTGGGTGAAGGTCCGACTTTCAGACCTTCTATATAACGGATGGTGAGAAGGGGGCAGTCCTCTTCGTTTTCAATTTTGGTCGCAATTGAGAATTCAGGTTTGATCGGCTTGCCGTGCTTACTCAAGTCAGAGGTTGCTACTTTCATCGGCCGACCCGTCAATGCGGCCACTTCGCGCGCCAGTCCGATAACGGAAAGACCATCGCCCCTGTTGGAACGCGAGCCGACATTGAGTACCGAGTCAGAGCTTAATTCCAAAACTTCCTTTGCATCAGCACCAATCTTGATGCCATTGCCTCTGATTGAAATTTGCTCCAGGTCCGAAAGGATCAAGATGCCGTCTACGTCATAACCTTCCAAGCCAAGCTCCGAAGGCGAGCAGAGCATGCCGTTCGACGTCACGCCTCTTATTTCCGACTGCTTGATTGGCAACGGCGAGCCATCCTTTCTATTGATGACTATGGCACCGGGAAGGGCCACCGGAATTATGTGGCCAACTTCAATATTGGAGGCGCCGCAAACGATTTGAACTGGCTCTGCATCTTCCTTGAGCAAAACTTTCGTAAGGCGAATCTTGTCGGCATTAGGATGTTGATGAATCTCGAGAATCTTGCCGACCACGAGTGGTCCTGTGATATTGGCTCCCACCACTTGAATGTCTTCCACCTCGAAGGCATTCATGGTTAGCTTCTCGGCCACTTCCTCCGGCGATATGCCGGACAGATCGACGAACTCACTCAACCACTCATATGAAAGCTTCATTGCTCTAACGCCCTTTTGTGTCTCTAAGAATCCCGTCTCAGAACTGCCTGAGAAATTTCACGTCATTGGTGAAGAAATTTCGAATATCCGTGACGCCGTACTTCAGCATTGCCAACCGTTCTACGCCCATGCCGAAGGCAAATCCGCTCCACTCTTCCGGATCGATATCGACGGCTTTGAGTACATTGGGGTCGACCATTCCACAACCCAAAAGTTCTAACCACCCGCGGTGACCGCAGGTGCGGCAGCCGACACCCATGCAAAACGGGCATTGGCTGTCCATCTCCGCCGAGGGTTCTGTGAAAGGAAAGAAGTCGGGGCGCAAACGAGTCTTGAGAGGCTTTCCGAAAAGCAGACGAATAAACTCATTGAGGGTGGCTTTCAATTGACCGAAAGTGACATCCTTATCTATGAGCAAACCTTCCACCTGGTGGAATAAAGGGTATTTTCTGGCATTCACTTCTTCGTTGCGATAAACGCGACCGGGCGAAATGATTTTGAGAGGCGGTTTGCGATTTTCCATGACACGAATTTGCACTGTCGATGTCTGGCTGCGCAGCAAAACTTGCGGGCCGACATTGGTGTAGAAGGTGTCCTGCTCGTCGCGAGCCGGGTGGCTGAGCGGGGTATTGAGGGCGTCGAAATTGTAATAGTCGGTTTCTACTTCCGGGCCTTCGGATACTTCATATCCCATGCCGTAGAAAATATTGATGATTTCATCTGTCACTTGAGCGAGCGGATGCAGGTGCCCCTGGGCGATTGCGCGTCCGGGCAGGGTGACGTCTATGCCCTCGTCTTTCAGCCGGGCGTCCAGTTCGCTTTGGTAAAGGGTGTCTTTTTGCTTGTCGAGTGCGCCCTCGACCTCTTGTTTGATCTCGTTGGCCAATTGACCCACTCTTGGTCTGTCGGCTTTATCGATATTGGAAAGACCGCGCATGATCGTGCTCAGCGAGCCTTTTTGCCCGAGATATTGAAGGCGGAGCTCTTCGAGAGCCGCTGAGGTTTTCGCCTCGCTGAAATCTTTCAGCGCTTTTTCCTTCAGTTCTCTCAGTTCATTTTCTAAGGTTTCTACACTCATTAAATTCTTTACAACCCTCTGGGAGCGCTCAGGCGCCCGCCGATTTTCCAGGTTTCTAACAGTAACAGAAGTGCATATAAGATTCTGAACAATTGCTCTCAGGTCTTTGCGTTTCTACAACTTCCCGCTGTCCGTCCTGCATTGCTTGCTTATTTCCCTTGCAGGCAGAAGGGCTTTGTGTGCTTCCGGCGCTATTTTGAAACTCGGGTAATCAATTCAAATGGCGTAAAATTCAATTAGACGAGGCGCTGTTAAGAAAGCTAAATCGAGAATTTGGCCGAGATCAAACAGACGGACAGTGCCCAAAAGACTAAACGGAATCCCCAACCACAATTAGGTCTACCCGCTTGGCTAGAGCACGTTTCAGGAGAAAACCTGGATACACGATACCGACTACGAGAGTGTCAGTCATCGTGATTTCGCCGGAAGGAAAAATACTTTTGGTCCGCCACCGTAAAGGCAATCGGCAGTACTGGGTCTTGCCTGGCGGCCGGCTGGAATATGGCGAAACCTTTGCAGAGTGTGCGGTTCGGGAGATTAAGGAAGAGACCGGGCTGGATGTGGAAGTGGTGCGCTTCCTTTTCTTGTCTGAAGCCATAGCCCCAGACCGCTCCCGGCACATTGTCAATGTTTATTTAAAGGCAAAAGAAATTGGTGGCGTCATGAAAGTCGGCAATGAGCCTGTTCTTGCCGGTGTCGACTATATCTCAATCGACGAATTGGAGACACTGACGCTCTTTCCGCCTGTGGCCGAGTACATACTGAAAAATCTTTCGCACGGCGATCCTGAAGGCATTGAGTATCTTGGCAATCTCTGGGTGTAGTAGAATATTGCCTCTATATGTCGGGGCCGACGTCTGGTTCGATGCATAAAGCATCCAGTTCAAGGGGCGCCCTTAAGGCTACGCGCCAAAGCAGAGACATATCGATATGCGCTTTATGAGTTTCGTCTCAAATTGTCGCTTCACCGCCTGGAGGAAAAAATGGCACAACAACGTGGAATGAAGCGAGCCGCCAAAGTTCTGGTTCGCAAGCAAAAGAAAAGAGTTCAAACCAAAGCAGCAAATATCCGCCGCGTCGAAAGACTGGGCGAAGTTGCCGCCAAAGAAGAAGCTAAGGCCGAAGGCTAAAACGCGCGTCGGGCAAGGCTAACGAGTTTCGAAACCGTCCATTGCAGGGCGGTTTTTTGCTACATATGGTGGTCGCCGAATGAGAAAACGATGCCGTTGACGACGACCTCGCTGCCTTGAGCGGCCCCTTGCTGAAGCAGCTCTTCAATGACGCCCATGGCGCGCAAGACGTGGAACATGTGCGACAGGGACTCCGGCTCTGTCAGATTGGTCACGCCGACAATTCTTTCGACTCGGTCGCCTGA
>JBGAVL010000041.1:0-27185 GCA_044228145.1 Obscuribacteraceae bacterium (SeqCode)
AAAGAAATTTCCTGGTCGTGTGTTATTGAACGATAACAGAAATTATTGCTAAGCCAGTTGCGAGTAAATATTGCTGGCGTTCTCGCGTCGATTGCCGATGCTGGCGCTTCTTTCAAACTTGGATTGGAAGGCAACGGCAGCCTCGGCAGGTGTTTGAGCTGCTTTAACTGCGGCGTAAGCACTGGACTCGCTAGTGGCGAACTCGTGCATGATGAAGTCGGCTTGTACACGCCAGTCGGTTACGGGCTTGCCCTGATCTTTTGCGAAAGCTTCCAGAGCGGTGCGGCGGCCGCCTTGCCACTGGCAAAGTCCTATGGCGTTCTCATTTGGATTGTATGCATCGGTTCTAAAGCTTGATTCGGCTTGGATGTTGCCCAAAATTCCAGAGGATTGAGCCGGTGTGAAACCCTTTTCAATAAAGTAGTCATACAGTTGCTTGGCCTGGACTTGTTCGCCCTGACCTAAGGGTTCCCCCTGGCTGCTGGTTCCACCTGTTGGAATGGCTCCATCTCCACTGCCGCCGTTGCCTTTGAAATAGCCGCCACTGTCGAATCCGCCGTTTCCAGCGAATCCTGCATCGCCGCCGCCACCACCTCCTGAACCCGGTCCACCTCCGCCTCCTGCGACTCCGCGATTGACAAAACCGTTTTCCGGCGGTGCAGTTACAGGAGCATTTTGAGGCTGAGGAAAAGGAACGAAGTCAGGAAGATTCGGCTTTGCATTGACCAGATCTTCCATCCATGATGGCACAGGCTGTCCCGGATGTGCTTTCTGAAAGAGGCGAATCATCTCTTGAGCTGCTTGCTTTTGCATCTCAGTTGCATGAGTGATGGCAGCTCTCAGACTCTCATTGTTTCCCTTGTCCGGGTTTTGAATTTCTATATTGATGCTTCCATCAGGACTCGGAGTTGCATTCGGATTGGCAACCAGCTGGCCTTCAGGAGTAAAGTAAAAGTCCGGTTCTCGTTTAGCCTGCCCGTTCTCAACCGATGTGCTGAAGCGTATTGGTTTGCCCTCGGAAATGGCTTGCTGGACAGGAGCAGGAATCTCCGGAACCGCTCGTCTGCCGGCATCGTAAATTGGCGTTATTTCGAGCTGCGGACGCTCTCCAGTCCGCGCAATTTGCATCGGTGGAACAATCAAATTGTCGCCAACTTCTGCCTGCGGGCGAAAGTCTTCATCGGGGGTCAATCCCCTATAAGGATGCTCGGCACCACGAAAAGCATTGCCTGCATCCTGCTGCAAAGCAGCATTGAATTGCTCAATATGCGCGTTCATTTTCGAAGGGTTGGGTTGGACGGATAAATAGCGAAGGATCTTGAATTTATGCCTGACGTGTTGCGCTGTCAATACGGTTTTTCCCATGGTGTTGTGGAAACGCCTGCCAATAAAGAGAGAGCGGCAGAAAGAAAAAGAGAGAGGAGCCAATCGACTCCTCCCTCCTAGCTGCGCCTGTCGCTATTCAACTGTGTAATTGTGAACTAAATTGCCAGGCTGACGAACATTTGTTCGAGTGTAACCCGTGCGCGCTCCGCGACGTATGGATTTTCATCACTCGCCAGGCGATCTAACACGTGAAACGGCATGTGGCAGCATTCCGCCATCGAGTAGCGAACATCGGCATTCTCATCTCGTGAGAGAATTTCCACAACCTCCTGCGGTGCTGCAGGATTGGTTGCGACCGAGGCGCGCACTTCCCAGTGTTCATCGCCTGCCAGCACCTGCAACACTTCGGCAGGTGTGACTTTGTTTTCAGCAATGCGTCCGCGAACTTTTTCTTTACCGCAAAGAGCCAGACGAGTCAAAACTTTCTGGGGGGTATTCGGGCTGCCGGCGAAGATGTAATAAAAATCCATGACATTGTCCTCATTCAATTTATTTAGCGACATTACAGCTATTGCGAAGGTTTCCCTTTTTGCCGGGCGGCGCATGGCGTCGCCCCTACAGTTTGCCGTGCGGGTGGTTAGTGCCAGAGACTCTGCACAGCGGTGAGAAGCTCACCCAAACCGCGTCCCTGAAGCGGTTTTCTCAAGTAGTAGTTGATGCCCAGGTTGTGCGCTTTCTCTACGTCGTCGCAACATTCCGAAGCGGTCAGTAAAACTATAGGAACATCTTTCATGTTGTTCTGATTGCGAATTTCTTCCAGCACCTCATGACCGTTCATCTTCGGCATATTCAAATCGAGAAGCACTATATCCGGTGCCTTCACGTTGCTGTAGGGCTCTTGCTGAGTAAGGTAGCGGACTGCGGCTTCTCCGTCGTTTACAACATGCAAGTTGACTTCAACTCCCGTATCGATAATAGCCTCCTCTGCAATTCTTACGTCCGCCAGACTGTCCTCAACCAAAAGTACTTCAATATGTCTGCTCATCATCTGTGCCCTCCTCCGCGTCAGCTGTTGTATCCAGGGTTCTATAATCCTCATAAATCTGCCTACTTCTCACTACTTCGTTTCAGTACTTTGCGCGGACTCAGTCATCATCGGCATCGTAAAGTGAAAGGTCGAGCCGCCGTTCCTCATCGTGTCCACCCAGATGTTTCCCCCGTGCCTTTCAACAATCGCTTTGCAAATCGCAAGGCCGATTCCCGTGCCGGCATACACCTGTCCCGAGTGGACTCTTTTGAACATGGTGAATACATCTTTCGTGTGACGGCTTTCAAAACCGCTTCCGTTATCCCTTACCGACACATGCCAGAAGCTTGCGGGTAGGTCATCGTCGACGTCTAAGTAAGCTGCCGTTTCATCGCTGCCTACCGACTCCACACAAGAGATTTTCACTCTGAGCGGCTCATCGCGTCTGAACTTGATTGCATTACCCAGAAAGTTCTGGAAAAGCTGAACCAATTGCAGCGCGTCGCCCTTCACTGTCGGAAGTTCATCAACACTTATGTTTGCTCCACTTTCCTTGATTGCTAGCTCAAGGTTTTGCATCGCCTCCTTTACACAATCGTTGAGATTGATCTCTGTGAATGGTCTGTCACAACCCTGGACTCTCGCATGACTGAGCACGCTCTCGATGATGCGCTCCATGCGATTGCCGCAGTCGTTGATATGTTCGATAAATTCATCGGCCTTGTCGTCCAGCTTGCCTACATAGCGTCGCAGCAGTAAATCTGTGAACCCGCGCAGCGAACGCAAAGGTTCTTGCAAATCGTGCGACGCTATTTTGGCAAACTGTGCCAGGGCAGTGTTCGAGCGTGCCAGTTCTTCAACCGCCTCTTTGAGCCGTTCTTCGGCTTTTGCACGCGAAGCTACTTCAACCAGGAGAGCTTCGTTTGCAACAGCCAACTCATGTGTGCGCTCCTTCACTCTCATATCCAACTGCCGTGCATGTTGCTTGATTCTGGCGGTCAGACCGCTCATCGTCAAAGCCACCACTAGCATTGCTACAAAAGTGAGAAGGCATGGGGTTTCCGACCTCATCAGGGTGTAGTGCGGAGACACCACGAAAAAGTCATAACTGATTACGCTCAATAGAACGGTGAGAAGCGATGCCCCCAAACCATACCTGCAAGAGACGAGAACAACGCCTAGCAGATAGAGCATACAGAAGTTTTCTTCATCCACATAAGGAGACATTGCCATGCCAACCAATGTGCATAGAAGAGTTATTGAGATTGCCACTGCAAAAGGAAGAACCTTTTTGATGGTGAAAGCGTTAATCGTAAAATCAGCCCCATGCTTAACGAGACGCTGCCACCACCGGTTTTCTTCCTTTCGTCCCAGGACATTCAGCTTTTTAGTTTGAACATCTCGGACGGCTCCCTCGATTTGGAACTCCAGACTTGGGTCATACTTACTGGCAATTTCCCTCATCTGAAGTTCCTTCTCGAGGATCTCCTTAGTGCAACTCTTCACGTGCTGAAGATTTGCCTGAGGAAGAACACCCTCAATACTTCTGCGAATGTAGATACCGTTTGTCATCACCGTTCACTGCCTCGCAACCGATATTGATATCCTACGGTCGGCTCGTGAGGGACGTGTGAGGGACAATATAAATAGAACCTGTAGAGGGGCGATGCCATGCATCGCCCGGCCCTGTAGCGGCCGCATCTTGCCGGCTTCGACAGGGTCTTATTTCGGATGCCGCCAGGATGGCGGCGCTCCCTGACGTCACGCCGGCGGAAAAGTCACCGTAAACGTTGTGCCTTTGCCTTCCGTGCTCGTCACTGCAATTTCCGCATGGTGCACATCGACAATGGTTTTGACTATCGACAAGCCAAGTCCGGTGCCGCCTTTGGCGCGTGCTGCCTTTTTGTCGACACGGTAAAAACGATCGAACAATCGCGGAATCGCTTCCTTAGGAATGCCAATGCCTGTGTCTTCCACCATGACGCAGGCTTTGCCGTCGCGATTCTTGAGAGTGACACTCACCGTCGCCCCCGGCTCAGAATATTTGAGACCATTCTCTATAAGGTTAGAGAACAAGTGATAGAGAGATTCATTGTCACCCATGATCTGAGGAGCCTCAGAAATTTGCATCTCGAGCTTTTTACCATCGGATTCAAACCTGGGGTTAAACTCTTCTTGCGCTCGCTCAAGACTGGGTTGCAGGCTGAGCTTTTGCAGTTTTGCATTAGACTGAAACACTTCCAACTTGGCCAGTGTCAACATATCAGTGACGAGATTAGACATACGCTCTGTATTGCGCATGATTATCGCCAGCCTCTCACTCAAATCAGCATCGCCTTTCACATCTTCTGCAAGATTCTCGGCGGTAATTTGAATCGTGGCGACGGGCGTCTTCAGCTCGTGCCCTGCATCTTGAACAAAAACTTTGAGAATCCGGTATGAGTCTTCGACAGGCTCAACAGCTTTTCCTGAGACTAAGTAACCTGCCACTGCAAGCCCGAACAGAAAAACAGGCCCGAGCAAAATTTTTGAGAGAATGAATTTGTCGACCGAAACATCGCGCTGCACAGTTGGAATCTGCACTTGCAAATAACCGACTAGATTCCCGTCTTGAATCAATGGAACGGATTTGGAGCGCAGATTGCCGGATACGCTGGCCACTTCGCGGGTGTTCAAAAACAGCCTGGAGTTTCCCTTCTCACCATGCTCTTCATCAAGATTGCCATGCGTATCGAACAACTGAACTGTCGTTTTATAACCATAAGGACTCTTGTGCAGTTGTTCCACCAAATCGCGCGCCTGCAAATCATTGCGCACGACAAATACAAGCGGCGCCACTTGCTCGGTGAGCGCCGTCAATTCATCGTCGAGCACACGCGTCAGTGATGTTCGAAACAAATATATATTGCCCAAAGCAAGCAGAAAAAAGGCGACACTGGACAGAAGCACAAACCACAGCGTCAGTCGAATGCGCAACCACTTGAACATTATTTGGCGTCCAACCTGTAGCCGACTCCGTGCACTGTGGCTATTATAGACGGCTCGCCATCGGTGTCGACTTTCTTGCGAATGCCTTTTATGTAAGTGCGAATAGCGTCGGTCGAAACCAGCGTGTCTGACTCCCAAACCCTGTCAATTAGCGCTTCCGCGCTGAACACGGTGTTGGCGTTGCGCATCAGAAATTCAAGCAGGTTGAACTCCTTAGGCTCCAACTTCAATTCCACGCCATCCTTCTCGACTTTGCGCGCGACAGGATCGAGCTTCAGTTTTCCGACGTTCAGTACCGTCGTCGTTGTTTGCGATGCGCGACGAATAAGCGCTCGCAGTCTTGCGTTCAGCTCTTTTGCATGAAATGGTTTCGGCAAATAATCGTCAGCGCCCGAGTCGAGCCCCTCGGCTCGATCGTCTATGCTCGATCTGGCAGTGAGCATGAGAATCGGTGTTTTCCCACCCTTCTCGCGAAATTTACGCATCACGTCGAGTCCGGACATTCCCGGTAATCCCCAATCAAGCACGACAACATCGTACTGATAGACGCGGAGCATATCTAGCGCGGACTCACCGTTGTCTACTACTTCGACCGTGTAGTGCTCGCGTGTCAGAGAGAGCTTGATCTGTGAAGCGAGATCAGCTTCGTCTTCCACAAGAAGTACTTTGCTCATTTGTTACCCACGCGCAGTTTTTATCCTTTAGGCTTTTCTGCCGGCTTTTCGCCTGGCTTGGAAAGTTCGATATCGAGAGTGATCGGCACTTCCTCGCCGAGAGCTACGCCACCGCCGTCAAGAACGGAATTATAGGTAACGCCGAAATCTTTTCGATTGATGGTTCCGGTCGCCGAAAAACCAACTTTGCGATTTCCCTGTTTGTCTTTTATTTCTTGACTCGGCCCTTCAACTGCCAATGCGACCGGCTTCGTAACACCGTGCATGGTCAAATCGCCAGTCATTGTGAATTTGCCTTTGCCTTTGGGCTTGATGCTGGTCGTCTTAAAGGTGATGTTGGGAAACTTTTCGGTCTCAAAGAAATCTTTGCCGCGCAAATGTTCGTCGCGCTTCTCTTCGCCGGTATTAATCGTCTTGGCATCGATGTTGGCGTTTACTTTCGCTTTCGCCAAGTTCTTCCCATCGTAATTCACCGTTCCTGTAACTTTGCCAAAACCGCCTCGCACAGTCGAAATCATCATGTGCTTGATGCTGAAATGCGCAGCAGAATGCATCGGGTCAATGGTCCATTCATCGGAAGCTGCATTAGCACCAGGCATTACAAGCCCAAAAGCCACAACAGCTAGCAAAGCACTCTTTCGAATCATCATCTCTCTCCTATCGGACTTTTCAACTTACTAAATCAAAGACGGCAATCATCAGAACAAAAGTTCCAGGATTCAAAAACGGACCATTATTTTGACACAGGTGAGCCGGCCCTGTTCAAGAAGGACAATGCTCGCCATAATTGAGCCCTGTCCTTCTTTTGTGGAGCGCGCTGCCATGCCCGTTTCAAAGTCCATAAAGATATCTGCTGCAATACTTTTGTCGGTTTTGCTCTCGCGTGACGCCTTCGCCCAGGAGTTCGAAGTGGGCATGCAGTACTACAAAGCGGGACATTTTCAGCGGGCGGCGCAATTGTTCGAAGCGGCAATGCGAAAACGCCCCGACAACTCAGTGGCGCTAGTGAATGACGCCGTTTGTTATCACAAACTTGGCGACATCGAGCGCGCCCGGGCACTTTACATGCACGTTTTGGCTGTTTTTCCCGACAGCAAGGCAGCTCAGATCGCCGGCGACGGGTTGAAAATACTGCCGCCAAAAGGTTTCACGCCTGCGGCACAACCTTCCGGCGAAACAGGCAAACCGAACTCGTCAGCGAAAACCCAGACTGTAACAGGCTCCAGCTCCAAAACACAATCCGCTCAAGCGATTTCCGACGGAGTGTATGCTTTGCTGCGCAGGGCATCCACTCTGCACGAGCTGGGGAAATTGGGAGAGTGCCAGACAGCATTCGTTGAAGCGCTGCAGCTCGCTGAAAAGCTGGGTCCCACCACACTGCCGCTTGCCGATGTACTCAAGGAGACGGCATTTTATTACGCAGATCTGCGTGAATTCGACACGGCGTGCAGATACCACAAAAGAGAATATCCAATAAGAGAACTTTTGCTGGGTAAACGTTCTCGCGCAATGATTGATGTAATGCAGAGAATGGCTCCTAACTACATGGAGTCAGGCGATCTCGATACTGCCGAATCGTACTATCGAGAAGGCATTCCTGTATTTCAAAAGGAGTATCAGGATGCTATGAGAGCGCGAAAACGCTTGACTGGAGAGCGTGACCGCTATTTAGGATGCGTGAATGGACTGTCGGCAGTCTTAAAAAAGCGCGCCATACCTCATCCAGCAGCAACAAGAGATGAATACGATGATCTGCAAACTCTGATTAAACAGCTACAGGACGAAGCAAAACAGCCCCAGCGCCTCTAGACATCTTTCAAGCATTAACAATGTTTTTTTCTTGCCCAAGCAGTTGCGAGCATGGTCAATTGAATTTCCAGCCTCATGAACCGCTACCGCAGCGCTTGAATTGCGGCCGGATCGGTGCCGATTACGGTCAGATTGGGCCGTGCATTCTCGAGAGAGCTCTTGGACAAATCACTCGCAATTTGGAAACAGCTCCAGTTAGCGCTTAACCATCGCGACCAACTTTTGACCAAATCATTGATTACCTTAATCACAACATGAAGTCCACTACTTGATCAGGTTAAGAAATGAGAATCCTCACCGCAGTCCTGGCGGCCTCTCTAGCCGTTCTGCTTTTCACCTTGTTGCCTTTGTTCCTCTTCTCTGCCATATATTTGCCCGGGAGTTTGATAGAGATTCTTAACGGAAAGTTGGATAGCCGCATCCTGCACAATCTCTTTGTCAGCTCTGGCAGCCTTATTACCTTTTGCTGTCTCTTTTGGATCGAGATGCACCTTCTAAATCGGACCTGCAATTTAGCAAAACAGTCGCCCTCTCGCTGAAGATCCGAGAATCGAACAACAACGTAACGGGCAAGGCAAGCATTCCAAACTTTTCTTGCAAAAGCAGTTGCGAGGAACCTAAGGCACGTACTAGAATCAAGATAGTATACAACTGCAGGTAGGAACCAATTTGTAGTGCAGTATCCATTTTGATACCAGGTGACCGTATGTACGCAAAGCTTGAATGTCCAATCATGGCAACCATGGCGATGATTTCGGATAAATGGAAAGTCCTCATCATATGTAAGTTGAAGAAAGGCACTCTGCGCTTCAATGAATTAAGGCGCGAATTGAAGGGCGTCACCCAGCGGGTACTGACGCATCAGCTGCGAGAGCTGGAAGCGGATGGCTTGGTGAGACGAACCATTTTCGCGGAAGTGCCGCCCAGAGTGGAATACACTCTGACGCCATTAGGGACTACACTCATTCCGGTTTTGGACCATTTGGAAAAATGGGCGCAAGAACACGCTGAAGAATTGATGGCGGCTCGGGCGAAAGTAATTGCTGCGGCATCAGGATGTTCCGACAAAGAAACTACCAAGGCTTCGGAAACAATCGGTGAAGCTTCTTAGCGGACATGGTTTTGTTATGAGTGATAATGAAACCGAAAAGCGTGTAGAAGCACCAATTGCAAAGTCATCCGATGGTGCCGCGGCCAAATCGGAAGGTGTTTTCACATCGCCAGAAAAACAAATCATCCACACTGAAGCGACAGCTGCAAACAAAGCTTCGCAAAAAGACTCGCACACGATGGAAGGCCTGAGCGACGAGAAGATAGCCGAAATTCAAGCTGCAGGTGGATTTCAGAAATTTGGCATCACTGGTTTAACGGATGGCTTCGCAGATGGAACTCTGATCGCTCAAGCTGCTGACAGCAAAGTGCATCCGCGTGAGTCAAATCAGCAGCAGCAATGCGTCACCGGCACAGAGCTGATCAATATCGCAGAGAGGCTGGGCAAAGATCCGCATAGATGGAAGCAGACAAAAGATAGTCCAAATCCCAAATGCAATGTTTACGCGGAGGCTGTTCTTCTGGCCGGACACATTCCGGTACCCTGGAAGGTCGGCTATTCGAACTGCAAAGTGATTCTTGATGCGCTCAACGAAGAAGTAAAAAAACCGAATTCAATGTGGGAAAAAGTGTACAGCTACGACCAGAAACACGGACCGGAGTCAGACAAGAAATTTACTGAGTACATCCCGCAAAAAGGCGATGTGATGATCTGGCACTACACGTCTACACACATGGGCATCTGCGCGCCGGATTACGATATTTTGTATGCCGGCTCGGAATCAAAAGAAGCTCCAAATGGATGGCGTCACGGAAAGATCGATTGGTTTACGCTGGATCCACAGTATGGTGCACCCGAAGCTGTTTTCAGATATAAGGGTCTGAAGAATTAATTGTCTGCAACCGACACTCAATCGATAGAGACGCTACCGCACTTCGTAAGTAAAAGTCTTCACCGGCAAATCCTCGACAAAAATAGTCTTAGAGTATTTGCCCTTCCCTACGCCTGCAACAATATCGGTAAAGTTATAAATGTAGCCAAACTTAGGCACCGCTTGAAACGGCATGCCGCTCTTTCCTTTTCCGTCGGCGGAACGCTCCTGTACAAGAACTGATTTGCGGCTCGTCTTAATCGCCATTCGCCATCCGAACATGAATGAATGTTTGCGAGGAATGACACTAAGCGGTTTCAGATCGCGCGGATCAACATCATGAGTTTTTTCATCTACCTTGCAATAGGCGCCTTGTTCGGCATTCTCAATAACCAGATCAGGTGCAACAACTTTTAGTGGTTTTGCATCTTTCGCAAAAGACTGGCTGCCAATCAAGAGACAGGTGACTATCACAGTTGAAAACGAAGAAAGGCGCATTTCTCTTACTTTCCTAATAAGCCCGTTTCCCTCAGTTTAATTCATTCAAGCGCAATCACACCAAGATTGATCGTGGATAATGTCCTTGCTTAGTTGTTTTGGGGAAGATCACTTTGAAACGATCCCAACGTCCAATTGCAGAAGCATTGCTTAGCTGTGCCCTTGTGTGCGTTTCAAACCAGAGCTCACTAGGAGCGGACAGCGCAGCTGAAGCATACAAACTCTATCAACAGAAGCGCTACAAAGAAGCGGCGCAAATGTTTGAAGGCTGTTTGAATACACAGAAGCCGGACGCCAATGTTTTCTATTATGCTGCAGTTTGCAATCAAGAAGCCGGCAATCTGGGGCGAGCAAAGGCTCTGTACAGGCAAGTTGTGCAACTCTCTGCCGGCAGCACTGTTGCTCAGTATTCGGAAAAAATCCTGACAAAGCTGGATCCCTCCGCGCAAATGACCGCAGCGGGGGCGGCCTACAATCCTTACAGGCAGGCACAAACTGCCGAAAGAGATGCGGACATATCCGGACCTGACGAAGCTCGCGTTTATTATCGCCAATCCGGCAGGCACATGCGAATTCCAGTCGAGATAGACAATCACGCAATCGAGATGGTGGTGGACACCGGCGCCCCTGGCATCACCGTCGGCAAAAACCAGTTGGCGACGATTGGCTTACGGGCACCGACAGGTCCGGCACTTGGAAAAACCGGCGGGGCCGCAAACACCGTGACTCAAAATTACTACGGGATGACATCAACCGTAAAAGTTGGTCCATATGTTATGAGCAATGCGCGCATCAAGGTGCTGGAAGACAACATGGCAGATCCGCTTCTGGGTCAAGAGTTTCTCAAATTCTTCGATTACACGGTGGATCAGGGAGCAAAGTGCATTCGCCTGGTCAAAAAAGGATCGACAAGCACCATTTCAAAATCCGGGTACTCGATACCATTTGAGTTTCGCGAAGGCGGAAACAGGATCATTGTCGATGCTGAGATAAACGGGCGAAAAGCGCGCTTGATGATGGACACAGGAAATGCCGCCACGGGAATCACCTTTCACAGCGTCGTTCAAGCAAAAGATTATGGACTGCCACCGCCTGCCGACGCGCGCGTTGGTTATCACCGCGGGGTATCCGGCACGGGCAAAGCGTATCAATATTATGCAAATCGCGTAAAACTAGGACCAATCGATCGCAGCAATCTGCGCGTTTGCGCCAATTTGGATGGAGATGAATCAGAACTGCCGCTATTGGGTCATGAATTTTTCGAAGGCTGGCAATACAATGTGGATCTGAAGGAAAAAAAAATCTGGCTGCTGCGCAGGTAAGCGAACATGAAAAACCACAATCAACGCAGAAAACCGAAGACGCCTGTTCTTGTTTTTTTGGTGGGAACAGCAACGCTTGGAGCAATAGTTACTAGTACAGTGTTTTTCGGTGATGGGACATTCTATCCAGCCACACTGTGCATGCCAGCTATAGCTGCCGATTCTCCCCCAGATTATTTCTGCGGGAAGTTTGAAAACATCGACGGCTATTTTCCTCATGCCAAAGATCCGCGTCACGTCGAAATAGCCAAAGAAGGAAATGAATATCGTTTGATCGGAACGAAAGTGTACGACCAGTACCGATTCGTGAAAACGGAAGACGGCATTTTGCAAGATAAGGAAAGACATCTCGGCAAGATCTATATGGGCACCACCACGTTTAAAGGTCTGGATACAAAGATGCGCGTTCTAAAAGCGGACTTTTGCTACAACAGCTTTTTGCTATTGCCGACCGATGGTCAGTCACGCTGGATGGTCAAAAAATAGCTACTAGAACTTATTCAAAATCACCAACATGGCGTTCAGCCTAGTTTTTCTTTCAGTAGGATTACTCCATCCCGCAGCACCGTCAAGTTCCTTTGCAATTGCTTGTTTTGCAAAATCACACACCGGTCTATCAATAGTTCCGTCTAGAACTAATTGAACAAATGCAGTAGCTATTGCTATCTCATCGCCACTCTGTAAGACAAACATCTTCACAAAGTCAGGCGGTGAACCGATAGTAATTACGGGCGCCAGTAGACGCCCGATTCGCGGGCAAGCAGTTTTGCGCAGATCAATTCACGACGCAGGGTCGCGAAGTCGGGATGATGCTTACCGATGATTGAGTTGACTTCCTTCTCTGTATAACGTTTGTCGAATTGAAAACGTTCCACCAACCAGCGCAAAATCACTTCGCGCTTTTTGCGACTGGCGGGAATTTCCTTCAATCGCTGCCCTTCGAAAAAGTCCCCGAGAATCTTTCTTTCCCAGGCATCAGGTACGACATCTTCGGTAAAAGTCTCGATAGAGTCGAGCGTCAGCACTCGCTTTGTAAGCGCGCGCATTTCAGACATGACGAGATGATAAATGTGGGTCGTCCCCTCAGAGCGCATCTCCACAAGCCCCACTTCCTTCAATTTCGCAAGATGATGCGAAACCGTCGGAGCGCGCAACTCAAGAAGTGTGGCAAGCTCTTCGACGCTACGCTCGTTAGACGCAAGCGCCCCGACAATCTTAAGACGGCTCTCGTCAGAGAGCGCTTTGAAGAAAGAGAGTATTCGTGAAAATTCTACGCTAGCCATGATTCGACACCCATTATTTAGACGCTCATCTATTTTGATATCCATCTAATTAGATATATATCAAAACTATAGACAAAAAGCAATAACGGGCGTGAGAGTCGAAGTACTAGACGTTTACACCGCGTTTGTTTCCGAGGTATCGGCTCGGCACCCCATCCATCAAATTCGATTCGATGTCTTCGAGCGAACAGTTATTCGTCTCCGGCACTCTCAAATACGAGAAGATGAGCCCACCGAGGCAAATAGCGCAATACAGCCAGAAAACATTCGCCTGACCGAGCAGTTCAATGAGACTGAGAAATGACACCGTCACTATCATGTTGCAGCCCCATGCCGAAGCGGCTGCAAGACTCATGCCCATGCTTCGCACCCGGAGCGGGAAGATTTCGGACATGATCACATAAGGGATAGGTCCTAGACTGACAGCAAAGGCTGCAACAAAAACAGCTAAGGCTCCGGCTGCGACATAGCTCAGCCAAGGACCGGCCTGAGCCTGCATCAAGCTAAAACTAAGCACAGCAAGCGCCACTGCCATGACGGCAAGACCGCCCAGCAGCAAGGGTCTACGCCCGGCGCGGTCAACAACTCCTGTTGCAACTATCGTGGCAATCACATTCACGGCGCCAAGACCAGCCGTGGCTAAAATTTGAGCCGTCGCTCCTTCCAATCCTACAAGTTTGAAAATCGTGGGCGCGTAGTACAGCACACCATCAATGCCCGACAGGTTTTGTACGAGGAACAGAACTGAAGCGGTGATTGACGCAGCCATTACTCTACCGCTGAAAAGTTCTCCCCATTTAGCGCTTTGACAAGAAGTGCCCCCCTCACCCAAAATCTCGGACTCGTCTTCTTGATTGCCCAGTCGAGCCAGAACAGCTCTGGCTTCATCAACGCGACCCTTCATCGCCAGCCATCGAGGGCTCTCGGGCAGGGCAAGCATGCCAAACATCAAACCAAAACCAGGCAGAGCGCCAAGCCCCATCATCGCCTTCCAGTTTCCCGAATTCGAGAATAGAAAGTCTGTGCAATAGGAAAGGAATATCCCAACCGTGATGGCAAGCTGAACAAAAGACACAAAGGCACCGCGATACTTCGCAGGCGCCGTTTCGGCGACATACAACGGTGCCACCATTGTCGCGATACCACAGGCGATGCCCAGCAACGAACGAGACGCAATCAGCATCATCACATTGACGGAGAAGAATATGCCGAAGGCACCTAGCACGCTAATCAAACCGGCAAACTGAATAACCTTGCGCTGTCCCAGATTATTGGTCATCGGCGCGCTCAGGAAGGCCCCGACCAATGCACCAGCAAGTACGGAAGTGACGGCCAATTCTTGAAAAACAGTATTGAGTGAAAAATCATGCGTTATAAACTCAAGCGCGCCGGCGATTACTGCCGTGTTGTATCCGACCAATAAGCCACCAAGAGCAGGAATTGCTCCCAGCAATATCAATGTATTCCTGGACGCCCCAGAGTCAGTCATGAACTTACCGACAAACTGGCACGTTTTTCTGCTACCAATTTCCGCGCCATACGCAGCGCACATGCAGTGATAGTCAAATACGGATTGGCCGCTCCCTGATTTCTCCAGGTGCTCGAGTCGGCAGCGTATAGATTTCGGTAGCGCCAGAATCTGCCATATTGATCGGTAATACTTGTGTTCGGATCATCACCCATGCGCAGTCCGCCTATCTCATGCAACGCGCTTCCAGGCGCGTTTTCCTGAATACGCACAATTTCGGCATCAAGCTGTTTTGCGACTTCCGGCATGCTGTCCATCATGCGCTTAATCAATTGTTTGTCTTCTTCACTGCGATCGTAAATCACGCAATAACTGCTTGCTCCTCCACGTTTGCAGTTCGAGTCGTCCAAGAGCACGACACGATTGTTTTTCTCAACGGTCGCCACTCCAAAACAATAGAAAAGAACGTTCAACCCATGAGACTGGTGATCGAGCCAAACAGTGGAGTGATATGGGCTATACCAATCGGCTTCGAAAGAGCCCTGAATTTGCACCTGAAAAGGCATCTTCCGTGTCGCATTGATGAGAATATAAAGCGGCAGCCCAAGCGGCTTTTTGAGCTGCATAAGACCCTGCACAAAAATGTGATCGCCAATATATTTGCCAACTACGTCGCTGTCTTTTTCCAGACCTGAAGACATAACCAGGCGCGTCGATTGAATGCCGCCGCAAGCCAGAATGACATTCTTCGTAGTGATTTCGTAGCGTCTTCCATCTACGGGACGAAACAAATGAAGCCTGGTGACTTTTCCGTTTTCACCTTCGATCTTGGTCACACAAGTGTTCGCCAACAGGCTGACTCCCTGTTTTTCACCAAACTGCACGAGTCTGCCGCTGCGCAGCAAACGCGCAACGGAACTATCAAAACCTTGCGAGATGTGACCATTGGCAACGCTCTCTGTGTCCACGCTTACGGGCGCGTGAATCGCTTTGAACCCAGATCTATTCAAGCGCTCCATGGCCAACGTTTGCCAGTCGCTGCGGATAAAATGCGGGCGGGTGGGCGCGGTGCCGGTCACGTGAATCATCGATTCGGCTTCGTCGTAATAGGGTGCGAATTCTTTATAGCTGAAAGGCCAGTGCTCAAAATCGCTGTCGATAAAACGCGGCGCGCACCCTCCCCAGAATACCGTTCGCCCACCCACAAGCGACCAAGCAGTATTGTTGGAAACATATGGATTTTTGTCGCGCGCGTTAAAACTCTCTTGCGGCACCCAGGCCGTTTCGTATTTCACCAGACCATGAATCTTGGGCACAATCTCCGGCTGGCTGCGAAAGGGCGACGTGCCGACATGGTTGGCGGTGACGAATGGCCCCGCTTCGATTATGACAACATTGAATCCACCGGCCGCAAGTTCAAGAGCACAGGTGACGCCCGCTGTGCCGCTGCCGATTACGAAATAATCGACTTTATCTGCACATTTCACAACTGATTCAATATCACTTTCAAGAACGGACCCTAGCATTCGTTTACTCCAGGCAATCAATGAAACCGACAACGCAACGACAAAAATCCAATTTCGCGCGCACGAGCATGCAGTATACTATGCACCCAATCCCAGTTGTCCGGCGTGTAGCAGGGCAATTTCCGCCCATCCAGAGGAGCGAAGCGATGACCAAAATCAAAGAAGTTGAGGGAGTTCTTGCTATTAATGGCGGCGAGCCAGTTCGCAAGGAGCCCTTGCCATGGGAATTGCCTGGCGCTCATTGGATTGGCGATGAAGAACTCGAACTAGTCAGCAAGGTAGTAAAGGCTCAAAGTCCATTCCGATTCTATGGACTCGACAGTCAACAAATGGTAGCTCGCGTCGAAGAAGCTTTCTGCAAGCGCTGGAATCGCAAGCATGCCCTGGGCGTCTCCAGCGGCACCGCTGCGCTGCGGATCGCTCTGGCAGCATTTAATGTCGGGCCAGGCGATGAAGTGTTGTTGCCCGGCTACATGTGGGTGAGCTGCATCGGCGCAATCGTACTTCAGGGTGCTATTCCCAAACTTGTCGACATAGACGAAACCTTCTGCATGAATCCTGACGACCTGGCTCAGAAAATCGGGCCGAAAACCAAAGCTGTGCTCGTAGTCAACATGAGCGGCGCACCAGGTCACATCGAAAAAATTGCCAAAATAGCGCATGAAAAAGGCGTCAAAGTTCTCGAAGACTGCGCACAAGCATGCGGCGCCAGCCACTTTGGCAAGCCAGCCGGCAGCTTTGGCGACATCGCCATATTCAGTTTTCAGTTGAACAAAAACATCACCAGCGGCGAAGGCGGCTTGATTTTGTGCGACGACGAAACACTATACAAGCGCTGTGTGGCCATTCACGATTTGGGATACGCACGCAGCAGCGAAGGACGCCTGATGCCGAACGACGAGAATTACCAGATGTGGGGATTCGGTTGCAGGCTAAACGAGTTGGCCGGCGCAATGCTCTTTGCACAACTTGGAAAGCTCGACAAGATCACAGGCGCAATGCGCAGCGCAAAGTGGAAAATCCGCCGCGCGCTGGAAGGAACTCCCGGACTTTCATTCCGCAACATTCCTGATCCGGATGGAGATACCGGTCCATTTCTCATCACAATCTATCCATCAAAAGAGGTGTGCCAGGAATTCACCAGGGCGCTTAATGCCGAAGGAATCAAGGGACCGGAAGGCAGCTTGACCTGCATTCCCATGTCAGACTGGGGAATGCACTGGTACTACAACAACCCGAGCCTCGTTAAGAAACGCTCCCTCTCAAACGATGGATTCCCGTGGTCGCACCCTGCCAATCAATTCCACCAATCTATCTCGTATGAAAAAGGAACGTTGCCTAAGTGCGATGAACTCGCCGAGCGCAGCGCATTGCTGGCAATCGCTTCCACCCTTACTGACAAAGATGTCGACGACATCATCGCCGCATTCAAGAAAGTAGCCGCGCAAGTCCTCGCGTAGAATCACACGCCAAAATCAAAAATTGTCGTCTGTCGATATTCTTCGCCAGCTCTGAGAATGACGTTCGGGAAACTTGGCTGGTGAACAGAATCGGGATAGTGCTGCGTCTCTGTGCAGATTGCAGAGTACTTCTCGTATGCGCCGCCTAAGCCTGTGACGGAGCCATTCAAATTGTTGCCGGTATAAATTTGAATTCCGGGCTCGGTAGTGTGGACAGTCAGTCGGCGCCTTGAAACAGGCTCGTAGACAACCGCAGCAACAGTCAACTCATTGCTATTGTGTTTTGCTTTGCCATTAGAACCTCGCAAAACAAAATTGTGGTCGTAGCCTCCAAAATCCACTTCGCCAATTCGGTTTCCGACAACACGAGCACTGCGAAAGTCCAACGCGGTTCCTTCTACTGCGGCAATCTCGCCTGTAGGAATTTGCTTGTCATTGAAAGGCGTGTATTGATCGGCATTAAGCTGTAGCACATGCTGCAAAATATCGCCCGACCCGGCACCCTTGAGATTGAAATAAGTATGGTTTGTTAAATTGATAGGCGTGGCTTTATCGGTAGTGGCACGATAGTCCATTCTCAAAGCGTTATCCTCAGTTAGCTCATAAGACAGATAAACGGTCAAGTTACCGGGAAACCCCTCCTCCATGTCAGCGCTGAGGTATGACAAAGTGACTGCTTTGCCGAATTTCTCAACCTTCCAGAGCTGCTTATCAAAGCCTTTAATACCACCGTGCAAACAATTCGCGCCGTTGTTTTTCACCAGTGTGTAGATTTGCCCGTCAAGCTCAAAACTGCCATCCGCTATTCGATTTGCAAAGCGGCCAATCGTTCCGCCCAAATGAGGATGTTTCGCCAAGTACGGCGCGAAATCCGCAAAACCAAGCACAACATTCTCAGCTCTTCCACCCTCGTCAGGCACATGGAGTTGGGTAAGAATGGCACCGTAATTGGTGACACAAGCCTGCATACCTCGCGTGTTCTTCATGGTAAACAACCAGACCTTCTCACCGGAAGGCATCTCTCCAAACTCTTGCTTTATGCACTCGACGCTCATTTTTGATCCCTTTTTGGCAACATCAAATCTATGTGATCCAACAGGCGCAACCGCTCATCAAGAAGCTGCTGCGGCAACAGTCTCTTGCTGCGGAGCTTGCGCCGATAAAAATACTCGCTGACGAAATTATAATTCGTGTAGGCCAGAGCCGCAGCGTTGCCGCTCAGCGCAGTAATACTTCCCGCATACGCGAGGCTGGCGCCTTTGCGATCATTGTTTGGATAACCATAGAAAGCAACATCAGCAAAGAGATCCTGAGTCAAGCCAGTTCCTGCGATTAGGGGGCCAACCTTCTGCCCTTGATGCGCAACCTTTCCGCGATGAGACAGTTCGATGTACTCTCGATTGATGATGTCGTCGTACCGGCTAGACCACATCAAATAGCCAGCCAAGCGCGATTCTACGTCACAAGAGGCAGAGACGCGTGACTCATCTGCATCGCCAACAACTCGCCGAAGTTGAGCAATCGAAGCTTTGACCTCGGTTTCTCCATAATTCAAATGATCTTTAAACTGACCTTGCACCCTCTTCTTCCAATAGCTCTTAAACTTCTTGCCTGCATATGCACTGGCAGGAGCGCTAATCAGACTGAAACCATCACCAACAACAGACACCGTAGCGGACGGACCGGCAAGATTATCCTTTCCCGGTCTGAGCGACTTCAATCCCAGGATTTGACCTGCCAGCGACAGCCCGCCGGCCGTCACATCAAGCGTGTAAAAGACGTTTGCTCCGCTTTGCCCGGCCTTCACATCTGAATAAACATCCACAAACTCAGAAACACACCAATCGCGAAAACATTGCAAAACATCATGTTCCGCTTTGTTAATCTGAAGTGCCCGCAATTCTGGATGCGCATCCATGAAGTTTTTTCGCTCTGCCAATAGCGCATCGATCTCCCTGACTCGCACCTGGACATTCTTTACTGCAGTAGCCGGATTCTTACCTTGCTTCAGATTTTTCGCCGCTGTATAACCATTAGAACAAAGCTCCAGAAGCGAACTTCCTGGTCCCAACACTGTCCCAATCATTGCCAGCACCAACGCTCTTCGCACTTCACCGGTTGTGTTGTCTACCCCTGAGGCAGGAGGTGCATTGCCCTGCGTACCACTAGACTGATCGACGTCCGCGTCGCCCCGGCCGAAGTCAGTCACCCTGTCTTTCAGACCCTTGCGCGCAACGTCGGTAAGCATAATGTTTGATGCCAACGTGCAAGACGTAGAAGCTACTTGCAGCAAGTAGTAGCGAATGCGCCTGAACTTGGGAGTGGCATTGCCAATCTTACGATACTGCAGGTAGTACCGCTCCAAATCTACAAGTTTGTGAAAAGCTTGATTAGTAAGTTTTTCCACCTGCGCTTCTTCGGCTGTAACTTCAGGTGTGTAGGAGAACACAGCAGGCACGCTGAGACCGACTTGCAAAGCTAAAGCCAGCGAAATAAAGCTAAAAGAAGCTCGCCGAAATGCGAAACTTGCAAAGTGCTGTTTCGATTTTGTTTTTGTTCTTTTGGTAGGGCTTGTCAGTATCAAACGCGAATCCAATGCATCCGCACCTATTGAATCAGCAGCAAGCACAACTTTGCAAGTTTGAAAAAAAACGCAACATCGGGATAGAAATTTTTGTCTATCCCGACTTGCAGATTTAAATTGCCGAGTGAGCAACTTTTGACAATCGGCGAGCTATTTTTTTGCGGAGCCGACTAATTCCGCCTTGCGCTCACGCACAGGCAGTTCTCTCGCCATGATGTCCATGAGAAGCTCCAGCTTTGTACCTCGTGCGAGCATAGGCACAAGGGCAGGCAAGCTGTAATAGTCGCCGGAGAATGTGTAGACATCAACCTCGCATCCGATGGACATGAGGTTTTTCTCGACACAATTGTTAGGGCTGCCGACGTGCACAATTATCACGCTCGGCATTCCGCCCATGTCGGGATCTTCAGCGTATTTTTTAACCGCCTCGTGCATGAGCGGTTGAGCATTGTCGCCTTGATCGGTGACAATCACAATTTGCTCAACCTTCTCTTTTCTCTTACGCATCACTTCTACGCAAACACCGCAAGAAGTATTGCCGGCAGCGACAATGCCCTTAAAAGCACGCTCCCAATCGGAGAGACCATTGCCCTTAGCTTTGATGTCGTACGACATATTGTCGAAAGCGTAGACGTAGAGCTCAGCTTCACAGATAGGCGCGATCATGCTGGCGATCAGTTTTCCCACTTCAATTGCTTGAGTCATCGAACCGCTCTTGTCGACAAGCAAAGCCGTAGAACGCTTAATCGCTCCCTTGGCCTTGATTTGTTGATTGCCGATATCCTCCACAATCTTTGCCATATCGGCATCTACTCCCGCAACCTTCAAGGCTTCGCGAGTTTTCAGCGCCGACACGCGCTTGTCGGTTTTGCCGGCTTCAAGCTTGCTTTCGATCAACTTTCTCAGGTCCACATCGTCGAGCGCACCTCGCTTTTTCAGACTGGAAAGATTGTTGATCACTTCTTGCGGAGTCATCGAGTTAACGATAGAAACCAGCACAGCAGGCGTCATTTGCTTGATCAAACTGACGGCAATTCGATAAGGGATTTTGTTCTCAACAATCAAGCGAGCTTGATCGGTCGGACTTTCAGCCCGAGCAATCTCTTTCAAAATTGCGGCTTTGCTTCCCTCAGGAGGCGTTTCATCAAACAAGATTTTTTGAGCGTAAGGACCAGGCTTGATGCGGAAAGTCGCATAAAGAGTTTTCATCGACTTTTTAGCATGCAAAACCGAAGAGTCGAACGAACGCTCGTCTGCCTCACGCTCTCTGAGATATTGTTCGATGGCAGTGCGGAAAGAGCGCGGAATAGACTTCGCAATTCCCACCATGTAAGTTTCACCAGAGCGGTAGCCCTTGAGCATGCGCAAGACACGCTCCACTTGATACGGAGGCAGCTTGTGCAGCATTGCCAGACCAGCTTCGCGATCGGACTCGTCAAAATTGGAAATACACAGCAAAGCAATGAATAGTTGCTTCAAGTCATGCACGGTTCCATTGTCGAAGTACCACGCGGCAAGACGCGAGAAAAAGAGAGGATCCTTTTCTTGCAGCCTGGAAAACAACGGGACGAACGGTGTGACGTTGCGGTGCGGCGTGCGCAGCAACGAGTTCAATACCGCCAGACGAAAGTCTTGCTCGGAAGCAAAATTGGAATTGAGTAGTTGCTCGTCAAACATGATTTTATCTCCAGGTAGCACGGTTGTCTGGGCTCCTACCTGAATCGTTCCACAGCCCGAGGGCGAAAAAACCAAAACAAGATAAGAGTCCACTGTCACTGAACCACCCAACGCAAACTTCATTCTGCCACAAGTTTCAAAAACGCGCCTGGAAAGACGCTTTCGCAGTCTGCGCAAATGTTTTCACCACTTTTTGCCATTTCAGTAAGAGCGGCAGGATTAATTCGAACATATACAAAAGCTTGAATTACTCCATGAACATAGATGAATAGACGACGCTAAGAGTTCGCTTCTTGGTATTGACAGGCAAGTCTTTCTGTCTTACATTTGTAAGACAGCCAGAGGAAGGAATATGGTTGAGTATTACTTCAATGAAAAAAATCTGGCGAAGCATGGAATTACACCGCAAGAAGTAGAAGAAGCAATTGACGATGACAACGCCAGTGACTATCCTCTCAAGCCGAGTCGCGATGGGAACGATCGCGCGATGATTGTTGGTGAGACGCTGATGGGTAGACGAATTGAAATAGGTATCGAGTTTGTAGACGATGAGATTTGGAACATTTACCACGCAATGGACGCGGGGCCGGACGCAGTAAAACTCAGTGGATATTTACGAATAAAACGATGATTAAAGACCCTAGATTGAAGAAGCTTAGAAACGCAGTCAGACAGAAGCTAATAAAGAGCGAATTGCTAAATTTTCGAATGCCCGCAGGTCGAATCGAACTGCTCTATCAGATTGCCGAGCAGAAAAACGTCAACTTGAGCACACTATTGCGTGACTGGATCAATGAAAGAATTGACCAGGAGTGTCAAAGTGACTCTAAAGCTCCCACGGAAGCACAGATTGAATACCTGACGGAAGCTCTAGACGATCTGACAGAGCGATTGCGTGTACTGGAGAGTCAGGCGAAATCCTATTCTGCTAAAAAACCCGCGGTCAAGGCAAAACCCAAAATTGCAAAAGTCGCTCAGAAGAAACGGCGCTAGAAGGCTCGGGAACATAATTTTTCAACGGGCGTCTTTCGGCTTCCGTGTGTACTCCAACCTTTTGGGCTTACAAACTTCACTTTCACTGAAAAATGAGCTGAATACTCATAACACAGCCCACCTAACTCGTACACGCGAACCTCATACTCGGACCAAACACAACGCATTAACTGCCGCCTGGACCAACGCCGGGCGGCGGTTCCCTTTGGTGGGTCGGCGGTTTCCCATTGGTTGGAGGTCAGCGGTTCACTTTGTTGGAAATCGGGAAGGATGCCGGGAACATAAGTTGGCGGCAGGCGTCTTTCGGCTTCCGTGTGTACTCCAACCCTTAGGGCATACAATCGCCTGTTAAGCGGAAGGCCGTGGGTTCGAATCCCATCTCTCGCTGTGCGAGAGTAGCTCAGTGGTAGAGCATCAAAAATCTTGCCCTCTTAACTCGTACACGCGAACCTATTTATCGTTTATCGTCTTTCTCTGTCCAATCACAACCCATAAACACTGCCGCCGGACGCTCACAACACCGGCGGCGGTTTTTCATATGAGAGGAATTAATATTGATATCTTGATTTTTTAATACTATATATCCCCCTCGATTTTCCGCAGGCGCGTTTTAGCCCGCCCAAAAACAGTCTAGGCAGCCCGGACCTTTCTTTGAATGGGGTAGCAATATGGCAAAGGGTTCAGTTCTCGAATTGCCACCGGCAACACTAAATGAGAACAACGTGACACAAGCGCTACAGGTTCAGGAGCACCAGCAAAAAGATGACGGTCCCAAGCCGTGGCATGTGCTTCTTGCGACATGGCTGGGCGGTGTTTTCGACGGATTTGACTCTTCGATTTTCGCCATGGTCCTTGTCCCCGCTGTCTCTGAGCTCATAGGCTCGAAATCAAGCGCACTTGTCGGGCAACACGGCTCCTACATAATCGCCTTATTCCTGGTCGGATGGGCAATCGGCGCCGCATTTTTCGGTGCGCTTGCCGACCGCATAGGCAGAGCAAAGACCCTGACTTTGACCATTCTCGTCTACGCACTTTGCACAGGACTGTGCGCCACCGCACACACCTGGTGGGAAATGGGCTTTTACCGTTTTCTTGTTGGTGCAGGTATCGGCGGCGAAATGGGCATCGGCGCAGTGCTTTTGACTGAATGCTGGCCGAAGAAATCGCGCCTGCATGCCGTCGGCTTCATGGCTACGTCATTGGGCTTCGGCTATTTGCTCACTGCCAGCCTCAATCTCATGCTGGGCGGCTTCGGTTGGCGCTGGCTCTTTGTCGCCGGCATTGCCCCTGCCTTCCTCACGCTCTACATTCGGACAAAACTGAAAGAGCCTGAAAACTTCACACGCATGCAAGATGCGAGAACAGAGGCGCTCAACACGCACAAAGACAATCGCAGCGATGCACAGCACGAACTGTTGAAACCGGCCTTCAGCACATTGGTTTCAAAACAAAACATCCGCAAGACAATCATCGTATCGATGCTCACCAGTTGCGCCATCATCGCATGGTGGGCGGTTCTATCGTGGATTCCTTCCTGGATCAACCAGATAACCGGCGGTTTGGCTGTCGAACAACGCAGTCATGTAATGATCTTCAAGGACCTCGGCATGATCCTGTCCGGTATCCTGGGCGGCTTGATAATCACAAAACTGGGCTATAAAAAGTGCATGGGTTGGACTTTCACACTGGCATTCATTGCCACTGTTGGAATGTTTATGTCATTCAAGGAATTCTCTACGCTGATTTTCCCTTGCATCTTTGCGGTCGGTTTCTTTGCCCATATACCGTTCGTTTTGCTCTGGGGATACATTCCCGAACTCTACGAAACCAGAATACGCAGTACCGCATTTGGTGTCACGTATAACGTGGGCAGATTTGTTGCCGCAGCAGCTACATTGGTGAGCGGAGAGCTGATCAGAATATTGGGCGGATCGTATGCCATGGCCGCTTCTTGGGTAGCAGGCGTCTTCCTGCTCGGCACCGTCATTTCATTCTTCATGCCCAAGCCATGCGGCAAAATGATTGATAGCTAAAAGGGAAGTTCCAAAGTTATTCTTTGATAATTTTGATCGCCATTTGGCTGAAGAATAAAGAAGTGCCTGTACGAGTCGTGGGAGCTGTATTACTTTCTCTTTCGAGAACCGATTCATAGTCGATTGTAAGCTCCCGCTGTTGGAGCACAGGCTACATCCAACTTACCACGATCACCAAAACTCCGCTGTAAGAAATTCTGTCTTGAGTGCTTCCGTTTTCCAGTGCCTATACGCTGAGGGATTTTCTCGAGAAAATCCCTCAACCTCTCATGATTTGAAATTGAGTGCCGCATAGGTCGCGCGCATCACTTTTCGGCCCGAATGAAAACCTGAAGCCGCTCTCATAATAAGCATCAATGGTGAGATCCGCATTGATAACATTTTGATACAAGCACTATTAGCGCAGCTGGTGCATGCCTTAGTATTTGATGCATCTTCCTCCTTTGAAACTACATATCTATTCGTCGAATGAATTCTCTGTCGCATGCAATCCCGTGGAAGCAGCTAATACAGCAGGCGGAAGTGTGTCTTGAGGATGGCAATTACGACGAGACCGAGCAGCTCTATAAAGAGGCTCTATCTGCGGTTTCCGACCAGTACGGACCAAACCATCCACATGCCAGCAATATACTCGTGAAATTGGCTGGCTGCTATGAAGCGCAAGGTCGCACAAGCGACAGTCATGACATTTTCCGGCTGGTGCACCAGATGGTCACCACCTTTAATCCGACTCTTGTTACGACCTGACTTTCCCGCTAGCGATCTTCCTTGTTGACTTTGAGATCACCAAGAGTGATTGAATAATTGTTCTTTTGGCTCTGAGACAGATATTGCATGATCGTCTCGGCGACGACTGCCACTACGAGCAATACCAGAGTCCGGGACAGAGGATAATCGCACACGTCCAGACCAATGTCGGAAGGCACAGTGTACTTCTCATTCCAAACAATTTCGCCGTATTGATCGTTGACACCGGCGTGCAGGCAGCTGATTGATTCTTTGTGCGCGTAATCTTTCAAGATTTTTCTCGATGCGGAATTATCAAAAACATCAATCAATAAATCCGGCTTGCCGACGAGCTTGGCGACGTTTTTCTCGGTCAACTCTTTGTGCACAATCGAGGCTTCCACAGATGTTTCTCGAAAAAGCAGATTGCGAAGCATTTCCACTTTCGGCGCTCCGACGTCATCCATACCATAAACCTGCGTGCCTAAATTGCGCGACTCGACTTTGTCTTTATCCAAAAGCAACACTTGCTCCGCGCCCATCTTCACGAGCGTCACAGCCAGATTCGATCCCAGTGCGCCGACGCCGCAAATTGCGATCTGGCACTGGGAAAGCTTCCGCATGATCGCGTCTCCCCTTGCTGCTTGCTCATGTACAACTCGATCGCGCATTGCTGCTTCCTCAGTACTCCCAGTCGTCATGCCTTCTGTTGCTTTCACGTATCACGCCGACAAGACTGGCGAGATCGAACTTGCCATCCTGTCCTTGCAAACAGATGCCTGCACTCCTCAATGATAGATTGCTGCTGACATGGCAAACATGAGTTTGTCCATCGACAATAAAGCGCACCGTCAGCGCATCGCTTTTCTGCTCCCAAAAGGCGTCCAATTGAGCGCCGGAATGTTGAAGAGCCTTTCGAATACGCTCATCCAGCGTACCTCCAGTTCCGGTAATGTAATCCGGATTGCTCCTCAAAAATGCCATGTGATAAGCCAGACTCTCCGCCGGCACCATACCGGAAAAGCGTATTTCCTCAGGTTCCACACGCTTCTCAAGCGACTCGCGCAGATAACGAGCAATTGCAGGATTGCGCTTGCGATCAAACGTTTCATACCAAAAATTGGCACCGTCGCAGCGAACCACAACAGTAGAAAATGCGCTAGCCTGAGCTGTTAAACGAATCGGCACCGGGCCAGTCAATTGAATGCGCTTTTCTCCGGTAGACGCCATCAAGCCCCACCAGATGCCATCAAATTGATTGATTAAAACAAGGCGCAGGCGTGGAAACAATGCCAGATAGGCAGCGGTTTGCTTGAGGGTTGGTTCGCCCAAGATTTTTGCGCTGCGCAAATTCTTGACCTCGAGAATAGCCCAGCCTTCAAACGATTTGTCGTTGGTTTTCAACTCGCAGATCACACCACCGATACGAACGCGCACAGTGGCACCCTTAAGTACCGGCGCGAGAATAGTCGAGCCGACGAGATCCGCTTCCCTTGCGGCAAATTTGTTGATCAGATCGAGTGGATTGGACATTGCACGTTACCGTTAAAACTACATACTGCGCAGGTAGTCTTTCCAAACATCAGGATGAAGTTTGGCGAATTCACCCATTGCAACTCTGGTCATTACGTTTTTGATGCGCTGATTGTTCCTTTCAACAGTCACAGAAACTCTGGTATTCGCGTCTCCCACAAGCAGGTCATAGACTTCTTCCTTGGTCAAATCTGCAGTTGAGTTTCCGTCAACGGCCATGATCAAGTCATCTGGTCTCAGAAATTTGGCTGCAGGAGTGTCGGGAAAAACTATTTTCACTCTGGGAGGCCGCCCTTTGATCATCTCAAATTTAAAGCCGAGAATTCCCAGGCTCAT
>JBGAVL010000420.1:0-4013 GCA_044228145.1 Obscuribacteraceae bacterium (SeqCode)
TCAATTTGGCCGGCTCTCCGAGTCAATGCGCATTTGCATTTAATTTGGCCGACCGAGCCGAGCCGGCCAAAAACCATGCGAATATGCACTTTTCCGGTCGCGCGGCACACCTATCGAAACCTCACCTTGTTCGGATTGCAGCGTCTTCTTGCTGTAACCGTTGCGGCGAGTTTCCGCACTCTTTCCAGCCTGCTCACCTTTCTCGTAGCCCAGATGCGTATCCATCTCGGCCTCGAGGCATTTCTGCACAAGCTGCTTGGTCAGCTGCTTTAACAGCCCACCCTCCTCCAACAATTCACGCGGATGTTTGCCTGCCGCCAGATGCTCTCGAATCAGCTCATCTAGTAGATCGCGCTTTTGGTTATTCTTTGTGGTCATTGCGGCTCCTTTCTAGTGCTTATCAGCCGCTTGTCCTATGACCCTTTGACACAAAATATTTTACAGACTCCGGTGCCACGACGCGTTCATTTATAGAGACGTTCTTGCCTTAGGTGCTGCTGGTTGCAATTTTTTAGGGGAGCTTGGTGATTTGCTTTTCTAGCTGTTCACGACTGTGAGGCAGGAACGACTCAATCAGTTCTTTTCTGGCTCTAACTTTGCCACCTTTTACTTCCAAAAACCTTTCATCTTTCAGTATCTGAATGTCTCTAGCTAATACCCTGTCGGTGGACTTTCCATAAGCATTCGCAATCCCTGCATTCCTTCTTAAATTGTGAATGAGAATTGGCTGGGGCTCTTTTGAAATCTCGATGAGCAAGTCTCTACGCCTTTTCTCGACGTCACCAACTCTATGCTTGTAGACTTCATAGATGTAGTATTGCCAAGTCACCTCGAGCTGCTGCTGCTTGATGCGCCCTATTTGCGACTTTAGCCCCTCGACAAAACCAGATAGCGCGTAGTTCAAAAATGGCAGGATGTTGCCACCGCTTCTGCTAGCTTGGTCCAACTGCCGATAGTACTCTTTCCTCGTCTGATTGTAGTGATTGCTCAACAAGTGCGCACTAGGAGTCGAGACACCAGCTGAGAGCAAAATGTAGTATTCGAGCAACCGAGAAGTTCTGCCGTTACCATCTCCGAACGGGTGAATCCAGGCTAAATAGAGATGTGCAAATATCGCTTTCAAAATTCCCAAGGCGATCGGGGAAATACTACCCTTGGTTGAATCGTTCAAGACTTCGCATAGACGTGAAAGTAGGTACTCACAGTCTTCTGGTGGTGCGCCTCGGTAGTGCCCAACTGTAACGGAATGCTCCCTAACTTTTCCTGGATCAACATCTTCGTCGTGAGGCAGGTCTTTCAGGACCGTAGCATTCATGCGTTTGATAAGATCAAGATTCACATCAATACCGGCAATAGCCGCCGGAAACACTGCAATCAATGCATCTATGATATTTTGAACTTCCTGTGCCAAGTACTCCTGTGATTGCGGTAGTACCAACTTACCTTCTAACTGCTGCAAAACCTGTGCTTCGGTAAGAGTGTTTCCTTCTATTGCTGTCGTTGCCATAACACCCTTCACCAGATAAACCATATGGAGTTCGTTTGCGACTTCTGGTAAAAGTGGAACTCCAGCAATATGCTCGCATTTTGATGCAGCTTCTCCTAAAAGCATCCAGAAATTATGCTCGGCTTCCTTGAGATTGAGCTCAAAGGTCAACCAAGGATGGGATTCGAGATATTTGCGAGATTTGTCCATGGGGTTGGGATAGGGAATGGATATCCATATTGTACCATCTATGGTTGAAATATTAAACGCTAGATCATAGGCTCTGGAGGTCGTTTGCGTTTTTTGCGATCTCTACTATGACTGATAGATGGTAATCTCGGTGGTATTGCAAATGGCACACCGCCTTGCCTGGCAATATGGTGAGTGAGTTGCTTGCTGAATTGCCGTACTTTGAGAAGACTTCGAAGTCTGGAAGGCTATGTCTCCTTCTTTCAGTTCGACGGCGGAAACAGGTCTTGAGTCGCCACATCCAGAAAGCAGACCGGAGGCGGCGATTGACGCGGACAGTAGAACGAGCATTTATTTGCCAGCAGTTCTGCAGTAGGAGCGAAGTTTCTTTGAATTCGATTCTTCATGCCTGAATTGTACCCGCGGGGTTAATACTTGCTTTCTCATAGGGCGCTCCGGGTTCCCAACCCGCCGGCCGTGGAATATAGACCTTTGACCTACCAAAGGCGAAGTCCTATGGACGCGGATGCCAGTTCGCTGGTCACGGGCAAGGTTTGCCCGACCTGCGATTTGAAATATAGCCCCGATATGGAGCGTTGCCCTGAGGACAACAGCTTTCTTGTTGTCGTGAGACGCGATCCGTTTATCGGCAGGCTAATCGCGGACAAATACAAGATCGTTGAAATTCTGGGAATGGGTGGCTTCTCGACTGTATACAAAGCCGAGCAAACATCACTTAGACGAGCAGTTGCTGTTAAGATCTTGCACGCGGAATTTGTCGACAAGCCTGATAAGATCAGGCGCTTTCAGCATGAGGCTGAGTCGATAAGCACTCTCGTTCATGAAAATGTCGCCACCTTGTATGACTATGGTGTCTTATTCGAGGGGCAGCCCTACCTGGTTATGGAGGTAGCGCAGGGCAAGACATTGGCTGCCATTCTCAACGAAACGAAGTCGATTGATCCCGAAAGAGCGGTGGCAATTTTCTTGCAGGCTTGTGATGGAATTGCTGCGGCACACAGCAAAGGATTGATACACAGAGATATCAAACCCTCAAACATTGTTCTGACCGAAGAAAAGAGCGGCGAATTGCATGTGAAGATACTGGATTTTGGTCTCGCCAAGGTGATCGCCGATGGAGACGGACCGCGAGAGAATCTCACTATCACAGGCGAGGTGGTGGGAACGCTGGCATACATGGCGCCGGAGCAGTGCCTGGGAACAACATTGGACGTGCGCACGGATATTTACTCCTTCGGATGCGTTATGTATGAGGTTTTGTCAGGAAAACTGCCACTACTAGCAGACACATCATACGAACAGATGAACAAGCATGTAAACGAAGTTCCCATCAGCCTTTCCAAGAGCGGTCCGTCAATACCGCCGCGCCTGGTGCGCATAGTGTCGAAGGCGCTACAAAAAGATCCCGATGATCGTTTTCAGAATTTTCACGAACTCAAGGATGCGCTGCTCGGGGTGGAGCCGGCGATATCTAAGGAGATCAAAGCGATTCTCTTTTCTAGTGGCAATACCAACCTGTCCAAGAAAAAGAAGTCCCTGAAGAAAAAGTTGTTTTTGTCTCTCTGGGCACTGGCATTGTCTTCTATAAGTCTTGCCGGCCTTTTGACCTTCGAGCAATTTGAAAATATGCGAAATGCGGGAATCGAAAAACAATTCACCGGCAAGACTGCTCCCTTTGATTGCGGCACTGTGAGATTCGATTACCCGGCAATGTTCGTACCAGTGGATAAAAGGATAGAGGATACAGTTGCGCAGAGATTCGAAAATCGTGTCGACAACGGGACCTATTTCGAACTAAAGTACATCAAGCTGGACCTCGATGTCCCTACCACAGCAGAGTATCAACGGCAACATCATAAAAAAATCTATCCGCACTTCGTCGAGGTAAAGCCGATTCAGAAAGTCGACTTTGGAAGGGACAAGCTGATTCACGGTTACGAAACTGAATTCGTGTCCGATCAATCAAATGGACTGCGCCGCGAACGGCATGTCTATTGGGGAACCAAAGGAGCCGTCTGGAAGATAAAACTAAATTCTCCGGTCACCAAAGACTCGAAAAGCGAGAGGATTTATGACATCATCCTCGATACCGTCGTATTCCGTCCTGAATCGAAGTGCACTCTGTTCTAAGACGTGGTGGCGTTGAACTGCGCCGCCGCCTCCTCCCTCCTCTGGCATAGTGTCAGTTGCCGCCGAGAGTAGCAGGTGACGATGCTGTTCCGGACCAGACTTCTCCCAGGCGCACCGGTTCAAGTGTCGTTGCCTGAGCGTTCGGTCTGACGAAATCGTATTTGAGGACGCTTGCCTGGGTATTTCC
>JBGAVL010000421.1:0-4002 GCA_044228145.1 Obscuribacteraceae bacterium (SeqCode)
GAAGCAGAACATGCGAAACGGTCCGGCCAGAAGAAAAGCCATTCTTTCCGAAGCACGAAGACCCATGGTCTTTGGCACCTGCTCGCCAATGACGACGTGCAGAGTGCTGAGCACAACGAACGATAGAAAGACTCCGAGACCGGCCGGCAGGTTTGCGTCGGCAACACCGGGTATCGCGGACATCGCAGATTTGATCAGGGGCAAGATTGAGTGATCACCCAACCAACCCAATGCAAGACTCGCCAACGTAATGCCGAGCTGCGCACCAGCAATGGTTTTGTCCATTTGCTGATGCATTGCCTGCACCCGTTTTGCTCCTGTGTGTCCCTTCTGAACCAGCTCTTCGATGCGGCTCTTGCGGAGCGCAATGATGGCGAATTCAAACGCCACGAAAAGACCGTTCAGCAAGAGGAAGACAAACAGGAGTGCAAGCCCAAGTAGTAGTGGGCCGAAAGACATGTGGTTATCTCCATTAGAACCGCTGGAAGCACAAGCGAGACACGCACTAATGGCGCGGGCAGCTGGCTTCAACAGACGGAAACATCAGGAATGCACGGCGTGCACTCCGGTAGACTTGTGAGGATGCTCGACTTCACAGCGCGATCATCTCCAAAAGACAGCTCAAAAGAGTTTGTCTTTCAGATATGGCGCGCGTGAGAGATGGAAGCTATAGATGCGTTTGGTTTTTGTACCAAGCGTCGGATGTAGAAGAAATAAGTGCGATGAATCTAGAAGACTTCGCCCGTCAGGTTCAATCTGCTCCTCTTGTCTGGCTCTAATACCTGACTAAGATCATGAGAAAAAATACTTCAAACTTCTTCTAGCTAGCTTATCTTGACATTACACATAGACAGTCTTGTTATACTTTCCAGGTCATGAAAACCAATCTAGTATTCTCTCCCCGCTACAAAACACCGCTCACTGATTTCGGTTTTGATAAACCATTCGCGCTAGATCGCGGAGAGATGGTTCTCAAGAGGCTTGGTGAGGACATTGGCGCACCTGTGCCATATTTAGAACCTCAACCAATCACCAACGAACAAGTTGTCCTGGTGCATTCGCCTGCGTATTTAGAAACGCTCAAAGATCCAAAAACGTGGATAGAGCTTTTTGAATTTCGAGAAAGCGAATACTTTCCAGAACGCGCAGTAAGACCGCTTCCGACCATCATTGATGATTTCAAACTGAAAAGTGGCGGCACCCTCAAAGCTTGCGAATTGAGTTTGGAAATAGGGCTGGCAGCCAATCTCGGTGGTGGATATCATCATGCCTTTCCGGATCAGGGCAGAGGCTATTGCCCGATAAACGACATCGCCATTGCCATCAGGCATTTGCAAAAAACCGGCCAAATCCGCAAGGCATTGATCGTAGATCTTGATTTCCATCAAGGGGATGGCACTGCCGTAACTTTCAAGAACGACGACACTGTTTTCACCTTTTCAGTGCACTCGGAAGAAGGCTGGCCGGAGGTCAAGCAGCAGAGTGACCTCGACATGCCGATAAAAGAATCGGAAAAAGATCAATATCTTTCCAAAACCGAGGCCGGATTAAAATTAGCGCTCTCGAAATTCGCACCGGATATGGTGATTTATGTGGGCGGCAGCGATCCTTACGAAAAGGACGTATTGCCCGGCACAAGCTATCTTCGCCTGCCTCTTTCGGTAATGAAAGCACGCGATGAATTGGTGATCGACACCTTTGCCGACAAAGGAATTTCTCTGGCAACTGTCTTTGCGGGTGGTTACGGACCGGACGTTTGGGAGGTACACTATTTAGCAACCCGCAGATTACTAGAAAGAAGTGGCTTGAGTTTTGGCAAAACCTTTTCCTGCTGTTAGCGCCGCTACGGCGCGCCAGCGTACAGAAGCGAATAGGGCGATTTATCCGGTTGCCTCTCCGATCGTCAAATGGGCGGGCGGCAAGACTCAATTGCTCAAGCATTACACGCGTTTGTTTCCAGCGGAATTCAACCGCTATTTCGAGCCATTTTTGGGCGGCGGCGCCGTTTTCTTTCACATGGTGGCAAAAAACCCCAATTTGCGCGCCGTTTTATCCGACTCGAATGTCGAGCTTATCAATTGCTACAACATGGTGAAAAACGACCTGGGTACGGTTGTCCGGCATTTAAAAAGACACCGCAACGACAAGCACCACTTTTACAAGGTGCGGGCCATGGATGTGAGCGATCTGACGCCGGCAGAACGGGCAGCCAGATTGATATTTCTGAACAAAACCTGTTTCAACGGACTCTATAGAGTCAATCGCAAAGGTCAGTTCAATGTTCCTTTCGGTCGTTATGACAATCCCAAGATTTGCGATGAGGTCAATTTACGGGCGGCAGAGCGAGCTTTGTGCAATGCAAAAATCATCACAGCCAACTTCGAGGCGGTTGTCGCGCAAGCAAAAAAGGGGGACTTCGTCTACTTAGATCCGCCCTATCAGCCGCTTAGTACTACCTCCAGCTTTACCGGATATACACGAAATTCGTTCGGATGTGACGATCAGGTGCGTCTTGTGGAAGTATTCCAAAAGCTGACCGATAAAGGCTGTTATGCCATGCTCAGCAACTCGGATACTCCCTACATTCGCGAACTTTATGACGGGTTTCAGATTGAAACGGTCTACGCCAATCGCGCCATCAACAGCAAAGGCGACAAAAGAGGAAGAGTAGCTGAGGTGGCTATCCTCAACTACTCTGCCTGCGGTTTGGAACATACCTAGTGCAACGATTCCGAACTAACGTGCTGTAGGGGCAAAGCCCCGCGTCGCCAGGGCTTTGCCCCTACAATGGTGCGCTGTTTTGGGAAACACAATACAAGACTAATCATCCGCTGGACGGGGTGGGATTGTGCCTGAATACACGGGTCCGCGTGGACGTTGTGTTTTGTCCTTTTCGAGAGGCATAAACTCGCTTTTGGAGTTGTTTATTCTCACATTGTTAAAGGCGTGCTGAATGCGGGTTTGCGATATGTTTTTCATGGCATCTTCAACAGATGCATCTTGAGGTCTCAGGCCAGGAGCCGTATTAGTCATGGCGGTCATGTTGCCATATTGATCGAAGCGCACCATCGAGGAATCCGCACCCCATCCATCGTTTCTAATCTCCAACCCCTTCTTGCCGAGTTCTACGGATATGCCGTAATCAACCTTCAATTGCTCGGAGATCTCTCTCAATCTCTTCGCGGCCTCGCCGTTCGGATTTGCTGCAAACTCTCGCGCGGATTCTTGCGCCAATTCTCTCATCTTATTTGTATCAAGTTCTCCCCCGGCAGCAAGGTCATATGCCGCCTGCATGAGCTTTTGAGAAGCCTGGAACGATTCCGGAAAGTCATGTGCCATCCTTTCCATGGCGTTATCGAATCTTTCTCTTTTGGCAACGTCCGGACGCTGCTCTCTTCTAAATTCCACGGACTTTTCTCGCTCAACGGGTTTTGTCTCCGCCTTTTTGAGCAGGTCTTTTAGGTCTTTGATAACTGGCCCCCATCTCTGTGCTGCTTCAGGGTCAACAGCATTGAGCCTTTCAGTAATATTATTCAGGAAGCCCTCTCTGGCAGCGGAAGTAAACCCTTCTCCATTTGGGTGTGAGCTGGCAGTGGTGTCACCTGCACCCTCACGTTTTTGCCCGACGGCGTTAATTAGTCCGTCTCTGTTGGCGCGAACGTTCGCCATTCCCGATTGAAGTTGATCTACCGCAAGAGGATTTGCCGTCGAATCGGTCAAGTATGGTCCGTTAAGAATGGACTGCCACGCTTCACCGTAATTGCCATGCCGAAGACTATCAATTACTGACGGTGCATTATTCGTGCCAGGGCCAGAATCCGAGCCGGTTGTGGTGCTGTTACCAAAACCGTTCATTGGCCAAGAGTCACTTTGAAATTTAGCGGTTACTTCAGCTTGGGAGAGATCGTCCGGAGCAGGAGGAGTGGCCGGAGCAGCATCGCTTTGTCTAGGTGGGGCCATTTTTCGAAAACCTCGTCGTCGGGGTTAGAATCGGGATACTGT
>JBGAVL010000422.1:0-3992 GCA_044228145.1 Obscuribacteraceae bacterium (SeqCode)
CATTGCGATAGGGACAGCAATTTTTCATGCCGGTTCAATCGGATTGACCATGGCAGTGATCTGCATTTTGCGGCACAAGAATATGGTGGGTGGTTTAGGTTTTGCAGCTGTCACCTTTGCGCTTCTAGCCATGGATCTGCTGGGCACGGCAATGAGGTTCTCTCCACTTTCGGCGCCGGCTACTTTCTTAACTGACAAACCAGCTCTTTTGATCATGTTGGAAAAACAAGTTGGGGAGAAGAACATTGCGTCTTGCCGCGTATTGAATCTGTATTACGATCCGCTGGCAACGCCGAACAGAATTTTTGATGGGCCGCCTGCGGTCAGGACTTTGAACTATTTCCGGTATTGCCGTGATCTGCTCGTCTGTAACTGCAATATGGATTACGGAGTCCAAGAGGCCTACGGCTACGAGGGAACCCTGACGGCCAAATATCGCCGCCTGACGTTGGGTCTGATCAATGACTTTCGAAATGCTACAGCTGCCGGCCCGGTTGAGAAAAGCGATAGGGTGGGCAGCGGAAGTGTTTACAACGAAAGGATGCGCCGATATCTTGCCGCTACCGGAGTTCAATTTGTTGCCAGCCAAATTCATAAAGATGGAGAGGATCAGCCCGAATTGGACCCGGATGATTTCGATGTCGTTGAGGAGAATACAAAATTCAATCTTCGTCTGTATAAGACAAAATACCCAAAGCCTCGATTCGAGATTGTCGATCACTGGACCTGGGTGGACAGCCAGGATAGAGCTTATCGAATCTTACAAACAGAAGAATTGAAAGCCAGAGGCGGATCTATGATGCCTCTTGTTGAAAAACTGGATAAAGAAAAAACGGATTATCCACGAGGATTTCTATTGCCCAACGACAAACAAACCCCCACTTGCCAGTTGCTCAAAGACGAGCCGGAACATATCACTTTCTCGGTCAGTGTGCCGTATCCCTGCATGTTGATTTTGCGCGATCAGTTTTATCCCGGATGGAAAGCGCTTCTCGATTCTGTGTCTGTTCCGATATACAGAGCTAATGGATTTACTAGGGCCATCTATGTTCCAGAAGGAGCGCATGCAATTGAGTTTAACTACAAGCCTGACAGTTTAAAGTATGGAGTCAGGGTCGCCCTGGTAGCTCTGGCGGCCTTGGCAATGCTTGCATTAATGGCATTTGGTCCCTCTGTCTGGCGTTTTGTAAAATGGACGGCCGGGCAAAAGTAAGTTGCAATGATGCTAGGATCATATGTACTGTTGAAACTATGTTTTGGTGGCCCTCTTAGTTCAGCTGGATAGAACACCGCCGTCCTAAGGCGGGTGTCGGGGGTTCGAATCCCTCAGAGGGTGCTCATTGCAAAAGGGAAAGGCGATCCCCATGCCTTTCCCTTTTACTTTTTGAACCGATTTTTCAACCAGTTCTACAATCGAGTTTCTGTATTGGATTTTGCTCTATAGGCAATTTCCCTTCTAGTTATGGTGAGTGATTTTTGAAAGAAAGCGTTAGCTGTCCCTCCTGTTTCTAGTCTTATGTAATGCCCTTTTTGTTACACGTCACAGCCGGTCTTGCTTGGTGTGAAAGCAAGATGACTTCTTCTTCTTCTTCTTCTTCTTCTTCTTCGAAAAAACTGTTTCTATCTACGCTGTCTTGGCGCGTTTTCTTCCACCTTTTACAGGTGGTTGATCGGCAAAGACTCCCTTTACTCTCTCGACGATTTCTTCGTCCTCATCTTCATCGCCCAGGTCTTCATCGACTTCATCGAAGTCTTCTTCACCGACCTCAGCCTCTTTGAATTTCACGCTGCGTACAGATTCACCTTTTGAGAATGTTTTGCCCATGTCTGTTTCACCTCCTGAAAATTCTGGCTGAGAACGCCTTGGAAAGGCGATTTGATCGGCACTTACAACAGGTGTGACTCTCGCTTGACCGTTTTTGTCGGTCCACCGATCGAGCGTGAGTCGTCCTGTCGCGGTCACCTGCTGACCTTTGTCCAGATATTGTCCGGCGAGTTCAGCAAGGCGGCCCCAAGCGACAACGTTGTAGAAGTCGGCTGATTCACTTTCGTTCTTTTTAGTGTGATTAACAGCTACGACGAGAGTAGTTTTTAGCTTTCCGCTAGCAAGTTGTATTTGTTCGGGAGCCTTCACGAGATTCCCCACTATAGATATATTGGCAAGACCCATAACTCTACCTCCGACGGGCTTGCGGCCCGCATAAGGGGTACGACTCAAGTGCAGTGGGGAGATGATTAAAAGTTAGCATGCCATACGAACGTATGTCAACTCTTGACTTTTTCTTGATACCTGACCCCCGTCTTTTGGGCTTTACAGCTCGATTGATAGCCCGACAGCAGGGGTATGAATCTATTGCTGTATCGGAATCGTGGGGCACGGCCATGTGTGCAAGTGCCGGAGTTAAAACTCGCAATGCTAAGTTCCGCTGACTGGTTTCAACGGTATAGATTTTGCCAACCGCTCGGACAGGGCGGTATGGGCGTTATTTACCTGGCTGAAGACAAGGGTCAGGGCAATCGGCAGTGCGTGGTCAAACAACTGATAAGCAAACCCAGCAATCCTGACGAGCAATTTGAAGCAGAACGCCTGTTCAAGCGCGAAGTCGATATTCTGCGCCAATTAGATCACTCCGGCATTGTGCGCTTTTCGGACTTCCATGTCACAGATGACGGCAAATACTTCCTGGTTATGGACTATGTCCCAGGCAAGAACCTGGACAGCATTGTGCAAAATTATGGGCCCTTCGGATCTGAAGCCACAGTCGAGATTGGCATTCAGTGCTGTGAAGTACTCGAATATTTGCATGAAAGAGATCAACCAATCATTTATAGGGATCTCAAACCGAGCAATTTGATGCTCACTCCGGAAGGTCAAATCGTATTTATTGATTTCGGCATCGCCCGCATGTTCATGCCGAAGCAGGCAGCCACACGAGTCGTTACAGCAGGCTACTCTCCGCCCGAACAGTATTTCGGACGTCCGGAAACACGCAGTGATTTATATGCTCTTGGTGCCACGCTTGGGCATCTTTGCACAGGAGTGCGGCCTAAACCGCTGACTGTAAGTGCGCCCGGCATAACGCATCCGGATGTGATCCCGGAGCTGGATGACTTGATTCGTCGGTTGACCGCGCACAATCCGGAAGATCGACCATTCAGCGCTCGCGAAATTCGATATGAGCTTTATAAGATCTATCATGCTATTCATCCTGATTTTGAAATACCGGAAGAGGCGCTAATGGCTGCGCCTGTGGTAGCAACCATAACCCGCAAAGATGGCCCGCCCACCAATCCTAACTTGCGCTCCGGTTTGCATTCTGATTCGAGCAAGCGTCCGTCTAACTGGCTCGAGCGTGAACCTCCTAAGGAAGAAGACTTGCAGAAAGTGACACGCAAAGACGCTGAAAGATTCGATCCGAACCAACAGCATGGCTCAGGAGCGCGAAAAGCCAGCGAGCGAATGACGCGTCCGGATGCAAAAGATTCTACATACCGCAAGAGAAACACACAAACGCACCAACCTTCTCAAAGTTTCTGGGACAAGCTCAGGCAGTTTTTCAATAAATAAGCGTATTGGCGTGCATAAAAATGTAGCCAGGTGATGTTTCTGGAAGTTTAACCGTTAACGGTTGAACTTCTGGCTGGAATGCTTGCTGGCATTCAATGTACGACCAGGTTTGCGGTTTCACTTTTGGGTGTGTTGACAGGTTCTAGCCGTGAGCGTACGATAGTAAACGTAAAGCAAACGATAAATAACTTCTCTTTAGGTCGTAAATATTACGTAGCGATCGAAAGGAAGGGCGACAAGAAATTGGAGCAATTTTGCAGACTCAGTGCTCCGAGCTGCAAGCAGATCTTTTCATTCAATTTTTCAAGCGGCACCGCCGGTAATGCTCAAGGGCGGTGTGAGTTTTTTGCCGCGAATCTGTAAGGAGAAAAGTCATGGGATATGCAAGATGGAGTCATGATGATTGGGACCACTACGCCAGGGG
>JBGAVL010000423.1:0-3987 GCA_044228145.1 Obscuribacteraceae bacterium (SeqCode)
CGTTATCGGGCACGACGTACCTAAACTGCGCTGATTAGCTGGTAGACTTCCACCGGCTTTTGTCTGCCTTTGACTGAAAATTGATTGACGTATTTGAATTGAAAACGTTCGCGGGCCAGATCGTGGGTTACACCGTCCACCCAAATCTCGCCTGCATGATCGCTTGTGATTAGTTTTTCAAGGCGGAAAACGATATTGGCTGTATCACCTGTGATTGCCTGTCCCGCTCCTGATGAACCGAGCGTTCCTGCCGCTACCGGTCCAGTCGCCAGAGCTATGTCGACAGTCAGTGGATGTTTTTTGAAGGGCCAGAAATTCGGGTCTTTAGAAAGGCGCATTGTGATGGTGCGCATTTGCAATGCAGTCAGGCATGCTTGATAAGCCTGCAAAGCAGCACCTTCTTTGGAATCGTCTCCGCTCCAGTAAGCCATGATGGCGTCGCCGGCGATTTTTTCCAGCTGACCATAATGACGATGAATTTCTTCGTTGAGCGCGTCGAATACCATCTTTTGAGCGCGCATGACCAAATCAGGTTCGGACGCGTAGGTTTCCATGAGTCCACTGAAATCGACAATGTCGCCGACCAGAATAGTGGCGTTAATCAAGTGGATGCGAAATTGCGTCTTATCTTGTTCGTCCCTGTCTTCATCCATTTCTCTGGATGCGTTGAAAGGAGGACTGACCAAAAGTTCGTACTGTGCGATCTTAACTTTGTCGCCTGAGTGAAGAATGTATTCCTTGCCGGGTGTCAGGCGTGTGCCGTTCAGGGACGTGCCATTGGTCGAACCGTTGTCAACCAGGTTCCAGCCATCCGCTGTGCAGCGAATCTCCGCGTGCTGGCCGGAAACTTCAGGGAAAGGCAAAACCAGACGGCGTTTGTCGCCGGCGCCGGGTTTTCGTCCGATCAGGAGAACCTCTCCTTCATCAAGGTCCAAAGACCAGCCGTCCGGCGATTCTGGTAGCACCGTAATGGAGCCGGAGTTCGAGTTTTTCCCAGTAGAAGACAATTGCTCGGAAACCTTTTTCGAAAACTTTATTATAGCGATGGCCAAGTTGTATTAGCCGTCTCAAATGAGAGACGGCTAGAATTCTCAATACTTGATTTCAGCCGGCTAGCTTTCTATTTTGCGCCCACTGCCTTGGGCAAGTGCTTTTTTAGAGCTTCCACCTTATCAAGTCTTTCCCACGGAGCATCGATGTCTGTTCTTCCGAAGTGGCCGTATGCGGCTGTTTTTTGGAAGAAATGACCGCCACGTTCTTTCGGCATTTCGTTGAGGTGCAGCGCGCGGATAATGGCGGCTGGACGCAGGTCGAATACTTCTTGAACGATCTCGGTGATCTTCTCGTCGGCAATTTTGCCGGTGCCGAATGTGGTCACATGCACGGATACCGGTCTGGCAACGCCGATTGCATAGGCAATCTGCACTTCGCAACGCGAGGCGATGCCCGCGCCGACGATGTTTTTTGCCACCCAGCGCACTGCATAAGCTGCCGAGCGGTCTACCTTGGTTGGATCTTTGCCCGAGAATGCGCCGCCGCCGTGGCGTGCGTAGCCGCCGTAGGTGTCGACGATAATCTTGCGACCGGTCAAGCCAGCGTCGCCATGCGGTCCGCCGATGACAAAGCGTCCGGACGGATTAATCAGATAGCGAGTTTGATCGTCCGGTTTGATGGCGAGATCCTGGAAAACAGGTTGTATGACATATGCCTTCAAATCTGCGGCAATGCGTTTTTGCACTGCTTCATTGTCTGTGGCGCCGTCTATCTCGGGGTCGTGTTGGGTGGAGATGACGATTGAATCAATGCGCACCGGCTTGTCGCCGTCGTATTCGACGCTGACTTGTGTTTTGCCATCGGGTCTCAAGTAAGCCAAAGTGCCTTTGTGGCGCACTTCTGAGAGGCGACGGGCAATGCGGTGGGCAACTGAAATAGGCAAAGGCATCAATTCAGGAGTTTCGTCGCAGGCATAACCGAACATCATGCCCTGGTCGCCGGCGCCGATTTCGTCTTCTTTCTCAGAAGAGCCTTCATTTCTATGCTCGTGAGCCTTGGTGACTCCCGAGGCAATATCGGGAGATTGTTTGTTGATGGCTGTAAGAACCGCACAGGAGTTGGCATCGAAGCCGCCACCATGCTCTCCGACGTAGCCGATTTCTTCTATCACACTGCGAACCAGCTTCTGGTAGTCGATGTTCGCGTTAGCTGTGATTTCGCCTGTCACCAGAACTAGCCCGGTCGATACGCAGCATTCGGCGGCTACGCGTCCTTTGGGGTCCTGTGCCAAGATTGCATCGAGGATAGCATCGGAAATCTGATCACAGACTTTATCCGGGTGTCCCTCTGTGACGGATTCCGAGGTGAATAGATATCTGGTAGACAAGGCTGTATCTCCTTTGGATATGGCGGCCAAGGTATTTCGAGCAATCAATGCAAATGGTGGATGCAAAAATTGGCTCAATGCCGGGCAACTCTGCCCGTCTGCTTCGCCGTCCGTGCCAGTTGTTTGCTCAAATCAGGCTACAAAGCCATTCTTGAGAACAAGGCATCAGTCATGCTAGCACCTTTCCAGATCTATACTAGAGAAAGGATTTAAGATGCAGCCAGGATGGAGACGATGGCAGACCGGCTGTCGTTCCTGGTTACTTAACGTTCGCGTACTAAATGTGAGCGAAAGCGGCAATGCATGCCAGATCAGTTAGATACCAGTGATACGATATAGGGGCCGATGGCGAAAACAAGAACGGATCCCGTTTACCCCCGGAACACGTAACTCGCTATTAGCGTCAAAACAATAATCGTCGAGAGGAGTCGCCATGGCGACAGGCTACAGCCAAAAAAGCGATAGAGACCTTGTACTGGCCTGCCAGAGGCGCGAGCCGGCAGCATTCGAAGAGCTGGTCAAGCGCCATCAGCGCACCGTATATGCACTTCTCTACCAATTGGCACCCGATTGGACGGATACTGCAGATCTTGCGCAGGAAGTATTTATCAGGGTTTGGAGAAATATCAACAACCTGAGAAACCCTTCTTCTTTCCGCTCCTGGCTGACCCAGATCGTCACGAACATCTTTTATGACGAATTGCGTAAGCGCCCTCGCAAATTGCCGACCGTATCTATGGATGAGGGCATCGGCGGCGACGACGACGACGGAGGCGAAGGAGCAACCCGCGATATCGCCGACTCATCGGCTCTTCCCGATGAAAATGTTTTAAACAAAGAGGTCAATGAAGTCATCCGCGCAGCCATGATGAAACTCCCGGAACAGTTTCGGACCAGTATCGTCTTAAGGGAAGTGGAGGGTCTCAGTTATGAGGAAATTGCGGTTCTGACAAAAACAGAGATGGGAACCGTCAAATCGCGAATAGCTAGAGCCAGATTGAAGTTGCAAGAGATGCTTAAACCGTATCTTGAGAGCAGCAACTCGCAAGCTGAAATATCGGGGTAATCGGTCTTATGGTCGAGACTTGTGAAAAATACAGGATGGAGCTGTCAGCGCTGTTAGACGAACAGCTTGACAAGCAGCTCAAGGCTGAAGTTGAGGGACACCTTTCCGGCTGCACGAATTGCACCCAGGAAATGGAAACACTGAAGTCATTGTGCCAGTTGATGGCAAAAGAATTTGAACCGGACAATCTGGAAATGCCGGATCTCTGGGCCAAGATGAAAGACCAGGTGCCGACTGTGTGCCAGGTCATGGACGAAGATTTATCGGCATATCTGGACGGCGAATTGCCGGCACCGGCTCAGGAGGGCGTCAATTCACACCTGAAAGAGTGCCCGGATTGCCTGGCCAAATTCAAAACGCTCAATACGACCAATCAATTTATTTCCAAAGGTCTGGAGTTACCTGCCGACTTTAAGGTAGATCTCGGGCCGTCAAGGCGGCGATGGGCCGCGAGGTGCTGGCCTGGGGGGCGTGGCGGACCGCGTGGATGGCCGGCTACTTCTACAACGACGGCCGGGTGCGCGAGGTGACGGACGCGACC
>JBGAVL010000424.1:0-3929 GCA_044228145.1 Obscuribacteraceae bacterium (SeqCode)
TACCGGGATGTTTTCAAGAGGGCATTTGGCTAGCAATGGGTTGGACGGGATAAAATTGGAAGAACGATCATTAAAGCTCGGATCAACCACAATGCCTGCGTTCATGCCTGCCTGTCTCCAATTTCCCTAAAGCAAGCTGCAAACAAAAGTGGAGCAGGAAGAATATGACACCGCGATCCGCACATAGTCTCTCGATCACTTTTTTGATGTGCTGTACTTTGACTATAGTTTTTGGCTCACCGGCCCTGGGTTGTGAGCCAATCAAGGCAACCATTGAATTCAGTCGCTCCCTTCCTGCGCTTGGAGACGAATTCAAAGAAGGTGCATCATTTCATTTGCAGACGGAAAAGAAGGCCGGACAGACTCTGAAGTGGCGTCGAGTTCCGCGCTGGTTGGCGGGTGTTTGGCATATGGAGACGACCACCAGAAAGGTTTTCGGCATTCCCGTCAGTTACTCCACCAAAGCTGACTTCATCAGCGGCTATCAGAAAGACGCAAAAGGTCATGTCTGGCATCCGATTATCAAAAAAGTTTCTCGCATTGACAGCCCCAACCATTACGAATTTCAAATACTGCAGGGAGATGAAGTCTTTGAGATAGACAGAGGTTGCAGCACAAGATTCACACGCTCAACTCGTGTGCGCGTAAATAGAATAACCGGACGAATCATAATGTCATTTCAGCAGGAAGATATTGCCGTCACTCGCCCAGTTGAGGAAGGACTGGTGGAAGTTACTGCGAATTGCCGCGTGTTCGATAAGTCAGGCGCGCAAATCAACGAGCAAAACATTTCTGCGATTGAACAGCGCATTGGACCATTTCACGCCATCGATACATATAATGGCATTGATTTTGTCTCCAGTCTTTCGGAATATCTCAAGTCCGAAGGGAAGCCGGAGTTGATTGCACCCAGCCGCGAATTGAGTTGTCCAGACGAGCTGCAAGAGAAAATACTCGCCAGAGAAGATCAAAACTCAAAACTGATGGAAGGTGTAGAGTAGAGCAAATGAAAATCCAGCAAAACCTCAGGCAAAAGCAAGGACAAGTCGCATGACTCAGTATGCCTGGAAGTGGCAACGCGTTGATTGGCTCATATTTTGCCTATTGCTGTTTGGAAGCAGCTTATTGCTATTGCCTGCCCTTGGCTCGACAGGCATTCTGACGGGCGAGGCGTATTATTCATCTGCAGCGCGTGAAATGTTGCAGCGCAATGAGCTAATCACACCTTTTTTGAATTTCAAGCCGTTTTACGAAAAGCCGATTCTAACTTACTGGCTCATAATTTCGTCTTACAAATTATTTGGAGTCAGTGCCTTTTCAGCTAGGCTCCCTTCTGCGCTCTGCGCCATCGCCTCGATCGTCACGCTATTTTCTCTGGCGCGGCAATTTCTCAGTCGCCGAGCAGCTTGTTTTTCGGCTGTCATTTTGGCTTGTACTCCTCTGTTTCTTGTCGTGGGACACACGGCTCTTACAGACATGCCACTGACGTTTTTCATGATGTCTGCCAATCTCATGTTCTTGATGGTTTTGATAAAGAATCACGGTCGATTCGCGATACCAGGCTTTATTGCGTTGGCGCTGGCTATTCTTTGTAAGGGGCCGATTGCCCTTGTAATGGTTGCGTGTTGCATCGGTGGATATTTGATAGCCACTTGTGCATCATTATCTGAAGCATTGTCGCGTCTGAAATCGCTGCATCCAATTATCGGCATGCTCATCTTGCTCGTTATAGCTTTACCTTGGTTTGTACTCGAGCACTTCGCCACTCATGGTGAATTCACAAAGTATTTCTTTATCCAGCAAAATTTCGGAAGAATCTCCGGCAGTCTGCATTCGCATTTATACCCATGGTGGTTTTACATTCCGTTTTTACTTGGTGGTTTTTTCCCATGGTCACTTTTTTCCGCGCACCTATCATTTTGGGGACGTGTTTGGAAGAAGCGTTTTGTTAGAAATTGCCGTCTGGAAATTATCATTGCGTCAGGTTGTTGGTTTATCGGCATTCTTCTACTGCTTCTACTTGCCGGCTCAAAACTGCCGAGTTATTTGCTTCCCATTGCTCCGCCGTTTGCCATTCTCGTCGCGGTGCAATTAGAGGCAATAATCAGGCTAGGTAACAGAAAGTTGATTCTATGGACTGCGCCACTTTTGCTGGTGAGCAGTTTAATTTGCATACCGCTGGCCACTTCATTACTAGCAAATTCAAACGATTTACTGTTGCCGGCGGGTCTTTGCGCATTTTTTGTCATCGTTGCACTGATTGTGTATGCAATCGGGCTTTTTAGATCTCTGCTATACCAAAGCGTGATCGTTTTGCTCTTTTCTTGCAGTCTAGCCTGCGCATTTTTCGTACCTATAGGATTGATTGAAGAATACCGTCGTGGCCCAGCTGGTTTGCACAGACTGTTCCAACTGGCTCGGGCTCAGGAGAATGCAAGTGTTGCCGTTATAGGTCAAGATATTCCATCAGTTTCCTTTTATTCAACAAAACCGATATTCGATTTGCAAATGATTCCGCGAGATTGCAGCACATTTTTAAGCACCACCCACGCACCACACTATGTGATTGTCGAAACGCAATTTCTTGATGTCATACTTCGTTCTTTCAACAATCGCGCAAAAAATATAGAGCAAAGTAAGCAATGGAATCTCCTTCTCATCGATGAAAGTGGAGTCAATTAGATCCCAAACAAATCACATCATGCTTTGAGTTGACGCAAAAATCTTAAGCCGTGCCATTTCCTTTTTTAACTGTTTCACTCAGGTATTGCTTTACGCGTTCCCAGGCGGAGGTCAGCGTGCTCAATTGCACCTGTAGCACTGCCCAGTTGCAATCTTCTTCTTGCACGCAAGCCTCGAAAAGTTGACTTTGTTCGGCCATATCGGTGGCGAAGAGTGAAGCGCTGGCACCCTTCATTTCATGAATAAGCTTCTTCAGCTCGATGACGTCCTTTTCTGCAAACGCAGCCAGCAAAGTGGTGATAAGGCGATTACCATCTTCCAGAAAGGTTCTGATTAGCTCGTTTCCAGCATCTTTGCCGAATGTAGAGTACAACATCTCGATTTCGACCGGACGGTTTAAACTTGATGCCTGGTTGGCTCCAACCACACTCTTGTGGGCAACACCATTCGAATTCCCCTTCGGAAGCCAGCATTTAAGCACATCGGCCAACTTCTTGGCGCTAATTGGTTTGCTCATGTAGTCATCCATCCCAGCAGCCAGACATTCGAGCCGGTCGCTCGACATAGCATTAGCGGTCATGGCGATAATCGGTGTGCGTACGCCTGTAAGACTTTCTCTCTTTCGTATTGCGGTCGTCGCCTGCATACCGTCCATCTCGGGCATGCGGCAATCCATCAAGATGAGAGCATACTGTGTGCGAGCCACCGCCTCCAAAGCCTCAATTCCGTTTCCCACCGCATGTGCGGAGAGCCCAAGCTCTCTCAACTGCAAAAGTACAACCTTTTGATTGGTGGCGCTATCCTCCACGACAAGAATGAGATTGCTGGGTTCGGGTGCGGAGCCAAAGAAAGCCGAAGTTTCTATCTCTGCAACAGGGGCAGAGGCAATCGGCTCTTCCTTCAGCAAACTGATAATGCAGTCAAACAGCTTAGACTGCCGCACGGGGATAGGCAGATATGCAGAGAATCCGTCCTTCAACACTTGCCGTCCGAAATCCCTGTCTATAGTGCTACCAACCGCAATGAGCTTGGTTTGAGCCAACTTCGGGTAATTTCGCACTTCCTGTGCAAGCCCAAGCGGCTCGAGATGTCCTGGCTCGAAAGCGACCATGACCAGATCGTATGGATCATTGGCTGCCGCTTCACGTCGCAACATCAACGAAGCTTTGCTCACGTCAGTTGCACAACTCGATCGCATTCCCCACGATGAGAGATAAGCGCTGAGAATCTGCTGTGTACCGGCAGGT
>JBGAVL010000425.1:0-3894 GCA_044228145.1 Obscuribacteraceae bacterium (SeqCode)
TTAGTGACGGCGCAGCCGCGGTCGGGGAAGAGATGGTCTATCCTTAATTGCGGAAATACAAGTTTCTGAGAAATTAGCGACCGTAGAAATCCACTTCTACTCGGACTTTCTTTACTCCCTCTGGTAGTTTTTCTTTAATTGCACATTTTTCCAAAGAACTGCGCGCTGCTTCTACAAACTGGAGCGCCACTGTTTGATTTTTCTCTTTACCAAAATAATTGGGAACCACTTTGATGTTTGTGAATTGGCGATCTGCATCAATGACAAAACTTGCTCTCGCACAAAGTGGAGCCGTGCCGGAAACAGGTGATTTCCAATGTTTCCAAATCTCTTCACAGAGTGCCACTCTAAAGGTCGCCAACTCTGGTGATATTGGTAGTTTTTGAAAATTCGGATCTTGAAAGCGAACATACACTCGATCGCCAAAAAGGAAATCTTTCTTGGTAATCTGACTCATCGATGCACACAGTTCTTCTGATACGTGGCCATCGATGTTCACCTGATGTGCAACCTTCCATAATGCTGATGCAGACGTGGGAGTCGCCAACTTGCCGATTCGAGATAGCGCGGACGAGAAGGCTGTGCGAATCACATGGTCGTAATTGATAAACTGCTCATCGACTTCACTTGAATGAACATTGAGGTACGCCCAGATGGCAAGAGTAGCCAATTGGGCAACATCGGAAATGCCGCCTACGATCTTCCCGGATACTTTGTCGAGGATCTGCTGGTGTTCCTGATAAGAGATGTCTTTTTGGCTCGCTTCTGCCAATGACACGATTTCCTTTTCCACGCTGTGCAGCCTTGCGTCGCCGTAGACATCGATTTCGTTAGCGGCAAAAGCAGGCAAGATGCTCATGAGCACCACTACTGGCAACGAATGGCTGAGAAGTTTAGTTAGAGATGTTTTCATAATGCCTAATAGTTTAACGTGTTTTTTGTCATCGCTCTTTTTCTTTGCAGTACTCTTCTTGTGCCAGCACTCGTCTCTTATTCTCGCTCATTTAATCGTGGTTCCAGAATCGATCGGAAGTCCAGTGAATACCGAATACAGGCTCGGCAAAGAGTGGCGAATGTCAATACCATGTATTTGGGCACATATACAGTAATTAGATCTACAGTGCTGCCTTTAGGGTCTGATTTTGGCCAATAGATCAAGTGAAGAAGAAGCAAAATCGCCGGGAAGAGATCTCCCGGAGACGACTGCCATCCTGGGAAGTACCGTGCAACCGGGCGGCGAAACCACTATTTCCCTCGCTTTGCAGAACCCCGTTGAGCTGTCACCCGGCGCAACCGTGCTGGAGAAGTTCAAAATTATCGGGCTTCTCGGGCAGGGCGGTATGGGCAGTGTTTATCGCGTAGAACACCTGCTGATGAACCGGCAGTTCGCGCTCAAGTGTCTCAATAAATATCAGGCGGCTGACGCGGGCTGGAAGCGTTTTCAGAATGAAGCAAGAGCTGCCCATTTGCTCGACCACGCCAATCTTTTGAAAGTGTATGAGGTCGATTTGCTGCCGGGCGGCCAGCCGTTTTTCCTGATGGAATTGATCGAAGGTGTCACTCTAGCGGACGAAATCAAACGGCTGGGTCACTTGCCTTTGCAGCGCGCAATCAAGATTTTCATTCAAGTTGCATTTGCCATTGGCTACGCGCATGACAGCCGAGTTATTCACAGAGATCTTAAGCCAAGCAATATCATGTTGGTGGCGAAAAATAATGAAAGTGATCCCGAAGTGGTGAAGGTCGTTGATTTCGGCATTGCCAAATTGACCGGGGTCGATGAGTTTAACCAGCAGACTCTGACGAAGACCGGCGAGATCTTCGGCAGTCCGCTCTACATGAGTCCTGAGCAGTGCATGGGAGTGGCGGTCGACCATCGTAGCGATCTCTATTCTTTGGGATGTGTGTTTTATGAAACGCTTACCAGCGCGCCGCCTTTTATGGGAGATACTGCGCTATCAACGATGATGAAACACCAATCCGAAGGTCAGCTTCCGTTGAGAGAAGCGTCTCTTGGCCTGCAGTTTCCCTATGAACTGGAAAGCATAATTACCAAGCTGTTGGAGAAAGATCCTCAGCGTCGATATCAATCAGCCAACCAGCTGGTGGCAGATCTGATTGAAGTTGAGCGCAGTCTGAGTATTCCTGAAGATCAAGCAAGGACGATACCAAAGGATGATGTTACCGTTAAACTTTTGCGCAAAGAGTCAGAGACTGACAGATATGCGGACAGCCCTGAGTTTAAGAGACGACGCCTCATAGAGTTGGCAGTTGTTGCTGCGGCATTTTGCCTTTTGGGCGTCGTTGGTTGTTTGGTATTTGTCCAATTAAGAAGTCACAACGAATACAACAGCTATATTGCCTCTGGTAGAGCTCTCGAGGATCAAAGCGATCCAGCCTACGAAGCTACTGTCGCAAAAATGAAGGAGTGGTCTGAGGTTCAGCATAGAAATCGAACTTTCTATTTTCCGCAAACTTCGATTGGAAAAATAGTTCTGGCTAATGGCGAGGTTTATGATGCGAAAGGTAAATTCACGGTGCCGAGTCACTTTGCCTTAGGTCTGATCGCCAACGAAAATCTTGCTAAGCATCCGGAATTCATGGACAAATTCAAACCAGGAGAAATTGCCGTATTAGATCTCAATGCAAGCAAAGATGCCGGCCCGCCATTTTTCGCCAAAATCAGCCATATGACCGGACTCAAGGCGCTTAACTGCTATGACACTCTGCTTTATGAGCGCGATTTGCAGCTGCTCTCACACATGAACAGTTTGCTCTATTTGAATGTGGCTTTCACTGCCGTAACCGGCAAGGATGTTTTGAAGTCGGCGCCGCTCAGTAATCTCAACTGTCTTGATGTAACGTACATTACGGATGGCAGACTGGTCATTCCCAAGTTGCAAGACTTGCCGCGATTGCGTCAGGTATTGCTGATAGCTATCAAACTGCGTGACGAAGATCTCATCGATGTTGGTAAGGCGCATCAACTTAAAAACCTGAATATCTCCTGGAATGGTATTACCGACGAGGGAGTCGCGCATCTCACCAACCTGAAAAAACTGGAAATTCTGGATCTGACGCAAACGCATGTCACACCGGAAGTTTGGAAGTCGCTGGTGCAAATGCCGAGTCTGCGCAAGGTCAAACTGACCAAATACACCAAGGACCTTTTTACGCCTGAGGGGAAGCGATACTTCTTGGCTCAGATGACTAAGTATTCTCCTCAGGTTCAATTCGACTGGAGGTATGACGACTGCCTGGAGTATATTAACGGTTCGACCGACCTGGCCTGGTCGGGACTCGGACTGCAGCCGCACAAATCTCCAATCCTCGGCATGGCGACAGATCTCGAAAAAGTTATCGCGCCAGGAGCTGGTTTGCACGGACCTCAGCACTAGATCCACCTGATTGCCAACCGGAGCCAGGCTAGGCAACCGCTCACGGGCGCCTATACTGGAATAAGATTAATAGTGCTGCCGCAGGACCTTACTTTGGTCAATACATTAAACGGCGAAGAAGCGGAAGCGCCCGATGACGAGCGCTCCAACCGTCCTGTCTACCAGGGCGATACGACTCTGGCTTTGCCTGCTGAACCGGTGGCTCGGCTGGCCCCGGGCGTCACTTTGCTCGAGAAATTCAAGATTATTGAGCTTCTGGGCGAAGGCGGTATGGGCAGCGTTTATCGTGTAGAACACCTTCTGATGAACCGGCAGTTCGCCCTCAAGTGCCTCAACAAGTATCAGGCTGCAGATGCCGGCTGGAAGCGTTTTCAAAACGAAGCCAAAGCAGCCCACATGCTCGATCATGCCAATCTTCTGAAAGTGTACGAGTTTGGGCTTTTGCCTGGCGGGCAGCCGTTTTTCCTGATGGAGCTTGTGGAAGGTGTGACACTTG
>JBGAVL010000426.1:0-3834 GCA_044228145.1 Obscuribacteraceae bacterium (SeqCode)
CAAGCACCAATTAATACAAGACTATTTTGGCGACGGCAGCAAGCATGGGGTGGAGATTAATTATTTGATTGAGGCCAAACCGCTGGGACGGGGCGGTGCGCTCAAAAAAGCTATGCGGCACGAATCCGTACCGAAGGATCAGCCCGTTCTGGCCATGAACGGCGACATTATTACCAATCTCTCCCTCTCACCTCTTGTCAGTTTCCACAAGAAACACAAACCGCTGGCCACGATCGTCACAGTGCCTCTGAAATGCGATTACGGCATCATTCAGCTCGACCAGTCTATGAACGTAACTGCCTTTAACGAGAAGCCCGAACTGCCCTTCTGGGTAAATGCCGGCATCTATGTACTGGAGCCGGAGATTGTCGACGAGCTGCCGGACAAAGGCGACCATGAAGTAGGCACCTTCCCTCTGCTTGCGCAACAAGGACTATTGAAGGCATTCCCGACCCAGGCTTTCTGGAAAGCAATCGACACTGTAAAAGACTTAAATGAGCTGAGAACTGACTGCGAGCAGCTATTCTTGCAATCATTTCTGCAATCGGATTTCGCGCCGGCGACTCTGGCTGCCGCAGGCAAGTAGCAGATGTGAGAAAATCGGCGAATCTAGAAACGGATTATCCCCCGAGAACCCTCGATGCCAAGAACTTTCTTCTGCTGCACCCTCATACTATTTGTTCTCGCTTCATTGCAGGCATCGGTTATTGCTCAACCGGCCAAATTGAAGCAGGTGACGATCGCACAATTCGGGCATGTTTTCCTCTACATGCCACTTTACGTGGCAGTGAAAAAGGGTTTCTTCAAGGACGAAGGTCTTGATGTAAAACTAGTCAGCACCGGCGGCGACGAAAAAACTTTCACTGCAGTGATTACTGGAAACGCCCAGTTCGGTGTCAGCGATCCAACCTTCACTGCCATCGCAAGAGAACGAGGACAGGGCGGCAAAGTCGTTGCCGGGATTGTACGCGGCGTTCCCTTTTGGGTCGTTACCTTCAAAAAAGACATTCAGAAATTCGACAAACCGGAAGCATTTAAGGGGCATCGAATTGCCACGTATACGGCGCCTTCCACCAGCTATGCAGTGATGAAGAAAGTCCTGCAAAACGGCGGCAAAAAAATTGACGCCAAGATTGTCCAGGGAGCGTTCGGAACTTTACTTGCCCTGGTAAAAGCGAACCAGGCCGACATGGCTCTGGACATAGAGCCGATCGTTTCCATCGCCACAAGCGAAGGTGCTCGTATCGTCTACTCCCCCGCCAGTGTACTTGGAGACTTCGCCTTCACCGGTTTGACCGTTTCCGATGACTACATGAAGAAAAATCCGGACGATGTGCAAAAAGCGGTGAATGCAATCGCGCGCGCCATGACATACATCCAGAAAGACTACGAGGGCGCAGTTAAAGTAGCCTTAGCCGATTTCCCAGAGGTCAAGGAGTCCGTAGTCAGAGAGGCGTTGAGACGGCTGATCAATGAAGGCACCATTCCCAAGTCGCCTGTGCTTCCGGAAAATGCATGGAACAATGCAATTGCTATGCGCAAAGAAATTGGCGATCTGAAAAGTTCCGGCGCCTATAAAGAAAACGTGGACATGCGCTTCGCTGAGAAAGCAAAAACTTCTCTGGCGGCGCCATCCGGCAAGTCTGTTATGCCCGTACCGGCTGCAAAGCCAGCAAAGAAATGAGTGCCGGCACGCCGCTTTTGACGATTGATAACCTGTGTTTTGACTTTGAAGGTCAAACAGAAAAAACTGTAAATTCCCTGGAACTCAGCGTCAAGAAAGGCGAAATCGTTTGCATTTTAGGTGCCAGCGGATGCGGCAAGACTACAGTGTTAAACCTCATAGCTGGTCTTCTCAAGCCGAAGTCGGGCAGTATCAACATTCAATCCGAATCGGGAAAGAAAAATAGTATCGGCTATATATTCCAGTCCGATCCGCTCTTTCCCTGGCGCACAGTAGAAGGCAATCTGATGCTTGCCTTTGATCTGAACAGCAGCCTTGATAGAAACACAGCAAAAGAAACCATGCAACAGTATCTCTCTATGTTTCACCTAAACCCGCAGGTACTGGCAAAATACCCGACTCAATTGTCGGGCGGCATGCGGCAAAGAGTAAGCATCATCCAATCGCTCATGTTCGATCCGGAATTGCTTCTCTTGGACGAACCGTTTTCTGCGCTCGACTATTACACTAAATTGAGCCTGGAAGAAGAATTCTGCCAGCTCGTAAAAGAAAAGAACAAGGCCGCTATTCTCGTCACCCATGACATTGAAGAGGCGGTCGCCATGGGCACTCGTGCATTTATCATGAGCGGTGGCAAGCTGGCCAAAGAGTTCCAAATCAAAAAAGAAACTCAAGCTGGAGATAACACACGCGGCACAGAAGAATTCGCAAGACACTATCGTGAAATTTGGTCCGAGTTGAAAACAATTATCAGCGGATGAGTATGGAAACTTCAGAAAAAACAAAACTGAACTTTGGCCAACGGCTTCTCTACCCGCTGCCGATGGTTGCCTTTGTCATTGTTTGGCACTTTTATACGCAGGGCGATCAACAAAGACAGTTCATTTTTTCCAGTCCGGAAAAGGTCTGGCAAGCGCTCGAACGGACAATTATAAGTGGGGAGTTACTAACAAACTGCCAGGTGACGATCACTGAAGCAATAGCAGGATTTCTGCTTGGCACCACAATCGGTGCCATGATTGGCCTCTCGCTCTGGTATTCAAGGCTGATCGCCGAGATTTCAAAACCCTACATAACCGCCCTTGCAACCGTTCCAATATTTGCACTGGCACCGGTTATCATCTCATGGTTCGGCATCGACATTTATTCAAAAATTGCGCTCGCATTCCTCTCCACCGTTTCAGTGGCAATCGTCCAAAGTTATCAGGGCGCAATGTCGGTTGAGAAACGATTCCTTCGCTTGATGCAAGTAGCCGGTGCGACACGCTGGCAAACATTCAAACTAGTCGTGGTTCCATCTTCAATCATCTGGGTGTTGAACGCTATGAAGCTGAACATCGGACTGGCACTGATGGGCGCTTTTATCGGCGAGTTCATATCATCAGAACAGGGGCTGGGATACATGATCGTCAAAGCCTCAGGCTTGTACGATCAGGCAACAGTGTTCGCCGGAGTGATTGCTCTTATTGTCATTGCGCTTGCTCTCACATTTGTAATCGAGCAATTGGAAAATAGTTTGATGCGTTGGAAATCGGTTTGAATGAGTGCCTCTATCAGACATAAAAGGGCTCGTAGATGACTATCAGTTTCAGATTTATGAACAGCTTAGGTATCCTTTGCATCCTGTTTTTTCTGATCCTTCAACCTTGCGCCAGTCAAGACTTTAAGTGGCAAAAGCTGTTGGATATAGGCAACGCGGCTCGAAAGCGAAGAGAATTCGACAAAGCCGAAGAGTACTATCGACTAGCTGTACAAACAGCGGAAAAATCAGATTCCAATCAAGGTTCTGTCGCAATCTGCCTGATAGCTGAAGCGGATGCGTGCTGCGATGCGGAAAAATTTGCTACTGCAGATCGGCTTTACTACCAGGCGTTGAAAATGAGAGAAAAGATTACAGGTCTTGAGAGTGCTGAAGTATCAGAGGTTCTCCAAAAACAGGTAGCCCTGGAATACAGGCATAGAAACTATGGTGAGGCTGAGAACCTCTACAAACGAATACTATCCATTGAAGAAAAATCAAGCAACCCCAATCAGTCAAAAATCGTGTTGTTTCTGACGAAACTAGGTGTTTGTGCGAGGATTCAAGGAGACCAGCGAATTCCAAGTTCAATAGATCCGCGAATCAACACGAAGTACGCAGATGCAGAAAA
>JBGAVL010000427.1:0-3811 GCA_044228145.1 Obscuribacteraceae bacterium (SeqCode)
ATCGTGACTCCGGTATGAAGGTTTTGCTCCAGAGCTACAAGGTCTGCAGTCAACAAGCTGGCGTTGCTGTAGCGATTAGCAGGATCTTTTTCCAGCAACTTGCCGACCAGCAATTCCAGTTGTTCGGGAAATTCAATTCCCATTGACGCTTCTTTTAATGAAAGAGGAGTTTCAGATTGGTGTTTCATCATCGTAGAAAGTGCATTATCACCGACAAATGGTGGCGCGCCGGTCAATGCTTCAAACATTACACAGCCCAGTGAATAGAGATCCGATCGGTGATCTACCGCGATGCCCATGCACTGCTCGGGACTCATATACAGAGGACTGCCGAAAATTTCACCGGTGCGAGTGAGCGTCTGCTGATTGAATTCATCCTGTCCGGTCAGCTTTGCAATACCGAAATCTACAACCTTAACACTATTGCTGAGTGTGCCGTCTTTGTTGTTGATCAGCATTATGTTGGTAGGCTTGATGTCGCGGTGTATTACACCGTGCTCGTGCGCATAGGAGAGCGCAAAACCTACTTGTATAAATAGTTTTAGAATTACATGCAGAGGTAACCGTCCGGTTTTCTTGATTTCGTCTGAAAGAGTGGCACCGCTCACTAAGTCCATGACGAAATAAGGCTGCCCATCAGGCAGAAGGCCTGAGTCATGAACCTTGATCAAGTTTGGATGATCCAGTTTGTTGGATGCTCGAGCTTCATTCTCGAATCTGCGCCAGGAGGCATCATTTTGTTGTTGCCTGTTCAAACACTTCAGCGCATACTCTGTTCGCAAATGAAGGTGTTGAACCTGGTAGACACTGCCCATGCCGCCACGTCCCAAAAGTTTAATCACCTTAAATCTCTCGAAGAGAATTGTACCAGGGTCTAGATGGACAGCCTGATTCGACGATGAAGGCGTGAAGTCGCGCACTTCACCGTTTTGCTGATCAAATTTTCCGATTGGACCGTCAGTCATTGTTTGCGTCGATTTTCAAAAGACATCAGTGTTTGATTGAATGCACGATAAATTCAATCTCGTCTTACAACTTAGACAATGTTTCCAACAATGCATTCTTCAGCAAAGTCCGAACTCTGTTGATCGAGATCGGGTTTTGATGCCATCCATGAGCGAATTACTGCCTCGGTTCCTGGATGACGTAAATGTCCCAAACCGTGGAGCGCACCATGCTGGCAAATCTCCACATCGAGTTTCAATGTCTGACAGAGAATCTCGAACATCACATTCTGGATGCTCGGTCCCTCTGCAGTTTCCGAATGAACTTGTGTTATTGAGTACTCATCCGTAAACGAGTCCCACCACATAAAGCATGCAGTATGTAGCGGCTTGACTGCGAATAAATCCTGGTAAAGGAAGAACATCGATCTCACGCACTCTTCCCGCAAGGAAGGAGGAACTTCCTCTTCCCATAAGACTTCCGAGACCGCGCCCGGCATCAAGCAAGAGCGCATAGCAAGCAAACCCTGTTCTAATTGCTCGTCTGAATATTTGTCGATCAAGATTTGCGGTTTTGAAAAAAGCCTCGTGTAGTATTCTACGAGCTTTACCGGCTCGTATTTTACTTCGAGATCGTCAGACCAATACCAGTATTCGTCATCCTCACTTGCCGGAAGCGGATGATTGAAAATATAATCAACAAACTCATCAAAGGAAGCATTACAGAGATCGTAGCTTGGCATTTTGTTCTCTCATCAAAGTGCCGGATTGCACAGCTGAAATTTGAATTCAGTAGATCTGATGTGCCGCGATTATGCAATCTTTTGAATTGCAAACTCCAGACCCAAGTTTTCCACAGACAAAACGGGATGCCTAGATGTAGATACATCTTTAATCGTTATACCCGCCCGCTGCCAGTAGCAATGCATGGGACGGCAACAGTCCATTTTGTGGGTCATTCGGGATTTAATATTTATGCGATTAGCATGCCTCCGGTCCGGCACTACCTCTGAGGACAAGGCTGGCAGCCCCCACTATCGCAGCGTCCAGCCCGAGTTGCGCCGTCACGACCCTACAAATAGCCGGTCCAGGCAATGCGTGCTCCTTGAGAATCCGTCTGGCAGGGTCCAAGAGAGAGTCACCAAGCTCCGACAGCCCTCCACCGATAATTATCAAATCGGGATCTAGTGCATTTGCCAGGCTTACCAAGCCAAATCCAAGATATTCTCCCGTCTTTTCGATTGCCTTGCTGCCCAGTCCATCGGCATTTTGCTTTGCGTCTCGAACCACATCGTGGCCGGTAATCCCAGCATCCTTGCTACCGGTCAGCTCTCGCCATGTCTCAACCAAACCTGGTCCGCTGCAAAAAGCTTCCAGGGTGCCTCGGGCCCCACCGGTGTCACGCCTGGCGCCTGGATCCATTGTCAGCAAAATGTGTCCGAATTCACCGCCGCTCCAATGCGCACCATGATGCAATCCGCCTCTGATCAAGAGCGCGCCGCCCACCCCAGTTCCTAATGCCAAAAAAACGACTGTTCCATTGCCACAGTGCCGCGCCGCACCAAATCTCGTCTCCGCCAATGCAAGCACGTTGACATCGTTGTCTGCCGCCGCCGGTATTCCGAGTGCTTCCGAAAAACCCTCGGCAATTCTGATTCCCTTCCAGCCAGGTATCACATCTGTAGCCGAAAATACGAGACCCTGCACGGCATCGATTTGACCGCCGGCGCCTATGCCAACAGCTTCCACGGGCTGCTCTGATTTGGCTTTCAAGAGCTTCGCTACTTCTATTGCCTCAACTAGAATTTTTTTACCGCCGTCCTTAATGGGTGTCGGGCGCTCTTCGCGCAATACAACTTTGCCATCTTCAGTTACGATTCCGCCTGCGATTTTTGTGCCGCCGATGTCGATTCCGATGCAGCGCATTGCCATCTCCTGAATTTGCCCCTTCTAGTAAAGTCCTAGGTTTTATCAATCTCGATATTATCCGAAGAGATTTTGCCGAACTGATTAGAGAGCCAACCGAGAGCAGCTCGCCGTTGCAACTCATTTTTATTCTTGTCGATGACGAGGAATAATAGCTTACTGCACAGACGAGCCGGTAATTGTTTTAGCAGCTCAATTGCATCACCTTGCTCGATTTCGTTTTCCTCAAAGATTTTGGTTGCTTCATCCAATAAAGAGGCACACTTGTCGGAGGAAGAATCAGTGAGTGACGTTGAACATTCAAGCAACAAGTGAAACTTGGTTGTTTCGTTTGCGCTTCTTCGAATCATATCAAGAACATGCTCAAACTCATTGTCCGATGGCAATCCGACTTTATCCATTGTTGCCACCACTTGCATGCATGCTTTCGCGCACAGTTGTTCGGACGAACATTCGGTCGCGCGCTCCGAGGCAAGCGCGATCAACTCTTTAGCACGTTTTGGAAACTCTTCATTGAAGAGCGTTGCGAATGTGCACAAAAGAGTGACTTCCCTTTCAGGTAAAGCCGCAGAATTGCAGATTTTGATAATTGAGCTGAATCTCTCATCGGCCACCGCTGGGTTCATTCGAACAAATGGAATAATCGGGCTATTAGCGCCATTTTCAATTCTCTGACTCAGAAAGTATGAATCCTTGGAGCTGACCTCATCCATGCTTTTCCGGAGTTCTGACCAAACTCTTTCAGCCAGCGGACGGTTTTCAGACGGATCAATAGCAGCTGCAGCTTCAGCGATATTGGAAAGATGCAAAATTCGATCGAAGGCTTCTTCTTCAAAACTTTTCAGCAAATCGAACGACCGCGATAAAAGTTTTGCTGCAGCATCTTTGTCATATGCAGCTACGAATGGCACCAGATTTGTTTGAGAAAAAATTGCTCGAGT
>JBGAVL010000428.1:0-3764 GCA_044228145.1 Obscuribacteraceae bacterium (SeqCode)
CCAACCACCGCCACCCGCTTTCCCTTGAACAAGGGGCCGTCGCAGTGCGGGCAATAGGCCACCCCCCGCGTGCGGTACTCTGATTCGCCGGGCACATTCATTTCGCGCCAGCGCGCCCCGGTTGCCAGGATGACGCTCCGGCTCTTGAGCGAAGCGCCGTTTTCCAGACGCACCTCGATGAGATCGCCGGGAATCAGCTGCGCCGCCCGCTGCAGGTTCATCACATCGACGTCGTAGGCGCGCACATGTTCTTCCAGTGCGGCTGCCAGCTTCGGTCCTTCGGTTTCCTTGACCGAAATGAAGTTCTCGATGCCCAGCGTGTCCATCACCTGACCACCGAAACGTTCGGCGACGACGCCGGTGCGTATGCCCTTGCGTGTAGCCGGTTCGATATCCTCTTTTTTTCACGTAGTAGGGACAATCTTCCGGCTCTATGTCGTAGGCTCCTTGCACGGCGCCGATCTCAGTAATCCAATTCGTCCAACTGATGCCGGAAACGAGTTCGCTGATCGAACAATCCAAATTCGGGTCAGCTTTTACGCAGTTGGCCACTACCCTCCCCTTTGAATTTGGCTGATAGACTGGCCCCGCGGGAATTACATGTTTGCAGGTCAGGATGCATGGCTTTCCTTCAGGACCTTGCACAATTAAACCCAAGGTGCCAAGACCAGGTTTGGGATCGTATTGCGCACTTGGTTTAATGCTAATTCCCCCTCTGAGTGGACTATATGATCTTAAGTCGCCATCAGAACCTAAATACTTCTCTGGCTTTCTTACTCTCTTTCGCTCAACAACATCAGTCGGAATGCCGTCTATTTCTTTCGGAATAATCTGATTGGAATCGAGCATGCTGAGTGGCAATTTTTTGTCAACGGAAATGCTTATGCATAGGGGAGCATCCGGTGCTCCGTCAGCTATCTTACGTGACAGTCCTATGCCGTGAACTCCGTTAAGCTTGAGGAGTTCCTTCTCTGCGTTTTCCTTCACTTCCAGAGCGTTTGCAGTCTTCAGCATTGACGTTACCTCGAATTCGAGAGCAGCTTCTGAATATTGTTTGTGCCAATAAAGTTGTTCCTCTAGCCTCATGTGACTAATCGGCTACAAATTCCATCTTACTGAATCCGATGCCCTTCTGTTAAGGGCTCTAGTTCAAGTGTCACTTACGCTGCGCTCACGACTCGTGCGCATAGGCTGGCCAGGATCCTGGTAGAATTAGGGTGTTAAGGGAGATGTTATGGCATCTGAATTTGAAAAACTATCGCTGGAACAACTTCTCCGGCTTGTTGACCAACTGCCTGCCGCAGAGCAGGGATTAGTGCGCTGACAGTAAAAAGCTATGACTAGAGAGTCGATTGAAAACAGTCAGCTAACAAGCGGACCGATGTTCGGGAGAACGTCACCTGGCAGCTTTCAACAAATGCGATTTTACATGATAGCTTGCTGTATTGCAGTTCTGGCATCACCCTTGCTCGCCGGTGCCACTTCAGAGTTAGGCTACGCTCAACAAATTGATGCAGCATATAAAACCTGGGCGAAGAGTCCGCCTTCCGGTGAAATTCCTCGATCTGGTGATCCGCATGTGGAAGCAATGCAATTGCGAGCCACTCTATTTATGGGTCAGGATGTGAGGCAGGAGACAAAGTATAAACTCTTAAAGCGGCTCTCCGATATTGAGAAAAGTAGCGGAGCAAACAGTGTAAAACTTGTTCCAATACTTTTGCAGCTCGCAGCTCTTCCCGGGCTTGATGACGGACTTCGAAATTTACAAAAGGCAGTGGCGCTAGCTAACGGCGCACCGCTTACACCTGACAAAAAGTCCGACAATATGGCGGCAGCCGAGTGGTTATACATCGCCGGCTCGCCGGACACTTTCTTTGTAGTTGCGGGCGGAGCCAATTCCGGCTCGGCGATACTAACTGATGATTTGCGAGAATCCATGTTGAAAGCATCGTTCAAGCTTGGACTCAAAGTAGCAGGTCTTAACAGCGACGTTTTAGATACGCTCCTGTCGCTCTGTGACACTTATCGCAAGCAGAAGCACACTGAAGAGCTTATCGCTATCGGTCGTGCAACATTGAATGCGCTCGCTGCTTCCGCTGAATCAGATAAAGCACATTCAATGCAGAGGAAGTTTCTCAAGAACTATCAACATAATCTTACAGCGCTGAGAAACACTGAAGAACTTGCCTATCTCGACAGGCTCGCGGCTGATGAACGCAAAAGGAAGAACGTCGATAATTTACAGTCGTCATTTGAGCAACTGCAAAAGGCGGAAAAGCGCGCCGAAGTAGATCCTTACGAGCTACTCAATGCGCGAGTGCGCAATGCGTCAGCACTGCTTTCCAATGGAGACAAAGCCGGAGCCTTTGAGCAATACAGATTGGTGCTTAAATCGTATCGCGATATGCCAGTGGCAAACGTCGATAGTGACGTGACGCGAACCATTTGGAATGGCGTTTTATTCGCGCTGAAGAATGCCGATACGAAAACAGACGAACGGATCATTTACGACTTAGTGGAGGCGCACCTGGAAAAGCTCAGCCGCGACGTGAGACGCAACGGTTTGAGAAAGTCTGATTTCACCGGTCAACTTAACGAAGTTACTCGCTATTACATGGACAAGCATCGCAATGACTCAGCAATTGAATTTCTCTCAAGCACGCGAGACAAAGTGAAAAAGATTTGCCCCTCTGACTACGATACATATAACGACGTAAGCGAAGATCTGCGTCAACTCTACGAAAGATTTGGCGACGTGGACAGCGCGAAAAAGGTCGCGCAAGAACAACTGGATTCATTAACTCAGAAGGATTCAACCGCCGCCGGGCACCTGCTTGGCGTTGCAACTTTCTATGTTCGTATCGATAACTTCGAGAAAGCAAACTCAATAATCAATCAAGTTTTGGCGATCATGCAGAGTAATCCAGAGTCATTCAAAGAGAAGCGTAGCCTATATCGCTTTCAACATGTTGCACAAGAATATGATCGAAAGAAACAACCGAAGGACGCGGAACTATGGATTCGAAAGTTGGTGGAGATTATCAAGAAAAACAAACCCGCGTTTGAAAATGACCTATCCTGGGCGGATGATCCAGTACGCGTTGTAAGCAAAGAGTATTGTAGGGCGGGCGATTTCGAAAGTGCAGAAGCTTTGGTGCTCTTTGCTCAGTCCTCATTTGCCGATTTTTCTGAAAAAATTGATTTTTCAAGGGACCTTGCCGAGATTTACACGAAGCATGCGGCGAGGCTTCAAAAGGATGGCAAGGCAGGTCAAGCTCAAAAAATACTTGCTCAGTCTAATGATTGGTTTCACCGGTCACTTAAGACCTATAGCGAAGACTATGCAGCACGATTAATAGAGAACCGCCAAAACGATTTGAGAAAGTATGGATTGATTGAACAGGGCACAAAATGACAAAATCTATCAAACTTGCATCACTTTTAGCTCTCGCCACATTTGTACTAATTGTCTGCGACGAAGCATTCGCGCAACAACGAATGCGGATCCAATCTCCGGACGGCAATGTTCCTTCTATTGCAAGACCGACAGATATGTTGCAACAACCTAACTTGTTAGCACGACCGACTCCTATGAATGGAGGGAGCCAGCGTTGCCGCCCCGACTACACTTTGCGTTTTTGCGCGCTAGCCACACGCAATCTCACTCTTGACGGAAACATAATTACGGGCTCAACTGGTTCGTCAGGAAGTAGAACCCTCCGCAGTAACAAATGCCTGCTTGGATGTTACGGAAAGGCTGATGT
>JBGAVL010000429.1:0-3752 GCA_044228145.1 Obscuribacteraceae bacterium (SeqCode)
GTAATAGAAGATATTGTCGAAGTCGATATCGCCGAGCAATTTGCAATTGCCCCAGGTGGGCATTGGTTTCTTTCTGAAAATGTCGAGCGCGCGCAAGCGGAACTTGAGCATCCACTCCGGCTCGTTTTTCATTTCGGAAATTCTGCGGACGATTTCTTCTGTCAGGCCGCGTCCGGATTTGAAAACATAGTCTTCTGTATCGCTGAATCCGTATTTGTAGTCGGATGCAATCGATCTGATTGACTCAGTGGTTTCGTGTGGTTGTCTAAGTTCGGCTGCCATGGTTGCCTCCTTCAGGCTAAGCTACGCCCGAGGGTGTAAGTTCTTGCGTTACCCAGTCATAACCGCGTTCTTCGAGCTCTTCGGAGAGTTCGCTTCCGCCCGTTTTGACTATTTGACCATTCTGGAAAACGTGGACGAAATCCGGCTTCACGTAATTGAGTATGCGCTGATAGTGAGTGATGAGCAGCACTGCAGTTTCCTTGGTAGCCAGTGTGTTGATGCCGGTGGAGACTACTTTGAGTGCATCGATGTCGAGCCCGGAGTCGGTTTCGTCAAGTACTGCCAAAGACGGCTTGAGCAAAGTCATCTGGAGAATTTCCAGGCGTTTCTTTTCACCGCCCGAGAAACCGTCATTGATATAGCGGGAAAGAAACTCGTCTTTCACTTCTAGAAGTGCCATTTGCGCTTTCAATTCCTGGCGGAATTCTTTGACGGGAATTTCCTTGCCGCGCACAGACTTGACCGACGCGCGCAGAAAGTTGGAGACCGATACGCCGGGAATGGCAACCGGATACTGGAAAGCGAGCGCCAGTCCTTTTTTTGCTCTTTCGTTCGGGGGCAGATCGCCTATCTCTTCGCCTTTGAAGAGGATGGAGCCGCGATTGATGTGATATCGCGGATGGCCCATGAGTGTGTAGGACAGAGTCGATTTGCCGGAGCCGTTGCGACCCATAATGGCGTGCACTTCACCTTTGTTGATGGTGAGATTGACACCCTTGAGGATGTCTTTCCCTTCCACTGAAACCCAGAGGTCTTCAATTTTCAGTAGACTTTCCTGTTTTGAATCACATGCTGCCATTTGATTTCCGGTCCTTTTCTTTCTCTTGTTCTTTGCTCTTGCTTTTCTCGAGCTGCAAGCCTTGCAGTCCATTTTTAATGGGATATATATCCTATCCTTTTTAGATAAAGTCCTCCTTGAGAAGGCACCTTAAACATATCAAAGTTTCGGCTGGTTGGCTTTTATAGATATAATAGTATCAAAAATCTACCAAACACCCAGGGGTCTTAAGAATAGTTTCTGTAAGACGGAAGGGGGCTCCAGGAGCCGCCTGAATGAGAAATTTGGGGTAGGTGAGAGGCAGGCAATGTGCAAAAGGCATTGTTGCGACACAGTTACACAATAGAAGAATGATTACGCATCCGCTTTCCAATACACCAGAAACTACTCAAGAAGCCGTGCTCCTCTACCTGAAGCGCCATGGCGAGATGACAATTGGGGAGCTGTGCGAATTGCTGGATATTACATCTATGGCAGTCAGGCGCCATATTTCCGGGCTCATGCAGGAAGGGTTGGTCCTCTCTCGCATGGTCAAGCAATCCCGGGGGCGGCCGACCTATAAGTACAGCCTGTCCGAAAAAGCTGAGTCGCTTTTTCCTTCCGGCATGCAGACTCTGGCCGTCGAGCTTCTGGATATGGTTTTTGAAGAAGCCGGTCACAAGGGTGTTATGAAGCTTCTTGAAAGGCGCAATGAAAAACGCGTTACCCGTCTAATGCCCCGCGTGGAGGGCAAATCGCTCGAGCAAAGAGTGGAAGAGGTTGCGAAAATTTTCTCGGAAGACGGCTACATGACTGAGTGGGAGAAGCTTCCGGACGGCAATTTCTTTATCTTTCAGCGCCATTGCGCATTGCATGACCTGGCCAACAAATACCGCCAGCTTTGCGCCCTTGAACCCCAGTTAATGGAGACTCTCCTGGGCGTAAAGGTGACGCGCGAGAAATATATGCTCAAGAATGACCCGGTCTGCGGCTATTTGGTTAAGCCGGCCGTGTAGACCTGTTCCAGCCGTATTTACACGATAGGCAGTTTTGGATGGCAGATTTAAGATCTGATCACCGTCACACACTTTCTTTCAATGTAGTAAGCGCCAAGCGCTTTCACGATCAGAATGAGCAGTAGAGATTCCCTGAACATTGCCTACCGAGACGACCTCGAGTCGCTAAACCCGGCTGCAAGTGAAAACACTGAGCACCTGATACCCTCTCTTGCGGAAAATCAGGCATTTGCGCGTCGGCAAAACAGTGAGGGAATCGCTGGGCCGGCTGGCGCTCAAGGCGAAGCCTCAGTGGACCGTTCAGAAAAGTCTCAAGCGGCGGGCAAAGGCGGCGAGGCCGGCACTGGCGCCAATTGTCCTGCCTCCAAAGAATATAATGCATTGATCGACAAAGCCTGGAGAAATGTCTACGACCCGACTCCTCTGGGTGATTTGACCGCCTTGAAAAACAAATACAATTGCCAGATCAAAACACCTGACGATGCCTTCCGTTTTGTCAACCAGGAATTGTCTCGCTTAGGCGACCCTTTCTCCAAGGTGCTCAACCCGACTCAGTCCGCACAGCTAGACCGTTTGATGAAGGGTTCGAGTAAAGGTATCGGCCTGGAGGTAATGGCAGTCGAGCCGGAAAAAGCAAGGACAACAGGTTCGCTTAAAGTCATCGAAGTGATTCCCGGAAGCTCTGCTCACAAAATGGGCGTTCAAAAAGGTGATTACATTACCACCATTGATGGTGTCGATCTGACTGCTAAAAAACCTGAAGAAGGCTTTGCCCTCTTGCTGGCACCCAAGACGCACGACATAACTGTGACAAGAGACGGGCAGAAGCGCGAACTGACTCTAAAGCCTACAGCAGTAGACATCCCTGCTGTGGTGGACAGGATGATTCCAGGAACGAATATCGCGTACATTCGCGTTCGCGACTTCATGCAAGATGATGCGTCGTATGAAGTGCAAAATGCCGTCAAACGTTATCCATATGCAGACGGATTTGTATTTGACGTGCGCGGCAATCTTGGCGGATCGGTCGACCAGGCTTTGCAATCAGCATCGATAATTGTCGCAAAAGGCACATTGCTGACCTCCAAAACGCGTACTGAAGATGACATTGCGACGGGTCCTGCCCGCTACGACAATACCGATTACACTCTGGATCAGTGGGAATTGGTGAAAAGAGACGTATTGCCGAACGGAAAAGTTATAGAAAGGCGCGACCTCAGACTGCCGGATCTGATTGACAAACCGACAGTCGTTCTAGTCAACGGCGATACAGCCTCGGCTGCAGAAATTTTCGCAGCTGCGATTCAGCAAAATGGCGAAGGTACACTGATCGGCACCAAGACATTTGGCAAAGGAATCGGGCAGACTATTTTCATGGATCAGCCGGCCAAGAGCCGCTTGCAAGTGACGAATTTCCGCTTTTTCACTCCCAACGGAGAATGGATAGGCGACGCCGCCGGTAATCGTATCGGCGTGACACCGAACGAAGAAGTAGAGAACGACAAGTACGCTGAGCCGGAAGCGGAGAGCGACAAGCAGTTTCGGGCCGCTATCGCGGCAATTAACAAGAAGCTCGGCAAATAGTAGTGGCGCTGCACCGGTGATGCATGGGCGATGCACGGGCGATGCACGGGCGATGCACGGGCGATGCACGGGCGATGCACGGGCGATGCACGGGCGATGCACGGGCGATGCAC
>JBGAVL010000042.1:0-20308 GCA_044228145.1 Obscuribacteraceae bacterium (SeqCode)
CTGCTGCCTCTTCATTGTGAGCGAACAAGTACTGGTTTATGCCGGCAATAAACGGCAGATGCCAGTTGTTTTGATTTGCTTGAATTCCACGCTCTATCAATGTTTGAGCCAGATCTGGCCGTTTCATCTCGCTGCCGACAACAAATGCAGCAAACCAATATGGCTGCGTGAAACGAGGATCGAGCGTGGTGACGAGATTTAGATAGTCGTATGCGCTCTCGTACCTGTCCGTTCGCCTTGCTGCCCCGTCGCCGATATACTGAATGAATCTGAGCCAGTAAAAATCCGCAGCCAGCTGCTCGTGTCCTAGGCAGAAGAGTTTGACGACCTCCGGCTTGAGCAGTATCGGCTCACGAGAAAGCGGTACCAGGAAATGTGTCTCACGGGTCAGCGCACAAAGACCATAATGAGAAACAAGAACCGCCGCAAATGTGAGCATCACTAGTGTTGCTCGAATTTGCCAGCCGTTTTGTAAATGCATTGTCGAGGAGCCTTTCTAACCAGCCCCGCCTGCAGCTTGCTAACTTGCAGGCTATTGGTTCGATAGAACAAGGAAGGTGCCAGCACTCGTTCCGGAGAGTGCGTTTCCAGTCTTGTTTCCGCCCATCACTCCATAAGAAGTGTTGTTGCCCTGGCTATCAGGAACGACTTTGTATCCAACTGCTCCAGGCGCTCCCAAACTCCCGCCAGCTGTACGTGCGGCAGCAATCGTCGATGAAATGGGTGCTTGAACCAGCGGATCGGCGGCGCCCTTGAACGGATTGACCGGCATGTTTCCAGCAGTTGTTCCGGCTTGGTCGCTGCTTCCACCCGGGAAATAGCTCTTGTAGCCATTGTCGCTTTCGGAAGCAGGATAGGTACCGGCAGAGTCAGTCGCGTAGGATTCGGCGGCAATCTGCGCCGTGCGCATATTCGCCTTGACGGATGCTTCGCGAGCTTTGTCTTGGGCGCCGATAAAGTTCGGGAGCGCGATTGCAGCTAGGATTCCAATAATGATTACAACTACGAGTAGTTCGATCAGTGTGAAGCCGGAAGCCCTATTTCTGTTTCGTGAACGCATTTCCAAACCTTCCTTTGTACCTGCTAACCCATTCGCCAAATCCGGTCACCGAGTCGACACTTCTGTAGGCGGTAGTCCCATCTATATATCTTACCTAACGTTCTATTATGCCATTCTAATACTGCCCAGAGCAAAAATGCGAGTAACAAGCCCCGCAAAGGTTTCTGGCTTCCAGGCGCCTGGCTAATTTAATCTTGACATCCAGGTTGCTTTTGGCATTTCGCTCACGAGTAAATCACACGACCAAGAAGGAAGAGATTCCGGGCGGCGGTTCGGGCTGGAGCCTCAGGGTTGAACTTCCGGCTAAGCCTATGCAATTGGTTCGCAAGTAAGCAAATGAAGTCGAACCGTCCCTGGGTGGAGTCTGCAGCGAGATGAAAGAAACAGTGCATCGCCGGTGGTGGCACATTATGGCTGAGACCAACGCCAAGAAAACGCCCGCTCTGCTAACAGGGCGGGCGGTTCAGTATTGGATTTGTCTATCAGGCAGACGGACTATTTCTTGAGGGAGGCGAGTTCGCGCTCGGAGGCATGTCTTGCGTGTTCTACTTTTCTCGGTCTACGGAGATGGTCCATAAATTGACGGTGAGCAAGGGTATCGATTTGAGCTTGCGAGGTCTTCTCGGGCACTGAAAGAACGAATTCTCCGGCATTCTCTACTGCAGGCTTGTGATTGTGACGACCCACCTGGTAGAGATAGCCTCCCCGAGTTGCATATACGTAATGAATCATGTGATGCCTGCCTTTCTAGTTCGCCCGAAACTTAGTTATTTAGAGGAAGAAAAATTGGGAGGGGCGCGGCGCAAAGATTCGCCGACTCCAATACTGTACACCAGGACATCGTACGTTGGCTGGAGTATTTCAAGAGGAATCATAATATTCTCTGAACAATCTGCGTAACCGGAAAACCGCAAAGGCTGTGGCAGTGGGGGTTTTCCCATACGACATATTAAGCAAATGCCATTTTTGTAAGGAAAAACTTTTACGATTACAAAGTAGTGGAAAATAATGAAGATGCGCTTCACATCTACAACCCAGGCATCATCGATATCTTTGAAGATATAACACGCAGCTAACATTGGCCGTCACCACCAATGGTTCAACCCAAAGTGCGAGTTTCGCCGATAAAAGCAGTTCAAGAAGCAGTTTCTATCAGCATCTTACACAGCCAGAGAAGCTAGCTAGTCAGCCAGCACAGGAGCCAGATCATCTCCGACCATGATCGTAATAGAACTCTCTATATCTCCAACCGAAGCAGTGACGATATCTCCGTGAGACCTCAGATCGGTCTTCACGATCTCCGCGTCTTCTGGGTTGCCCCTTTGAGCAATGATTTTGGTCCGCTTCAGGCTACTGGGACGCTCATCATTGCTGGCTCTTACGAAGACGTGGCGATAGCCGCGATCGCGAAGCAAATTTGCCAGTTTTTGTCCAAGCCCCTTAGTGGCGCTGGCATTCTCCACCGCGATGCGCATTTCGTCCTTCTCTGCAGTAACGAATGCCGAACCGGTCAAGCGAGCCACCATCTTGCGCACATCACTTTTCGACACATCCCAGTCACCTGAGCCCGAGAAAGTACCGGGCATCATCGCCATAAATTGATTGGCTTTGGGCACCCCGCGCGCATACTGGGCCAGCATCATCAGATCGCCTGTGTTCATATCGGTATTGATGTAATTTTGTGCAATCTCCATCAATTTCGGAATATGCCCCCATGACGCCGGTTGCATGGCACGGTCGAGAACAGCGCGCATGAAAAGCTCCTGGCGCTGCACGCGTCCGATGTCGCCAAGGGCATCATGCCGAAATCTGACGAAGCCCATCGCCTGATTGCCGGTCAGCGTATGCACGCCGGGCTCCAGGTCAATCTTGAGCTTTGCCGTCCAATCCAAGATCGACAAGTCCGTGGACGTTGAGGACAATGTAATGATCGATGGGAATCCCCAAAAACTGGCTGACTGTGGTCTGAGCCAGATAGGGACCACCGAGCGCATTGGCGGCATTGATCTTTTGCGTGCCATAACCAGGTATGCGTACTTGCGTGTCTCTGGGTATCGAAAGCACACCCAAAGAGTTTCTATAAGGATCCAGACGGCAGACCATTATTGTGTCCGAGCGTCCGGTGAAAGCATCTTTATCTGCTTTCAGGCGTCGTCCGCGATCCGAGTAGACAACATCTGTGCCCAGAACAAGCACGGTCATGGGCTCGTGGAGCGAACCAAATCTGAGCACCGGCGGGAGCAACTGCGGCTTTGCAATCAGTGTATAGATATATCCGACGATAACCCCGACCAGAGCCGCCAGAATAATGATGAGAGACCAGTTTGGGGACCGCAAAGCCGAATCCTGAGATGCCAACTGCCTTATTATATTCGTCCAGCGGTCACTGTGCCTGAGATACAGCTACTTGACGAATACACCGGCAAAAATCCTCACAATCAATTTCGGCGGCATCGGCGATGAAGTGCTGTTTTTGCCGACTTTGGAAGGCATTCGCGCTTCCTATCCAAATGCGAAGATTACGCTTTTGCTCGAACCGCGCTCGGCGGGCATTGGCGTCATCACTGATTTGATCGACGAAGTGGTCACATTCGATATCAAAAAACGCCCTTTATACGGGCCGGATTTGATTGAGCTTTTGACGATATTGCGCGCCGGCGATTACGACATGGTTGTGTCATCCGGAAGTTCTCCGATGGTGTCAGGGCTGCTATTCCTTTCCGGCATTCCCAGGCGCATCGGTTACAACTCCAATCGCCTGGCGCGTTTTCTTCTCACTGAGCCGATGCCTCTCAACCGCTATCAGTACGCGGGAAATATGTATCACGATTTGATCGCCGACTTGCCCGGAGCTGCTTCGGCATTACCGGCGATACCACGCATAAAAGCAGGCGCCAGTGAAAAGGAGTCCATGGAAAGCCTTCTGGCACAACTTTGGCGTGACGCCGGCCATGTTAAAGGTTCGGCAGTTGCATCGAAATCTCACGAGCGCGACAGGCAGCGTGTGCTCATTCATCCAGGAACCAGCCGCCTGGCTATTCTTAAGGGATTGAACAAAACCTGGTCGGCGGAGAATTGGTGCAAACTGGCAGAACTGCTCAGCAAGGAAGCTGGAATAGACGTCATTCTTGCCGGCGGTCCCGATGATAAAGAGGCGATCGAACAAATTCAGGCGCAGCTCAAGAGCGACAGTAAAGTGATTTCCACTTACGGGCATACGCGCAATTTGCGTGAGCTAGTCGCACTGATTGATATTTGCGATTTGATGGTGTGTGTCGACTCGGCCCCCATGCACCTTGCCGTAGCGCTCGGAAAGCCTGTTGTGGCGCTGTTCGGACCGACCAATGAAGCGATACTTTTACCGTCTGGTGACGACAGGTTTGTTGCGCTTAGAAAGGAAACATTAGGCGCAAGCGAAAACCGGGCGACGCATGGCGTCGCCCCTACAGAGGCGGAAACGACAGGACGGGCGACGCATGGCGTCGCCCCTACAAAGCAGGCGAGCTTTCTTTACCCTGGCGCGCCAGCCGTTCAGCTTCCCGCAGAAACTGTCGCCCAGTCTGCTTTGGATCAATTGAAGCGAGCTGGACACCGAGGTGGCTCGACGGCAATTCATGCGGGTTAGGTTCGGCACCTTCACCCAGGACTCCCACTAAAATTTCCACTATCTTCGGATCAAATTGACGGCCGGCACATTTCTTCAGTTCCTGAATAGCGCGCTCATGCCCAATGGCTTTGCGATACGGGCGGTCACTGGTCATGGCATCGTAGGCGTCGGCAACCAAAATTATGCGCGCCCCCAGTGGAATGTTGTCACCTGCCAACTTATCCGGATACCCCGAGCCGTCCATAAACTCATGATGGTGCATGACAAAGCATTTCGCCTTTTGCAGACTGGGCAAATCGCCAATAATCTGCGCGCTCTTGACCGGATGTTCCGCCATAATCGCCGTTTCTTCGGGCGAAAGCTTGGCGGGTTTCCACAAAATAGACTCAGGCACGCCAATCTTGCCGATGTCATGAAGAATGCCGCCCAATTCCAAATCGCGCAGCTCTTCCGGCGTCAACCCCATGTTTTTGCCAATCAACAGCGCATACTGCGAGACTCTCAGGCTGTGCCCGGAGGTGTAATCGCATTTTGCATCCAGTGCGTCAGCTAGCGCTCGAATTGTTCCCAGCGAGACTTCCTCGAGCTGAGACAGGGCACCGGTCAAATCTTGAACCAATTGGGTGTTGCGCTGTTTAAGCTCGTAAGTCTCAATTGCGCGCTTGACTGTGACCTTGAGCTCGTCTCTGTCCCAGGGCTTGGGAACATACTTATAGACATGACCGCTGTTGATGGCGTCTATGAGCGCCTGCACATCTGTGTAGCCGGTGAGAAGAATACGCATGGCTTCCGGACGCACAGACAGAGATTCTTTCAAAAGCTGGACGCCGGTCATGCCGGGCATGCGCTGGTCTGTGATAATCAGACTGATGTCATGCTCTTTCAGCTGGTTAAGCCCGTCTTGCCCGCTCAAAGCCTCGATGGTGTCGTACTCATCGCTGAGCACGCGCTTAAGGAGGCGGACGTTCGCCTCTTCGTCATCGACGAGCAGTATCTTGTGACGCATTGCCATTCCTCAAGTTTATATCAACAATCAGCAATAAGTGAAAGTAGAAATTAATCGGGCTCCATGGCAGGGTTTAAGGCCGGCTCGAAAATGAAGTCGCTTTCCGGCGAGCTTCGAACGTTTGCCAGATCAGCCGGACTTGTATAGATAGGTATCTTTATGACAAAGCTGGTGCCTTCTGCGATTTTCGACTCACACCAGATTTCGCCTCCGTGGCGCTGGATGATTGAGTGACAAATGGACAAACCCAGCCCTGTGCCCTGGCCGACCGGCTTGGTCGTGTAGAATGGCTCGAAGATCTTACTTTGCACTTCCGGCGCAATGCCCGTGCCATTGTCAGAAATTGTTACTTTAATCCGGTCTTGTTCGATGACGCTCTTCACCGTGACCAGGGGCGATTCTCTAGATAAAACTGCTTCCGCGGCGTTGGATAAAAGATTCATCCAGACCTGATTGAGCTGGCCGGGATAACACAAAATCGGAGGCAGGTCGGCAAAATCCGCCTCCACGGGAATTTTGTCTCGCCCGTAATATTGGCTGAGAATCTTGAGCGTGGATTCAATTCCCTCGCGCACAGAGCCTTCCTTCAATTCGGCTTCATCAAGGCGGCTGAAGCTTCTCAAATTGCGAATGATATAGCGAATCCGCTCGGCGCCTTCGTTCAAGTCGGCAATGATGTGATCGAGGTCGGTGACAAGAAAGTCATAGCGCATCTTGTTTTTGAGCTCGTCGACGGCAGGTTTGTTGTCGCCTGAAAGATTATCAAGGGCATCGATCAGTTTTTTCAAATCCTCGAAATATTCGCGCAGATAAGGCAAATTGCCGTGCACGAAATTAATCGGATTATTGAGTTCGTGGGCGATGCCGGCGACCAGGCGTCCGAGAGATGCCATCTTTTCCTGGTGAACCAATTGAGACTGAATGGCTCGGAGCTCTAAATTTTTAGCGTCCAGGTTGAGGTTTTTCGACCATAAATCTTCGTTCTTCTTGGACAGCTCTTCGACAAGCTCGCCGTGCTCGACGGCGACAGCGACCTGACCGGCAACCGATTTGACAAGCTCCAACTCGACGGGAGTCCACGCTCTGTGAGTGTCTCGATCGGCAATCAAGATCACACCCTTCGATTCTTCGCCGTACATCATGGGCTGCACAATAAGCGAGCTCATTTGCTGAAGACTCTCAGAATCTTTGATCGAAACAAAGGCCGGATCTCGAACCGGGTCGAAAAACATGAAAGTCTTCATCAGCTTTCCATCGGAGTCTTCACGTTTTTCATAAGTGGATTTGTGAGCAAGGACAAACTCGCACAATGCCCGATCAAATCTTCCAGTCTCGACGCGCGGTATGAAAACCTCATCTTCTTCCCCGTCACCAATGCCTTCGCGTTCGCTGGCGATAAGCGGCGTATCGATCTGTGCTTCCACAATCAGGGGCGGATCTGTGACTTTGCGCCCCGAGCAAACAATGGCGCAGTCAGGTGCTTTCAGCGCTTGAGCAAGCTCATCGACGGCGGTGCCGAAAATCTGATTGAGATTGAGCGTGCTGCGCAAAGCCGAGTTGATTGAGTTGATCAATTTTTCACGCCGCGCCTTTTCTTCCAGCTCGGTCATCAGTCTCGTGTTATTGTCAAGCTGCTCGCGCAGCCGGTTGGCGCCTTGTTGGGCGACACCGCTCATATACTGGCAAAATCGCGCCCACACGAATGCCACTGCCACAAGCATGGTCGAGCGCGCCAGGATGCGACCCCACAGGCGGTGCGAATAGGCGGCAGCCAAACCGGAGTCCGATTGCCCTTCGACAAGAAACGGCAAGAATGCGACGTTTTCAATCAACAGCAAAGATGTATATGAAACCGAAACGAAAAGCGCGGTCGCATAAATTCCACGGCGCTGAAAAGTGTAGCTGGATAAGAGAATAGGCAAAAGATAAAGCAAATAAACTTCCGACTCGACGCCGCGAGTGAAGTGCACAAGGCCGGTCAGGCTGACCACGTCAAAACCGAGAAGGCTGGCATTGATGCGCTTGAGCAGGCGCTCTGAACTGGCGATGCCGGTGTTGAGCACACCGAGCAAAATCGCGGAATAAAAAACGACAAACAAGATTATGGCGACGACCGGATAGATTTCCAGCTCTTCGCGAGCCAGCCAGGAGATGCAGACGGCCACGACAAGGCTGACCACAGAAAAGGCCAGGCGGAAGTGAATCAGCTGCTCTGTCTTTATGTATAGGTCGCTGTCTTGCGGGCTGGAATTGCTCATTCTTTAAATATAGTCTTTAAATGCAGACCTTAGATATACTCAGACGCGCGCTTGAAGACCTCAGTCGCTTCCGCGAATTTTCCGAGCATTTTGAGAGTCGAGCCCCAGGCTTCGTAGACGTCTGCATCGTAAGGGTCTATTTCACAAGCTTTCTCGAATTTCTCCAAAGCCAATTCGTGCAAACCGAGAAGCGAAAGCGTCTTGCCCCAGAAGTAAAACATTTGCGAGTCGCCGTCGAAGAGCTGGGACGCGTTGCGGAACATATCATCAGCGTCCACGAATTGTCCCATGGAAAGATACACTTGACCGAGAGAAGCAAAAGCCTGCCAATTCTGCGGGTCCTGACTGATCACGCCCTGTAAAAGTTCTTGCGCTTCCGACAGCTGATTGCGTCCTTTGTATGCCCTGGCCAGGGACAGTCGAGCGTCAATATCTGTCGGGTTTATTTCCAGCAGTTTGAGCGAGCGCGCAGTGACAAGATCGAAATCGGAAGCCTTCAAAAGTTGCTCGATCGCTTCTTTCTCAGGCACAAAGCAGCCGGCGTCCAGTTTGGCTGCCTGGAAATACTCCGACTTGGACATGTCGGCTTGACCCATCTCCTCGAGACTGCGGGCCAGATGCAAGTGACCTAGGGCATAGTCGGGTTTGAGCTGAATTGCCTGTTTGAATTTCTCGGCCGCCTGCGGATGCATACCGCGCAGCGCATAGCAGCAGCCCATGCCGTCCACCGAGAGATAGTTGTTTTCGTCTTGCAAATTGGCCCGCCCGAAGTGTTCTTCGGCTCGGTCGAGATCGCCCTTGGCCAGATAAGAATGCCCAATCCATAAGTCTACTTCCGCATCTCTGAGCCCCTTTTGCTGCACTTGCAAAAGCTTCTCGATGGCGGCGTCATAGCTGCCCAGGACCAGATAGCTGACTCCACAGTACATGCCGATTTCAAGCGAGCTGGGGCTGACCTCGAGCGCCTTTTCGAAAGCTTCCGAGGAAAGATCGTATTCCTTCATCGATGTGTAAATCAGCCCGAGATTGAGGCGGGCATTCATCAAAAAAGGGTCAACATCAATGGCGTGCAGCAATTTTTCTGCAGCTTCATCAGCACGCCCCAGTTTGAAAAGATTGACTCCCCAGTCGTTGTAAAGCAGCGCTCTCTCTTTGGCATTGAGATTCTTGCCGCCGACTGTAATTGCTTCTTGATAATGCTTGAGCGAGTCCTCAAGCAATCCTTGCGCGACAAGGGCGATGGCCCAGTTGCGATGCACGACGGCGGCGCGACCGTCCAATTGCGCGGCCATGGAAAAACATTGCACGGCGTCTGGATAATTGCCCATAGCGCAAAGCGAGACGCCCAGAGCGTTGAAGGCTTCCGGCATCTGGGGCTCGAGGCTGCAGGTTTTCTGAAAATATTGTGCCGCTTCCAGATATTGTCCGAGCTGAAAGCTGGAGACACCAGCCTGGTAAGAGCCGGCCGAGAGCCGCACATTCAATTTGGCGGCTTGATTAAACTGCCCGATCGCGCCTCTGTGGCTGCCCATCTGAGCCAGAGACAGGCCCCAGTGAAAATGACCGACGGCAAAATTGGGCTTGCGCTCGCAGGACTCTCGAAATTCGGGCATCGCCTCCTGCGGCCTGCCGTCTTTGAGAAGAGTCAGACCCAGGTAATAGTGCGCGTCGGCGCTTTCCGCGTCCATGGACAAAGAAGTCTTGAAATGCCGCTCGGCATCCTCATATTTGCCGATGTTGAAGCAAAGAACACCGCACTGATACTCGAGCTCCGGATCGGTCGGACCCTGAGCGGTAAAGCGCGAAAGCACGGAATAGGCCTCCTCCCAGCGCTGCTGAGAGACGAGATCCTTAACCAGCTGTGTAACTTTCGATGCCACGTATAAATTTCACTTTCTTATACTCAAGAGTATATTCTTGAGATCCTGATATTGGTTAAGCCGGGGCTGTGTGAGCGCCCTTAGACAACAGCACTGGCAAAAAAAAACCTTTAGAAGTAAGCTTTCTCGCCTATGGTCACGGCTTCGCCCCTGTATGGGGAAGGTGTTGTATATGTTCAAGCGAGTCGCAGCATGTCTTCTGGTGTCACTCTCGGTCGCCGTTGCCGGCTTTTCCACTCAACCGGCTCACGCCGGTCAGGGGGCAAAACCATCAATCTTGCCGGCCAGCGGACTCACTGGCGCCAAGATCGAGCCCAAGGAAAACCCGATCGATAAGCTGATTGAGGCTTCGAAAAAGACAGGCGTTCTCAACCTTTCCGGGCGCGTGCTCTCGCTCAAAGACGTCAACCTGATGTCTCAGCAGACCGGGTTGAAATCTCTCATCCTCACGGGCAGCAATATCTCCGATCTGGAAGGCGGCGCCATTGGCAAAATGACCGGCTTGCGCGATCTGATTCTGACCGGAACCAAAACCGGCGACGAGCTGTTGACTAAACTTTCAGGTTTGAAGCTTGCGCAGATTGACTTGACCAGGACAGAAGTGACGGACAAAGGTCTTGCCTCACTGGGCAAAATCGAGACGTTAAAAGCAATCTCGCTCAATGAGACTGGCGTAAGCGACAAGGGCTTGGCCAGCCTGGCCGGTCTGCGCACATTGAAGGGACTGAATCTCAACAAAACAAAAATTACCGAGGAAGGCTTGAAACAGCTTTCCTCATTCAACGCCCTCGACAACCTGTCCCTCAGGGACAACTCCGAAATCTCAGGCGCGACGTTTGACACCGTCCCTTCTTTCCGCTTCCTGATCGGTCTGGATGTGAGCGGCACCAGAGTGAGCGACGCGACCATTGCCAAACTGATGACAGCATCGAGTTTGGTATCACTGAATCTTTCGAAAACCAAAATTACCGACAGCGCTCTGCCCTCATTGCAAAAGTTGAAAAACTTGAGAGAGCTCTCTCTGGCATCTACAGCGATCACCGACAAAGGCGTACAAGCCCTCAAGGGTCTGCGTTTGCGCACTCTGGACTTGAGCGATACGAAAATCACAGGCAAAGCTACGGCCAGTTTTAAAGGCGCTCCCTTTCTTTCAATCTTGAATTTGGGCAAAACTGATATCAACGATCTGGCTCTGGTATCACTTGCGCAAGCACCGGCATTGACCGAACTTTATATCGCCAACACCGAAGTCGGAGACGTTGGGCTGAAAACGATCAGCACCTTTCCAAAATTGGAAAGTCTCGATATCAGCGACACGAGAATAACTGATACGGGCTGCAAGTCGCTGTCGCAAATGAAGGGTCTGCACTACGTAAAAGCATGCGGAACAGCCATCACCAAGACCGGGCTGGACTCGATCATGCGCATCCGGGCTCTGGCTCGAGTCGATGCCGATCGCTGCACTAAATTGACCACCAAAGAAATCGCCGAAATTCAAAAGAATCATCCTGGTTCATTGATCACTGGCGGCTAGACAGAACCGCGATGGAACAAAATCCAGTCGAGGCTCGGCTCAACCAGCTTTTTCACAGGAAGCACTGGCTTTTGGCCTTTGACCGCGACGGCACGCTTGCACCATTCACAGTCGATCCGGCAGCATCCAGAGTGCCTGAGGAGACGGTGCAAGCTTTGAACACACTGGCGCGCCTGCCCAACGTGCACATCGCCATCGTCAGCGCCAGACCGATTCCTTTCCTGAAAGAAGATTTCGGCGAAGCGCCGCTCACCTTGGCCGGCAACTACGGCATGGAAATCTTATATCCCAATACCGAGCACAGAACCCTGCAAGTGGAGGAGCATCACCGCGAATCGATTGCGGCTTTGCGGGAAAAACTGAGAGAGATAATAATGCCGGCGGCAAGAACAATTCTCGAAGATCACGACCTGTCGATTTGTCTGCATTATCATTTGACGCCACCAGATATGATGCCTGAAATAGAAGCCGAGGTGGAAGCAGCGTTCCGGGAAGTGCCGCACCTGCGCCGGCGCCGTTTGACTACAAGCATTGAGTTTTTACCTGATTTCGACTGGCACAAGGGCATGGGGCTGGCCAATATCGCGGAGCATTTCGGATTGACCGGCAACCATATCGACGAAACTTTCTTTATGTTCGCCGGTGATTCTGAAGCTGACGAACCTGGCTTCAATTATGTCTTGAATAGAGGCGGGATAGCGGTTCGCGTCGGTAAGCACTGGATGGGCAAGCCTGACTACCTGTGCGACAATCCGGAGAACACGCACCATTTAATTGAGCGCTTGCTGAAAGTGCGAAAACGAGATTTTCCAGACGCTTGAGCGCAGAACAACAATCAGTCCTAAGCTCGTTACTTTTGATCTAACATTAGCCGACACATGGCCGGTGCCGCTTCGTCGACGAAATGCAGCGCAATCTTCTCTCGCCTGCCTTCTATCGCTTGTCCGATCAGGTTTCCCGTTGTTGAACACACGGCCACGCCTATGACAGATGCAACAAACGTGAGCGGCGTAAACTTCAACGGTAAGAGCTGAAAAGCTGCAACGTATCCTGCCACTCCAGCCATCGTTCCAATCAATTGTCCATTGGACGACGCTTCCGTCGGCTTCCGCATTTCACTTTCATAGTGCAATCTTTCCCAGCCGCCAACATTCACTTCGTCTGGACGCAGAGACCTTTGCACCAGCAAGTTTTTATACAGCGACAAGTCGGCAGAATCAATGTTGCGGTTCTCACCGCTGGACAGATCGGAGATGTCGTCAAAATGCCGACTCAAATATTTTGCGGTTTCTCTTCTTCGAGGATCGGTTGTGGTTTGAGCGATCATGCTCAAGTCATCATGTGTAATACCTTCACTTGAGAGCTTCCGGCTTACTGAGCGGTGGACTTGCAAGTCGTCGAGATCCGAGGCAATCGGCCGAAATACGGGCACAGCGTCAAGCAACACTTTCTCTCTGCTGCTTTCGAAAACTGGGCTCGTCCGGCTTTTCTCACCGGCAAAAGCAACTTCAACGCTATCTTTATCCACCTCAATACCTCTCGAAGGCAGGAACGTGCACCAAGTGCAGATAAAGCTTGACGGCAGTGGTGTGCAAACGACGTGCAAACGCCCCTCTAACGTGCCCTACAGGGAGCATTTCATGCGCCAAATTCTTGCAGCGCGCTACACTGCGCCCTTGTAATCAAATCCAAATAGTTTCAAACGCTTAGTGCAACTTCGCGCCGGCGAGAAAAAACGCCGAGAGAATTGCAGCGCATAGAATTGCCTGGGCCAGCCAGAACATCGAAACGACAGAAGCCTCACCAGTATTGCGTTCTGCCATTACGGCTTCGAAATGGTGATGAAGGGGCGCCATTCTAAAAATGCGTTTGCCTTCGCCTGGAAGTTTGTGCGTCAGCTTGTGCCATGCCACCATGATTGGTAGCATCGGTTTGTCTGGTGTGAACTCTTTGGTCAGTTTGAAATAGCTGACTTGCATCATCACGGAAACAGTTTCGGCGATGTAAATCAGAGACAGCGGCACAAACCAGACGATCAAACCGCCGCTCATTACCAACGCGCCCATCAAGCCGCCAAGAAAGAGGCTGCCTGTGTCGCCCATGAATACCTTTGCCGGGTTCTTGTTGAAGACAAGAAAAGATGCCAATCCGCCGGATGCTGCAGCGGCGATGGCGGCGTTTGCATACTGACCGGTAACCAGCAAGATCACAGCCATTGTGGCGAAAGCCAGGAAACAGGTGCCTCCCGCCAGACCATCCATGCCATCGTGCAAATTTATGGCATTGGTCGTCGCCGCCATGATGAACATAGATGCGCCGATGAAAGTCCAGAGTGGCAGAGCGAAAGAATAAATCGAACCGTCAGGAGAAGGCAAAAGAATAACCTTGCCAGCGTCCGCCCCGAAATACCAGAGACCTAAAGCGAGCGCAAGGCCCAGCCCAAACTCTACGGCAAGACGCAATTTGCCAGAAATACCCTTATTGCTCTTGCTGGTCACTTTGCCATAGTCATCGGCGAATCCCAGCAAGGCGCAAGCGCCTGCGGCAGTCAGAATAAGAAGGGAGGTCCAGGGCGCCTTTCCTGCAATGATCAAAGAAGGAATTATGCCAATAATAATGGCGCAAATGAAACCCAAACCGCCCATGGTGGGCGTTTTCGCCTTGGCGGCATGGCTTTTCGGTCCTTCTTCGCGAAGATACTGCTCGACCTGCTTGGACTTGAGCCACTTTATATAGAACGGGAATACACACAGCCCGACTGCCAGGGACGCGAAAAACGGAACAATGACGCTCGGTTCTTTCATGTGAGTCAGAATTGCTTCAGGCAAGGTAGAAGTCCGCAGATTAGCCATTCAGGCGGCTGTTTCATTCAAACGCCGGCACAAACCGGGCGCTTCCTTAATTTAAGCACCCGCAGCGTAAATTCTAGAAGGCTAATCCAGATAAAACGATGTAATAATCTTGCGATTTTCTTTGGCGTAATTGACCGACTCGAGCAGTGTGTGGCTCGTGTGATACAGGAAGCATATAACTTGCTGGCTGCGGTCGATTATCTCGTGGTTGCAGATTTTGGATGCATCGGCGAGCGTCATGGTGCGGCGTTCGGGGTACTCGGTAATATGAGTGATTCCCGTGAGCAGGTCTTGCACTTCACTGGGCTGCTGCCCGATTGTTTGCGGCAAAACAATGTCCAGACGGTCGGGATTGGCGCGCTTGGCGCCGCGAATCACGGCCATATTGGTTCCGTTGGCACCACCGCTGGTGACGACCTGGTTGCCGGAAAGAACCAGCGCATAAGTGAGCATCTCGACGAGTTGCTGGTGGGTGAGAGTCAGGTTTCTGGTGCCGATGATTGCGACTTTCTTCGGACCGCCCTGCTGAATTAGTAAAAGCTCCTGCGCCAGCTCATCGACGGAAGGAAGAGTTGCGGAGGTCGATTCAGATGGAGGCATCGCGTATATCCGTTGGGGTTATCCGAGTTGTTAGTACCAAGAATTTATCTTGTTGATGCAAGACCTGTTTACCGGTCCCGTACATCAGTGGGGAGTTTGGCCAGAAGTGCAGTTTACAAATTATAATCAACACTGAGGCGCTGTCCCGTTAGGCTTTTATCTCTGATTCGTTCAACAACCCAAATCATTCGTTGAACCGCTCGGGAAACGAGACGATTTGCGGGTTGACGCCGACCAAGCGGAAAGCTCGGAAAAGCCGGTTGGAATCATAGCATAATTGCACTTGAGACAATGTCATGAGGCACAAGCAGACATGGTAGTGGGAACTGATTTGGAAATGCAAACCGGCTATACACCTGAAAATGAGCTGCTCTCAAAGCTGAACCCCCAGCAAGTCGAGGCTGTTACTGCCGGCTGGGGTCCAGCCCTGGTCATCGCCGGTGCCGGTTCTGGCAAAACGACCGTCCTGACCCGCCGCATTGCCTATCTGATCACCGAGATGCGCCAGGAACCAGAGACTGTACTGGCCGTTACTTTCACGAACAAAGCAGCGCAACAGATGAAGACGCGCATCGAGCAAATTGTCGGCTGGCAAACCAGCAGAAAGACAATGATCGGTACGTTCCACAGCATCTGCGCCCGGCTGCTCAGATTCGACATTGAAGATTACACAACGCCGGAAGGCCACAAGCTGAAAAGCAATTTTGTGATCTATGACGAAACCGACGCCCTCAGCCTGATGAAAGGCGTCATCTCGCGCCTAAATCTGGACGATAAGGTTTTTGTGCCCAGGGAAATGCGCTATGCGATTTCCGCTCTTAAAAACGACGGCTACACCGCCCAACTTTACGCGCAAGAAGCGAAGAGCTATCGCGAGAGCCGCATGTCGGAGATTTTTCTCGCCTATCAAGCGGATCTCGCCCGCAATAACGCGATGGATTTTGATGATCTAATTCTCACATTCACGCAAGTTTTGAAAACCTGCCCGAGTGTGCGCACACGTTATCACCAACGCTTCCGCCACATTCTGGTTGATGAGTTTCAAGACACCAACCGCTCGCAATTCGATTTGATAAGAATGCTTGCGGAGCCTGCTGAAGAAGTTATCGGTCAAGACCCGTGGCTTGAACGTACATTGATGGTTGTCGGAGACGTGGACCAATCGATTTATTCCTGGCGCAAAGCCGACTACAAAATCATGCTCAGTTTTCAGAGTGATTTTAAACCGGCGCGCTTGATCAAACTGGAAGAAAACTATCGCTCGACTGCGACTATCCTTGATGTAGCCAACAGCATCATCGCCAACAATTCAGAGCGCATCGACAAAGTTTTGCGCTGCAATCGAGATAAGGGCGGCAAAGTGCAGTGCTTTGAAGCGCAAGACGAAATCGACGAAGCATATTATGTCATTGAAGAATTGAAGCGATTGACTGCCCGCGGGCGCACGTTGAAAAACTGCGTGATTCTCTATCGGACCAACGCGCAGAGCCGTGCCGTTGAAGAAGTACTGGTACGAAATCACTTGCCGTACACAGTAGTCGGCGGCACTCGATTTTACGAGCGGCAAGAAATCAAAGATGTTCTTGGTTATTTGAAACTGATCTACAACCCGGCTGATGGTCAAGCTTTCAACCGAGTCGTCAATGTTCCCAAAAGAGGCCTGGGAAAAACCACTATCGATCGATTAAATCAATATGCAATCGACAGCGGAATTTCTCCGGTGCAAGCCTGTCTGGAAGCTGAATCCATTCGAGACATCGCGCCGAAAACGGGCAAGGCACTTAGAGAATTCGGAGAGATGGTCAATCGCTGGCATATGCTGTCCAAGACCATTCCAGTCTCTCAATTGCTCAGCACTTTGTTGAAAGAAACGAAGTACCTGGATAAATTGCAGGAAGATGCGCAGTCACAAAAAGACGAGTTGGCTCTCGGGCGCATTGAAAACGTAATCGAATTGAAGAAGGTGGCAGAGGATTTTGAGAAGACTGCCGATGAGCCGGATCTGGACTCATTTCTAACTCGAATTTCTCTGGTAAGCGATCTCGATGCCGTGCGCGAAGGGGAAGACTCCGTCACTTTGATGACCTTGCACTCTGCCAAAGGACTGGAATTTCCAGTTGTGTTTTTGGTCGGGCTGGAGGAAGGGCTCTTCCCGCACATGCGCTCTCTCGATTCGGAAACCGCAATGGAAGAAGAAAGACGCCTGATGTACGTCGGTGTCACTCGCGCTGAGGATTCGCTCTATCTGACCTTGGCCCGCAAACGTATGATTCTCGGGCGCGGTCCTGCGGGCGGCTCCGGATTTACTTCCAATTACACTGTGCCCAGTCGCTTCCTGCGCGAAATTACACCAGGTTTGCTTGCCGGTTTTTATCCGCCTCCTGCCGGTGAGCGCCGCCCCGAAATTGCACAAGATGACCCCTTCGTCTCAGGCGGCTGGGGAAGCGCTCCGGCAAAAAGTGGTGGCTACCAGAGTGGTGGCAATTCGTATGGCAACAACTATGGCGGAAACTCACGTCCGACTAATTACGGATCAAGCGGTAATTCGCGTCCCAATAATTATGGAAGCGGCAACAATTACGATCGCGCGGCCAGTTCATTTGGCGGCAACCGTAACGCTGGAGGAAGCCCACAGCCGCCGGCAAAACCGCGGGCGATGCGCGTGGATCCAAACGCAGTTCCGCCGGCGAAAACCGCGCACTCGCAAGAGATTAATGCTCCGGTTTCATTTGAACGCTTGAGCGTAGGCGATAAAGTTCAACACGCAAAATTTGGAGTTGGAACTGTCGTCCAGGTGATAGGCGATCAGGACAAAGAGCTTTACAACGTCGAATTTGACGAAGCCGGCCGCCGGCTTCTTGATCCGCGATTTGCAAAACTGATAAAGACCACTTAGAAACCAGCGTTCTCAAAACAAAGGCCCAGTCTGATTTTTCAGACTCGCCCACCCCTTTTGAAAAACCGAACCGATAACGGTTCGCTATAAAAACCCAACCGTTATCGGTTCGATTTTAAAATGCGGCAGCCGCATGACAACCAGATTTGGCGAAAATTTTCGTTGCTTTGTTAACTTCACTCGTCGAGTTAGGGCAAGTCGGCGATCAGATCTAATAGGATGGTTTGCCATTAGCCGTTACATCACGCGTACGGCCGGCAGGTCTTTTCAAGGAGTTTTCAGGTGGCAGTAGAACGTACATTTGTGGCAGTAAAGCCTGATGGTGTCGAAAGAATTTTGGTCGGAGAAGTAGTCGGTCGCTTTGAAAAGCGAGGACTGAAGCTCGTCGGCATGAAGTTTATGAAGGTCACCAAAGAGATGGCCGAACAGCATTACGGCGAGCACAAGGGCAAGCCGTTTTACGAAGGATTAGTCAGCTACATTACTTCCGGTCCAATCGTCGCGATGGCTTTGGAAGGGAAGAATGCGGTGGGGCTGGCTCGTCAGATTATTGGTGCCACCAAGCCTCTGGAAGCCGCACCGGGAACAATTCGCGGTGATCTGGCAGTAGAAATCGGCCGCAACATCGTGCATGGATCTGACAGTCCGGAAAATGGTCAACGTGAAATCGGCATCTTCTTCAAACCGGAAGAAATTGTCGAATGGACCGGCAGCCTCAATAAGTGGATCTGGGAATAAGTCTCCTGGACGTTTGAATGAATTGCGAGGTCGCCAATTGCGGCCTCTCTTTTTGCTAACTCTTACCGCCAACAGATTTCATAGCTGTATCGAAAACAGCATCAGGACTCAGCTCTGTAAGACAGGCGAGAGTTGTTATCTTGCATGTGTCTGAAAAACAAGGTTGGCATTCCAGAGCCGTAGACACGGTCGCACAGTGCGCACCAAAAGGTCCGTTGCGGCCAATCGGCGTACTTCCGTAAACGCCTACGACTACAGGGCCGTTCATGGCAGAGGCAATGTGCAGAGGCCCCGTATCTCCACCGATCACGAGCTGAGCGCGAGAAAACAGTGCCAGTAAATCGGCAAGACTTGTCTTGCCGGTCAAATCAGTGACACTTGCCTCAGAGCAATTTCGTCGAATGTCCTCAGCCAATAACTTATTTGTCGGTACTTCGCTCTTGCCTCCGATTAACGCAATTCGATAGCCATTAGAAACCAATTTTTCGCCAAGTGCCAACCAGGACGGCATGGGCCAGAGTTTAGTTATCCAGGTAGTGCCCGGTATTAGCACCACCAGGGGTGCATGTTCAGCGGTTTGGCCAGTCTGAGTCTTTTGTTGTTCGGCAAACAACTGTTCGATTTTTTGAATCGACGCATCCTTTATAGAAGGAAGGAGAAATTTGCAATCAGAAGCCAATGCCAGATCGTCTGCAACCACCTCTTTCTTGCCGGTCAATGCGTTGCAGGCGGCATTAGCGAGCTGAAAATTGTGCAAAACAACGTGCTTTTCATACGAGTAGTAGTCACCCGTATTGACCCGGTCGGTATACATGAGTGGTGCCATTTCCCGTGCATCGGCAAAACCGAAGATTCGCCGCGCCCTGGAGCCACGACAGATAGCCGCACTCTTGAAAAGCCCTTGCAAATCTATGGCGCAATCATATTTAGTCTGATTCAATTCGCCTGCAAACGCCTTCATAGCACTCGGCGAGAGCGATTTGAATTTATTCTTTTCAAAAACAACTACGCGGTCAACACCAGGATTGCCCAGCAGCAAATCCTTGGATAAAGGTTCGACGACCCAAGTGATTTTCGCCTGAGGTAAGCGCTTTCTGAGCAGACTAACGGCCGGCAAACTGTGAACGACATCACCGATTGCGCTCAGTTTTACGATGAGCAATTCCATTTGACACCCGAAAAGCCGCCGGGTGCATAATACAACGTTCGCCGCCAGCTCAGCTCCCAGCCTCATGTCAAGACGAAGCCAGCCAAGAAGCTATTCTATAATTTGCTCCCCTGTTTACGATAACTCCAAATGCAAAAGCGTGTACTCACAGATCTCATCAATACAGTTGAACCTGCCTGGCCGTTCATAAAGGAACTAATTGATAAAAGTGCAAATGCTGTAGAGGTTTTGCCAGCAAGCGATCCAGCTCGCTCTGAAGCCCTCCTGTCCACGCAAGTTACAACCAGATCGGCGATGGGGGCAATCGTGTATGAGACCGGCGGAATCCTACTAGACCACGGTTGGCTACGAATCCTCGGTTCCGGCAGCCCACGCCTGAGCAGATCCCTGCCCAGTTGGAATGCATCTGTAGATAACGGATTGGAAGAAGGTGGAGTGCCTTTCCTCTTTATTGGCGACGATGTTGTAGGCGGGTTTTTCGCCGTTGATGGAGGCGGTCTGGGACAGGCAGGAAATGTCTTTTACTACGCGCCGGACAGCCTCGAGTGGGAAAACCTGGGCATGGGCTACGGACAATTTATCGAATGGTGCCTGACAGGCGAACTTTCCAAATTCTATGAACCATTTAGGTGGTCTGAATGGAAGTCCGAAATTGCTTCCATTAGCGGCGAGCAGGGTTTTTCAGTATATCCATTTCTCTGGGCGCAAG
>JBGAVL010000042.1:20318-27136 GCA_044228145.1 Obscuribacteraceae bacterium (SeqCode)
CAAGGCCCGCCAATCGGCGAACGAGAAAGGGGTGTGGTGCCGATCATGGAATTATTCGGGCTGCACTTGCACGAATTCCCGAAACAACTAGCCTTAAGAAGCTGAAAAGCGTTGCGTATCAAGAAGCTCCCCCAAAACAGACCAACGGGTCTGTTTTGGGTTCAGTAAGCAAGAATGCACTCCAGTTTCAAAATCTTCAAGCCGGTGTCTCCGGTTTCCTTCAGGCGATGGTTTTACAATTTGCGTCACCCTATCCGGTGCCTCCCCACCCCCGATACCACCCCGCCGCCGGTATCACTCCACCACCGGTACCACCTCGCCCCTGGTGTCACCCCATCCCCGGTATCACCAATAAAAGACATGAAAAGTCCCGAAAGCTTATGCCCGCTGGGACATGCAAGCATCTTCCTTTCCCTGCGGCACAGTCCCGGGAAGAAAATCCGCTCCGCAGACGGTGGCGGATACCAGACATGCGTACGGCAATCGACTGTCTTGGATGGGGGTCATTTCGGTTCGCCGGCAAAGTTGAAGTCCTGGGGTTTGAAAGCTTTGGTGGTGCCTTAGACCCGGCACCCTTTCCGGCACTGAAACCGATACCAGAAAGGATCAGGGCGCAATTGCCCGGGAGAGAAACAGGCGCGGGAATTTGCCTCCCAAGCCTGAGCTTGGCCGGCCGGCTCAGGGACGAAATTGTTACCTCGAGACAGGTCGAAAGGGCACCAAATTCAGCGCCGAATCCGGTATTGAAGAAAGGGCGGATTCGTCACCTTCTGCGCACCGGATGCAGCGCCATGAATCAGAACCACGTCCAGAGGCCGCTCCCACATCGGCCGACCGGTTCAAAACCTTCGGTCCTTTCTTGCCACCATCATGTGCAAATCCGGAAAAAGCCGGTCATTATGTGACGGTCCGGCAGTTTTTGCCCGGTGAAAAAGGCACCATCGGTAATACTCTGTAACTTTTTAACTTTGTGGTATCAGCCATCAAAAGTGGTGCGCACCAGCGGTGGAGCAGGATTTGCGCAATCACCACTGGTATCACCGGCGAAGAATATATCGATTTGACGGTTAAAGAGATAGCACCCTTTGGTACAATCTATATGCCACCTTGAGTGGTGGTAGGTGGCATACCAACTTAGCGAGTCGCCCGACATGTATTAGGCGGCCCGGCTGGGCTTTTCGGTTTGCCGAATTGCCTGGCGCACTTATCGGAATTTTGCCCGAGCAGTGCCTCCAAAACCATCCCCAAAGCAAAAGGAGTGAAACATGGCCAGTTCTAAATCGAGTAAGTCTGCCAAATCCAAAGCTAAAGCTTCCCCGAAGGCTAAAGCAGCGAAACCGGCACACAAGAAAGTTGCAGCTCGCAAAGTTGTTGCACGCAAGAACGTAGCGAAGCATACAGCTAAGCCTACTCGTACCGCAGCAGCTCGCTCGGATTCCGACTACACGAAATTCAGCGGCAAGTTCACGGTGCGTCTGCCTAAGTCGCTCCACCAGGCGCTCGTTGATCGCGCAGAAAGAGAAGGCGTCAGCCTCAATCTGTTCGTAACCAATGCTCTTTCCCGCACCGTAGCAGTTGCAGGCAAAGGCAAGCGCTAATCGCCCTGTAAAAACAGGACAAAAATGAGTTTGAAGGAGGACTGACTGTCCTCCTTCTTTTTTGTACAAATTTGTGGACCAAATTTAAAGGAGTCTAATATTCCAATTTGGTCACCAGGGAGTGATTCAAAAAACAGCCCTGCCAGTCTTTCAGGACATTAGAGCGATATCAGACTAATCAATAGTCCATTCTTATCAACTTCATCTTGGATGCCCGGATCAGACCGGATAGTATGTGCCAGTTCCGAACACGGGCAGACCGAGTTAATTAAGGACTGGAAGCACTTGTCATGAGCAACAATATCCCGATTTTCTCCGCTAAGGAGCAATACCCTCAAATCGCCGCCGATCTCGAAGCCTCAGTATTAGAAGTGCTGCGCAGCGGCAACTACATAATGGGTCAGAAGAATAAGACTCTCGAGCAACAAATCGCCAGAGTCTGCGGCGCCAAGCATGGAATAGGCGTAGCAAACGGAACCGATGCCCTGGTTCTGGCGCTCTGGGCGCTCGATATCGGACCCGGCGATGAAGTGATAACCACACCTTTCACATTCGCCGCCACCGTTGAAGCAATCGCCATGCGTGGTGCCAAACCTGTATTTGTCGATGTGGACGAAAAGACTTTCAATATCGATCCCAAAGCGATTCAGCGCGCCATCACGCCGAAAACCAAGGCGATCATTCCTGTGCATTTGTACGGGCAATCATCGGACATGGATCCGATTATGGATCTCGCCTGCCGTTACGCGCTCAAGGTAGTAGAAGACAATGCTCAGGCAATCGGCGCAACCTACAAAGGCAAGCCCACCGGAAGTTTCGGAGACGCAGCCTGCATCAGCTTCTATCCCACCAAGAACCTGGGAGCCTGCGGTGATGCCGGCATGATCGTCACCAGCAACGATGAGCTGGCAGAGCGCCTGCGTTGCCTGAGAGCACACGGCTCCAAACAGCGTTATTTCCACGAAGAGCTTGGCGTCAACAGCCGCCTCGATGAGATACAAGCAGCAGTATTGCTGACCAAGCTGCGTCATCTGGATGACTGGACAGAAAAGAGACGGGCGATCGCCGGAAAATATTTTGAAGTCTTGAAAAACGTGCCCAGCATCATTCTGCCTAATCCGGCGGTGAAAGCTGATTACAGACACGTCTGGCATCAATACACAATTCGCGTTCAAGAAACCAATTTCGGCACTACCGGCGCCACCATGCGCCAGCAAGTGATTGACGGATTGGCAAAGCGCGGTATCGGTTCTATGTGTTATTACCCAGTGCCGCTGCACTTGCAAGAAGCCTTCCGACATTACGGTTACAAGCATGGCGATTTCCCGATCACCGAACGGCTGGCCAGTGAAGTTCTTTCACTGCCGATGTTCCCCGAACTCAGCGATCGAGATATTCAAACAGTCGGACAAGCGATTACCGAGATAATGACCGAACAAGTTGCGGTGCAGCCGATTGTGGTTCCCACTCCTCCGGTCGCTATCTAAGCGGAAGGTTGAAGAGCCTGCACCGTTAGAATGGAGCCACAGGCAAGCATGACCACAAAAACCAGTACGACCGGAAACCAACGCATCAGCAAGGCTGCAACCATTGGAGCCAACCCGCGCATTGGCGATGATGTGCTCATCTATGCCGGTGCTCAAATAGGCGACAACTGCATAATCGAACCAGGCGCGATCATCTATGAAAACGTGCAATTGGGCGCCAATTCCTATGTAGGCGCCCAGTGCATTCTGGGTGAACGCCTGTCCGGATATCTCAGTGATCCATCCTACAAAAATCCGCCCTTACTGATTGGAGAAAGCTCGACAATAAGATCGGGAACGATCATTTACGCTGATTGCAAAATCGGCAAGGGCTTCCAGACCGGACACCGCGCCGTAATCCGCGAGAAGAGCATTTTTGGCGACATGTGCTCGTTCGGCACCATGGCTCAATCGGACGGTCAAATGACAGTCGGCGACAACTGCCGCTTTCACAACAACGTCTTCATCGCCACATTCACTACTTGCGAAGACGACGTGCACTTCTACCCGATGTCCTGCACTGTCGACAGCATGCATCCACCCTGCCAGAAAGGACGCGAAGGCCCCTATCTGGAAAAAGGCGTCATTGTCGGCGCCAAAGTGCTCATCCTTCCTCGCGTGCGCGTCGGAAAAGGCAGCGTCGTAGCAGGCGCCTCGGTAGTTACCCACGATGTACCGCCAGGCATGGTTGTCGCCGGCATGCCCGCCAAAGTTATCAAAGCTCGCGAGGCGGTGCGCTGCCACATCGAAGACCGCCCGGCCTACGACGTCGCCATGGAAAACAAAAACTAGTGCCATGCTTTTGCCCTGGCGCTGCTGACTATAAAACCAAAAATGAAGCGCTAAATCGAAATTGTGAATGTGCTAGATCAAACTAGAAATGAAAGCGAAGCACAAAAGCCCGCTGTGACAGGCGGCTCGTCGTTGATTGAGAAAAACGCGGTGCCGCTTTTGGTTTTCATAATTGCACTGTCGACCATTCTTTGCTACCTGCCAGTGCTTTTCAATTTCTTCGCCGGAGATGACTTCGTGCATCTGACCTGGCTAAAACAAGCGATGGTCTATCCTCAGTTGATCTGGAAAAACTTCCACTCTTCATGGCTGGACGGCACGACAACAAAGTTCTATCGCCCGCTCATATCGGTGTTTATGGTCACCGATTACATGACCTGGGGATTGAACGGCTTGGGCTTTCACATCACCAATCTCCTCTTTCACCTCACCTCAACCATTGTTCTGTTTTTTGTCTCGCTTCGACTGGGAAAAACATTTGCCGCCGATTCAAACCAGAATATAAAGGGCAGTGCCGTGGCGTTTGCCTTCTTCGCCTCTCTCATTTTTGGTCTTTATCCGCTGCACGGCGAGGCTGTTTCATGGATAACCGGCCGCGTAGACACCATTGTCACAACCTTCATCGTTGTCTCTCTGTGGTGCTATATGCAGTGGCGCGATGGCAGGTCAATTTTCTGGTGCGCAGGCTCGATTGTTTCACTCATTCTCGGATTGCTCTCCAAGGAGATGGCCATTACGCTGCCGGCAACAATGGCTGCTTATGAGGTTCTTCTCTGGTGGGAAAAAGGCGGCTCGAGAAAAAATCTCATACCAGGAGCTGTAAGCGCCATAAGAGCAATTGCTCCATTCGCCGTCGTCATTGCCCTTTATTTTGTGGTTCGCCTGCTGGCACTGGGAACATTCGTGGGTGGTTATGACGACTCCTTGTTTTTCATCTCCAACATGAAAGACTTCATCTACGGCTGGCTTCACGCCCTCAAAATGTTGCTGATCCCGGCCAACAAAGATTTTTTTGATTCTCACAATGCGCTTTTGATTTTCTGGCAAGTTTCACTCGGCTTCATGGCCATTTCGTCGCTGGCAAATTTCGCCGTGCTCAGAAGAACAATTCCAGTCTTTCTCTTCTCTGCACTATGGCTGGCTTTCGCGCTTCTGCCCGTATATAAGATTTTCGCCATTGCAGACGATCTGCAGGGCAGCAGGCTGGCCTATCTGGCTACAGTTCCGCTCAGTCTGCTTATGGCTTTCGGATTCACAACAGTTCGCATGTTGGGCAATCCCGTCTCCTGGATGCGTGTCGCCAACCGGCTGAGAATTGTCTGGGGTGCGCTTTTCTTGACGGCTGCCGCAGCCATGCTCTGGACGAACAATCAAGCCTGGGTGGCTGCAGGCGAACAATCAAATGCGATCAGGCACTCATTGAATGCGCTATATAAAGATGAGATTCAGGGCGACCCGCAAGTGTTGTTTCTTGGTTTGCCGGATCACATTCACGGCTCCTATGTCTGCCGCAATGCACTCTATGGAATGACTAAAAGCCCGCAGCTGCATCGAGACATAGAGCACAACATTATGGTCGATAAGTTCGAGCCAATTTTGCCATTCGGCTATCTGAAATCCTCACTGCAAGAGAGCCGAGACAAGGTAAAAGTCTACAGATGGGACCTCGAAAGCAAGAAATTCGTGCCGATTGTTTTGCCGGACAAAAAGGTCACAGATGCCGTTGCCGAAAGCTATCAAGGCGACCGCCTGAAACCGCTCATTAAGGTCGAAGACAAATATGGAATCAGCGATTTTTCGTTTGACGATAATGGCGTTGCCTCCGTAAAGACAGAAGCGCCAAAAGGGCGCCGACCGGCTTTGCAGGTTGCTTTGAATCTACCTTGTTTTACAACCGATTTCGTGGCAATCACAGTATTGGCTCCTTCGATTCCTGCAGATAACAAAGGATTGGATCTTCTGTATAAGAATGACATCAATCGCGATTTCAATCTTTTCCATCGCTCGCACGCAAATATTGCCGCTTCGCCTCAGCCTCAAAAGCTGATCTTCCCCCTGCGCAACGCACCGGAATGGGCTCTGGGCGGCGCATCCAAAGGGTTTGAACTTTACTTACCTCTGCGCGGCGAATTGAAAATACTCTCTATCGAAACTGTTCCCGCCACCGCATTGATGCCATCGATTGATTTTAAGAACTCTGGATTTCTCGGCACAAAAGGATTTATGCATCTCGGAAAGGATCAGTTGAAAGACACCATCACATATGACGCAAAAGCGGTTCCAGGCGCAGCCGCTGTGGTTTTTGAACTGACCAGACCAAATCTATTGTTTGCCAGCCAGAATGATAAGGACAAATGCCTCGTGACAATGAGGGAGATAAAAGCGGCTGGCACCACCGGCAGTGTTACACTCGAGAGAAAAGATTTCAGCGCCCTGGGAATTTATGAAGTGAGAGCCTGGGCGGTCGACAAGGACGGAAACCGCCTGGGAGTGGCCGGGGATCATATAGTCATATCGGTTGACAATTGAGATGCAGTCATGACCAGCTCAAAAGAGAAAACCACATTGAACGCCAGCCTCATTGGTCAAAGACTGATCGAAAAGAGTTATCTGAAAAGAGAACAGTTAGACGAAGCCCTGCAATTGCAAAAGGAAACCGGGCTCTTGTTGGGCGAAGTTTGTTTGCTCAAGGGATGGCTGACTTATGCCCAGTTAAAAGATTGCCTGCCGACCCTGCGATCAAAGCTGGGAGAAAAACTCTTGTCTCTGGGATACATCACCATTGAGCAGCTCTGGCTGGCGCTTTTGGAACAACGACACTCGGGCGAGCGCCTGGGCGAAATACTTGTCGTCAGAGGCTGGATCGACCGCGCCGTTCTAAATACCATCATAAAGTAGGGGC
>JBGAVL010000430.1:0-3680 GCA_044228145.1 Obscuribacteraceae bacterium (SeqCode)
AAAACTCTTTGTAGCTCCTTCAAGATCACCTGCAACCAGAGAATCGATTGCAGCTTGATGATCGATCTGAGGCCTCCATCCGAAATCTCGCTCTTTCACCCAGCTATCGTATGCGGCAAATACTGATGGCGTTGATATAGACAATTGGCGGGGTTTGAGAACGACGAAGGCCAGACGTTCATCAATTTCTACAGGCGTCAATATTTCGCCTTTACCCTTGCCCAACTGAGTGCCACCATAAAGGAGGAAGGGAACATCAGCACCAATTGTGGTGGCAAGCTCGCACAGCTCTGTTTCCTCAAGAGGCGAAGAAAAGAGATTGTTCAATGCCAGAAGAATCGCTGCGGCATTAGAACTGCCGCCTGCCAAGCCGGCTCCAATTGGAATTTGCTTCTTTACGCCAATACGAATGAGGCAGTTATTGATCAAGCCTGTTCTATCATTGAAAGCCTTAGCGGCCTTTGCGATCAAGTTGTTCTGATCGAGAGGAAATGCGCCTGGCTCTCCGACAAATTCCGCCGTGATTTCCATTTCCAGCTGATCGTAACCAGGCTGAATCCGGACATTGATAATATCGTCCAGACTGATCGCATGAAAGAGTGAAACTATCGAATGATAACCATCGGGCAAATCACCCGTCACATCAAAGGTGAGGTTTAGTTTTGCTGGCGCCTTAACGGCTGCCCGCATCTCAGTCTCAATATGCATTAACTACCTGGAGGCTGCCACAGCGTTGGTGATCTTAGCAAATTGATCGAGTGAAAGCCTCTCCGCTCGTACCATTGGATCAATCCTTAAGGATGCCAAAAGGCTGCCGAGTTGGTCTTGCGTCATATTGAGGAAGGAAAGATTGTTCTTCAACATCTTGCGACGCTGCTTGAAACCAGCTCGAATAATCTGGCGAAGCAATTTGTGATCCGTGCAATCGATTGGAGGTTTGTCGTATGGCTTCATACGCACCACGGCAGAAGTCACATTTGGCTCAGGAATGAAAGAATCCTTGGGTATCACCTCAAGCAGTTCGGCTTGCGCGAAATACTTGATCAAAAGCGTAATCTGGCTGTAGTTCTTATTGTCCGGGCTGGCGACAAATCTTTCCGCCACCTCCTTCTGCACGGTCATAACAACACTGTCGATCTTAGACAGCCAGGGCGCGGGCGCGCCAATTTCTCCGAACAGTCTTGCCACAATCGGAGTAGTGATTTGATATGGAACGTTGCCAACCACCTTGAGAGACGGGCTGTCAATTGCGGAAAGATCGAACTGTAGAAAATCCTGGTGGTGAATTTCCACTCCGTCAAAATTGCTTTTTTCCAGCTCTTCCACACATTCTCTATCGAGATCGATGGCCAGAATTCGGCAACCGGAATTAGCCAAAAACCGGGTCAGAAAACCAAGTCCAGGACCGATCTCTACTACGCAATCGCCCATCTCCAAGTCCAATGCACCGGCAATACGAGAAAGCACTTCCGGATCGACAAGAAAGTTTTGCCCCAGCCTCTTTTTCGTATGGAAAACGCGGGCCAGTTTTGTCAGTTGAGCCTTGGTCGGTGTCTCCGTCGCGTTAATTGCGAGGAACCTCCACTGACTTCGTATTGCGAGACCTCTTAGTAGGCGTGCCTGTGCCGTTGCTTTCTTTCGAGGACTCAGGTTTTTCCTTCATTATCAAACGCAGCTTGTTGATACGGCGGCGATCCGATTCTTCAACACGCAAAATGTAATTGTCTGTAGTTATCTCGTCGCCGAGTTCGGGAGCATGCCCGAGTTTGCCGAATACATGCCCACCCAAAGTATTAAACTCTTCATCCTCGATATTCAGTCCGAGTTTGTCGTTGGCTTCTTCCAGATCCAGCTTGCCGTCCAAAATGATAGAACCGTCTGGTTGATGTTGAATATATTCCTTGACGATATCGTATTCGTCGGCAATTTCACCAACAAGCTCTTCTAGAAGATCTTCCAGAGTGACGATACCACGGGTGGCACCATACTCGTCGACGACGATAGCCATGTGAGTTTTCATCTTTTGAAATTCAGGAAGCAAATCGCCGAGACTCTTATTCTCAGGGACTACTAAAACCTTACGAGCGAGCTCGCCTACGTGGGTCGACTCTTTGTGTTCCAAAATTGCGCGCAGGCAATCTCGAATGTGCACCAGACCGAAGATATTATCGGGATTGTCCTCGAAAACCGGCAATCGGGAAAACCCGTGCTTAAGCGCCAGGTCAACGAAAGTCTTGACAGTAGCGCTGCCGGGAATACCGATTAAATCGGTTCTTGGTGTCATGATTTCGCCGGCTGTTGTTTCGGCAAAATCGAAAACACTGTGCAGCATTTCCTCTTCTTCAGGCTCGAGAACACCACCTTCGTGGCTCTCAGAAACAAGCATTTTCAGCTCTTCTTCAGTGTGAACCTGATCGTGCTCCAACGGGTCTTTGACGCCGCATGCCCGCATCACGAGTTCTGTAAAGCCTTTCAAAATATAGTTGAATGGTCTGGTCAGCCAGCACCACAAATTCATCGGGTAGATGAAAAGCAAAATGGTCTGCTCTGCACGCTGGAAAGTCCACTGCTTCGGAAGCAGTTCGCCGAATGCAGTCTGCAAAAATGCAGTTATGCTGAATGCGACGAAATAACAAAAGCCTTTCACTGCCGCAAGTAGCGATGCACTGGTAATGACGCTGCCAAATAAATGTTCTGCCAGTCTAGCCAAGTCTTCTGCGAATGCGGCTTCGCCGACCGCACCCAGGCAGAGCGTAGCAATCGTAATACCAAGCTGACAGGCAGAGATAAAGCCGTCTGTGTCTTCCATAGCCTTCTGCGTGAGGATCGCCGCGCGATTACCCTCTTCGGCCAACTGGTCGATGCGCGTTCTTCTCACACGGGCAAGCGCCATTTCCGCCGCTACGAAGAAGGCGTTAAATATGATCAGAACTGGAATCCACAGAATTTGAAAAATAACAAATCAGGCATCCATTCTCTGGATGCTAGCTCCTCTTTTATCGGCCGCAAAGTCCCATAGATGGAAAAACCGGCTGTGTGCCTTGCACGAGCCGGAATGTTGAACGTATGGCTTTTTCTTCTTCACTTCGATAACAGGTCGCACCAAAAGACGAGCACCACTGAGGGGGGTCGTCTGAGCTGGACTTGTTATTGCTTTGTGTTTCGTCCATTTACGTCATCGACTTCTGGCTCATCGATGAACCAGATTGATTAAGCTTATCCTACCATAAGAGGCCGAAGCTCCAAAGAGTCTGTTGAGCACACATTACGACCGATTCCAGTGCCCCAAAAGGAGGCTGAGGCGCGAAATCCAATCCCTGACCACCACTCGGTTATCAAGATATAATCAAATGCCCCTCCTTCGCTGCCGAATACTGTGGGATAATCGGCGCCGGAAACCTCCCTGGCTGGGGTTTTCAGTCTCTAAGACCAATTCCGGAACAATATGAAGCAGTCTATATCCAATAGGTCCCGCCGACATATCCTCATAGGATCGTGCCTTGTCGCTGCTCTTTTTGCCGGTCAAGTCACCTTCGCCAAGCAAGTAGACAGGCAGTCCGATAACTCCGGCCGGCAAATCGCCGCTGTAATTCCCGGAATGCCACACCCCATAACCATTACAGTGCCTAACCTGACCCCCGGCACTCACCACAAATCGAACACGCCTCTGATTCAAACCC
>JBGAVL010000431.1:0-3639 GCA_044228145.1 Obscuribacteraceae bacterium (SeqCode)
TAGAAAGGATTAGCATGCCTTTGTTACGGGAGACGGCGCGAAAGAGGTGATCTGATTGTCCTAAGTCATCCGGAGAAAGCTCTGCATTCACGCCTTCTACGACATAGGTGTGTTTGGCGCCTTCGTCGTCAATTGCTATTAGTGAGATGCCTGGCCAGCCGGTTTCTTTATCGAAACGAACGAAGCGGATACCCGAGCAGTCCACCCCAGCCTCGATTAGAGCATCGACCGGCGGCCGCCAGAGTCCGAACGGATCTTGGGTTGTGCGCCCGACCATTGCCACTTTGCCCTGCCCCAGAAGGGCTGCCAGCATTTGCCCAACATAACGAGATTTGCCGCCGGGACCGACTCTTAATTTACTTCCATATCCAACTTCACCCTGTTTTACCAGAGTTGGGAATCCGAATCCGACGATGTCGGTGTTGAACGAACCGATGACTAACGCCGACAGACTGTCAAAACTCACCTTTTGGTACCCATGAAAAGCTAGTCTGAATGAGTTACGCGGAGTGCCTTAAGGGAAGAATTATCGCACAAGCCTCCTGCGAATCGGTACGGGCAACCTATTTAGCTGTCGCGCAGGAGAAAAATAATTGGAACTTTTCAAGCGCTGCCGTGTCTTAGTAATTGGAAGGGATGAAACCAACAAAAATGGCGTAATCCGGGTGGGGAAAAATCGCCATTTCACACGAATTTCATTCGTGTATAAGAAACTGCATTAGGGGTTCTTATTTTTCAGACGCCGCAACACCGGTTGCCGCGGGCTTTAGCTCGCCTGTTTTTGATGGGAAAGGTGGCGCGGATGATAAGTAAGATGGAGGGAAACCAATGTTCGCCGCATGGAGATATGAGGAAAACGGGCTTGATGAGTGGATGGAGCGCAAGCTGGGACCACGTTTGTCCCGTTTTGTACGTCCGGTAGTTGTGACTATTCTGGATTTTGTCACTGCACCAATTGAGTTGTCACAGCGGCTTTTCTATCGCCCTAATCGGCGTACGGACAAGCTTGTCGTTGAAGACTTGCACGCGAAGTCCAAGAATCAGCTGAAGCAGGCATATCTGGATAGATGCACGCAAACATTCTATGGTGACAAGCAGGCTGGAATTAAATTCGATCCGAGCAATACATATGAGAACTTGCAGGCATGTACTTCAGGGACGTTTAAGACTGTCGAGTCGGCGCCGTCACAAGCGGTAGGTGCACTGGGTACTGTGCCGGGTGGTCCAGACTTGCACCGTGCTCCCAATAGCATGAGCATCACTCGTATGACCGATTCGCAGATAATCTCAGGACGTCCGCGCAACCTACTTGTGCGTCCGTTCCGTGGTGAGTTGGCTGTGGATGAATTTGGCGCAACTGCTTCCGGAACCTTCGTTCCGCTGGCTGGTTTCCATAAGTGGCAACAGGAAAACTCTCCAAAGGGACCTGAAAACAAGGCTTCGAAATCAGGCACTTATCCAGTATTCCCTGACGAGAATCCGCACGGCTTAAAGCAGTTCATAATCGATACCGAGACCAAAAAACAATACTGATCCGGTTCGTTACGGTCTCATTCGAAGATGATCTTGAATCCTCCGGCTAGCCTATAATCGGCTGACCGGAGGATACTTTATGGACTTACTTCGCCAACGAATTTTGCAAGACGGGAAGCACCTGGGTAAGGGCATTCTCAAGGTCGATTCATTTATGAATCACCAGATTGATCCGCTGCTGATGCAGGCTGTCGGTGAGGAGTTTGCCGCTCGGTTCAAACAGTTTAATCCAACAAGAATTTTGACAGCTGAAACAAGCGGAATTGCTCCGGCACTCGCCGCTGCAATGTCATTGAAGGTGCCTCTGGTTTTTGCAAGGAAGCACAAACCTGTGACCATGGCAGCTGAGCCCTATGTCGAGTCGGCGCCCTCACACACCAAAGGTGGCGTTGTCGATTTGATTGTCTCGTCTGAATATCTCGAAGCCACTGACAGAGTGCTGATCATTGACGACTTCCTCGCCAGTGCAAAAACACTCGTTGCGCTGGTAAATCTTGTAAAGTCCAGCGGAGCAACTCTGGTTGGAATCGGCGCAGTGATTGAAAAGGAATTCCAGGGCGGGCGCGCTTTGCTCAAAGACGTGACTGTGCCCATTGAGTCTCTCGCGATCATCGAAAGCATGGACGAAACGATTGTTTTGAAAGCATCAAAGGCAGTGGTTTAGCGCCTAGTCTCCAAAGTCGGCTCCGGCAACGCTCAGTAGATGTAGCACGCGACGAGTGGCGCTGAAGTTGTCGCCGAATTTTTTCTCTGCCTCGTCGCGCATTTTCTGTGCCTTGTTTTTCAAATAGTCGTCCAGGTTCTTTGGACTTTCGACAATGTACTGAATAGTCCATAGCTGTGTGCCATTAGGTTCGCGGCCTTCTTCTTCATGATTGCGGAAGAACCACTGTGCGGCTTTGAAGCCCTCAAATTTGAGCATCTCATCAATGTGACCCGGCAACCAGCCCGCAAAACCGAATTTCGCTTCTTCTTTGACTTCGAGATTCACTTCATAGACAAGCATGGCTGTAGCACTCCTTTTGCGATCATTTCCATTGACTGTAAAACTTTCTTGTGCGGAAGTCCGCCGAAATTATTGATGGCGAGGAAGTTGGTCAGTCCTGCCTTTTGATACTGACGTGCGACTCTGAGAACCTCGTGGGTATCACCGAAGGCAACCAGATCTTTTTCTATCAAACTGGCAATTGGTCTTTGTCTTGCATAGAGTCTTGTGCGCACGTATCTGTCCATTGCTTCGGAACACTCGCTTCTGGCTTGCTCCGTTGTTGCAGCGCAATGTGTGTGAAGTCCAAAGGAGATCTCAACGTTTTTGGGATCGCCACCAGCCTCCGCCAGAGCCTTGCGATAGCTGGATGTTGTTTCTGCAAGTTCTTCCAATTTCTCTGTCGTAGCATATGGAATCATCATCATGGGCAGCTTTTGAGCACCGACAAAGGGTGCAACTTCATTTCGCAAAACTGCGACATGAATACGCGGTAGTTTTTGAACTGGTACTACATTTAGTTGCACGTCCTTGCAGTTGTAAAACTTGCCGTCATGCGAAAACTTCTCACCGGACCATGCTTTCGTCAGAATTGCCAGACTTTCGTCAAAACGTTCGCGCTTCTCTTCCGGGTTTAAATTGAAGCCTGCAAATTCGTGCGAGAGATAGCCGGAGCCGACTCCGACTTCCAAACGTCCATTTGATAAGATGTCGACCATTGCCAGGTCTTCGGCGACACGCAGAGGGTTGTCGAAGGGCAAAACAACAACGGCGCAACCGAGTTTGATGCGTTTGGTTCTTTGTGCGGCAGCCGCCATCCAAACCGCGGGGCGGGGAATGGCGCCGTACTCGTGAAAGTGATGTTCGGCAATCCAGAAGGAATCAAAACCTAAAGCCTCAGCCACTTCCACTTGCTCGAGCAATTCTTCGTAGAACGTGCCGACGTCGCGCTTCAGTTCTTTCGGATAATGATCGACAACAGAAAAAATACCGAACTTCAAATTCGTATCTCTCAGGTTTTGGGGAAACCAGATGATACAGGAAACCGGGCGACGCATGGCGTCGCCCCTCTTACTATGGTCTTGACAGTGGTGAAGGACGCTTCAACATGTTGTTGGGAA
>JBGAVL010000432.1:0-3343 GCA_044228145.1 Obscuribacteraceae bacterium (SeqCode)
CGCTCTCTTTCTAAACGACTTGCAGAAGACGATCCTGTTCGTCTCTATATACAGCAGGACTCTACAAATCTCGCTAAACTATGCCACAAGCAAAATAGACCGCAATCGACTGTCTTTCTGTATTTGATGGTCCTGGCGAAAAACCGGGACTCTTCGCAATGGCTTCAAGCCGTTAATGAGCTGGAAAGCGAAACACAATCAATGGCTCTGGCAGTCATTCGCAGCGCCTGCGAATTTTCCGGAGAAAAGAATCAACTTCCGATTGGGCACTACTTAATGGTAGCGACCTTGCGCGACCTCGATAAGGAATCGCACGACAAACCGATCGACTTCAAAGACATTTCATGGTCATATGAGAAATCGCGCGATTCCTCAGAATGGATTGTCGAAGGCATGGGGAAAGACTTTGAAAGCACTCTTCAGAAGTCTGCCGGCTCAAAGCTCAGGGACTCTACTTCCGTTCCACAAATCAGGGAGGACTACTATCGGGCTGTATTCGCCAGTGGTGCGTACCGCATGGCAAAAAGTTACTTGGAATTGCACGCAGACAAAAAAAGGCTGTACTCTTTTGCAAATTCAATCCGTGTTGACAAAGGCGCTTTGTCAGATCTGAGCCGATGGCTCGAGGTCATGCTGAAAATTCGAAAGTCCGATGCAACACAAGAAGATACTATCAATGATCTTTCGTCCATGAGCTCTCTTGGGGCTCAGCCATTAGCAGATATTGTGGTGCAGAGCGGATCATTTGCAGAGGCAAGCAATCCTTATATATTGATTCCAGCAGGTAAGCGACTCTTTGAGTTGGCCGACACCCGACCGCAAACCAGACTCCGCCTCGCAAAGGTTGCCGACAGCAATCTGCTGTATCCCAGATTGAGCCACACTATATATCTCTCGATACTTAAAGACGGCAGTTCAACCTCCTTAGGAAGCAAGATAGAACACGCCATTGCCCTGGGCCGGCAGGATGATATGACCGCACTGCTCAAGACAGGACTATTATCTACCGAAGAAGAATTGCGGATTTTGCAAAGACTAAAGCAGCTTGGCACGTTGCCAGTGAAGTCACTCACGGCACTATACAGGCAAGCTTATGGGAGGCACTCCGTGGCAGGGGAATTTCTTGAACCCTATTGCAGATTTTTGATTGACACGAAGCGAATACAAGAAGCCAGGCAGATTTTGGAAATGTTTGTCAGCAAGAATTCAGAAAGTGGCACTGAAGCCATAATTCGCGCAAAATCAATTCTCGCATCAATTGCATTGTCGGAAAAACGATACGATGATGGGCTGAAAATTCTCACCCAACTGGAAAACACAGAACAAGCACCGGTTTTGATCATGAAGGCACGCCTGCTCGAAGGATTGGGGAAGAGAGAGGATGCCGAAACATGGGCAAAGGAAGCGTTGATTCGCTTTCCCAAAGACCCGAATTGCATTTCTCTCAATGCTGAACTGTTATGGAAAAATGGAAAGTACGACGAAGCAGCCGCCTTGCTGTACAAGCTTCGAGAATTTCTTTCCGGGACTCAGTGGCGAGATTTCATTGCCCCATCTTTTGCAGGAGTATTCAAGTCTAACCCAAACGCCATGCTTCTCGCCGTGGGATCGCTGATAGACGTCAATTTAAGCGGCCCCGATACACTGGGACAATTGGCGAGGGCCATGTATGTTTGCGATCATCCAGAAGAAGCGTTCACCATTCTGTCAAAGGTGAGGCAGCAAAGTGTGGATGCCGGAGATCTGTATACGTGTGCCTACAGATACCTGAAAAGATGGAGAGGTGAGAGTCAAGCGCTTTCCTGGCTATCAACAGGAGTCCGCCAGCAGGATCGTATAAAACTTGCCCCCTATGCTTTTTCGAGTGGGCAATTTGAATTGCTGTGGAAGTTGATTCCCCAGACAGAAGCAAGCGACGATACGGAGCGCCTATGGCTGATGAGGACTTCTGCTTGCCTGGTCGACAGCACCTTGTACGCAAAGTACAAAGGATCGTTGATTGATCATTTCAAGAATGCAACCGGAGTCATGGCTGAACTCGGTCAGTACATGCTCGGCATAAACAAGGCGCTTCCGAAAAGTACTTTAAATGAGCGGCTTACGTGTATCAGCGCCTTTTACCTGGGCTGGAAAATCCTTGCTACGGGCGAGAGTTTCTTTGACGGCACAGAGCTTTATCATCTTGCGCTGGAAACCGCTCAGCCTGCATTGTCAGAATTTCAATGGTCGCAGCTATGGCTTATCGATTTGATGCTAATGATGCAGAACAATCCCGCCGTCATGCAATCGGCCCTCTACCACAGATTGCGTATCGTCGGTCCTGGAAAAGACGGACAATTCGAGCAACAGAGAAGATTCAAAATCAGTGCCTTTTGATCGAGCCTCTTTTTTTCTCATTGCGCGGAGTTCGCGCAATTGACAGAGCAGCATCAACCTCGTCGGCAACCAATCGCTGCTCTTCACAAGGCAAATTTGATTGAGGAAGCAGACAACGCTTATGCTGGACACTGATATTTGTTTTCAACACAGAAGGAATAAGCGCGGCTGATCGCATAGAAGTCCTCCCATCTGAAAGTCTCGAATTTACAGATGTTCTCTCAAACATCCGCCTCCAGCCGTATTGAACTCAAATACTCGCAAAACCACGACAACAAGTTTGCAGAAAGGGTAAGTGAAACGTGCTGTACTTCAGGGCGTTCTTTATCAACATTCTCGCCTCCTGGGCACTCTTTCGCAGAGACTACCGAAATGCGATTCTGCGTCTGGAGTCGCTGCGGCAACTCACCGAAAAGCGACACGGTTACGGTCACATCAAAACGGCGCCAATTCTCTACAAATTGGCCTTCGCTTACCACCACTCTTATGGCGCGGACAACTTCCGCTTTGCCATCCTCCTCTATGAACGCGCCCTTACTATTGCCGAACAGTGGAATGAGCAGAAGAAAGATGCACTAGTCGGACAAATCGCCGAGGCGATGGGAGACTGGTATGCACAAGTAGCCAACTACACAATGGCTGAAGCCTCATATCTAAAATCCATTCGCGCGATCGAGCGCAAGTATGGTCCGGCAAGCATCAAGTTGCTGAATCCCATCTATTCCCGAGCAGAGTCGCTTCGACGTTTGTGTCGAATTGATGAGGCACAACAGCTAGAGCAGCAAGCAAAATGGATTGAAGAAGCAGCAATACTCGCAAGAGCATCTGACTACGATTTCCACCGGCAGCATCCGCACTTCTAGGACTCTGCGTCGTCTGCGCTTTTAGGATTCCGCGTAGTCCACAATTCAATAGACCTGCAGCAAACAGAATGCAAAGGTGGCGCTGGCGCCAATGCAGCACCACC
>JBGAVL010000432.1:3353-3591 GCA_044228145.1 Obscuribacteraceae bacterium (SeqCode)
CTGAGCCAGAAGGAAGCGGTGAGAAAATTCACCGCTCGGTCTCATGCAAATTGTGCTAGTGGAAACAAACGGTGACGATTGCGGTTTACCGTGGTGTCGAATGCGGTGCTGTAGTGGATACTGAATGCATAAGAGAACGTTCGATGCACGGAACTTCCTTTCTCAATAGTAGTTGGAAAGCAAGTTACCCATTCTCACAAGTTATCGCAGGGGACGCCGCTCCGCACCTTTCAACCAA
>JBGAVL010000433.1:0-3585 GCA_044228145.1 Obscuribacteraceae bacterium (SeqCode)
GCCAGAACGAGCTGGAGAGAGTGACCCGCAGATATACTTCGGAAATTATCGATATCATCGGTCCGGATGCCGACATTATGGGTCCCGACCTGAACACCAACGAACAGACTATGGCGTGGATGATGGACACTTACAGCGTCAACGTCGGCCATACTGTTCCTTCGATTGTTACCGGCAAACCGAAATCGATCGGCGGCTCTCTGGGCATGCTGGAAGCGACCGGATACGGCGTTTCCCTTTGCACGCAAAAGCTCCTCAAGAACATCGGCATGAACACTAACGAGCCGACAGTTGTGATTCAAGGTCTCGGACGAGCCGGGTCAGGGACTGCAAGAAACTTGATCAAGGCCGGATTCAAGATTGTCGGAGTCTCGGAAGCTTCAGGCGGCGTATACAACCCGAAGGGGCTTGATGTGGAAGCGGTGAAGGCGCACTACAGAGAACATCGCAGCATGGAGAATTATCCGGATGGCAAATTCATTCCGGTACATGAGGTGGTGGAACTCGAATGCGACATACTTGTTTTGTGCGCAATAGCAAACCAGGTCAATGCAGGCAACGTCGATAGAATCAAGGCGAAGGTAGTGGTGGAAGGAGCAAACGCGCCGACCACGCCGGAAGCCGACGAAGTGCTGGCGACGCGCGGTGTCCATGTGCTGCCCGACATTCTGTCAAATTCTGCCGCTGTGACAGTCGGTTATTTCGAGTGGGTGCAGGGATTGATGGGGCTGTTCTGGGACGAAAACGAAGTCTACAAGCGCCTCGATCAGCTAGTCGTAAAGGCCTGCGATCAGGTATTCGCAGCTGCAAAAGAGCACAAGCTTTCGCTTAGAGACGCTGCAATGCGTCTTGCCCTTTCACGCGTTATAGAAGCGCGCCGGTTGCGTGGCTTGTACCCGTAAAGTTGATAATTAGCGAGTCCAATTTATGCACACCGAGGCGCTTAGAGAAGGCTCGCTAGAAAAACCGTCTGTGCAATTGCATCAGCGTAAAAGCGGCGGTCCTGCCATTTTCCGTATGGCCGGTTTCGTTTTCATCATTTTAGGCTTGATGCTTTTCGAGTTTGGCGGAGCCCTGACCAGTTATTTTACTTCCGACGATCTCAATCACATTACTTATGCGCATCGTATGTTCAGCAACAATGGCGAATTGTTCTTCCGCACCTTTTCGACCGTGTGGATGCAGGATTACTCGACTGAAATATTCTATCGACCGCTCATAGAAGTCAGTTTTTGGCTGGATCAGCTTGTCTCGGGCGCCAACCCGCTCGGTTATCACATCTCCAATTTTCTCTTTTCCTTTTTCGCTGCCCTGGCTCTGCTGTCTATAAGTCGCAGTCTTGCTGACCGCTTTCATGTTCCTCATGCTGCGTTAATCGGCTATGCTGCGGCATTGCTTTTCGCTGTCAGCCCGCTTCATACTGAGGTCACCACCTGGCTAATCGGGCGAGTGGATGGGCTCTCGACAATGTATTACCTGATCGCGTTTGCGCTCTTTCTCAAATTGCCTGCTCGCGCATCAGTTGTGAAACAGGCCAACGGCTGGCTTTCTTTGATCGCCTTTGCTCTTGCGTTATTGTGCAAGGAGATGGCTGCTTCACTGCCTTTGGTTATTTTTGCCTGCGCTTTCTTTCTGAGCGAGAAAACAGCAGTCTCTCAAAAAATCCGTGAGTCGGCATTTACAAGTGCTCCCTATTTCGCCCTGCTTGCCGTTTATTTCCTGGTTCGATATCTGGCTACCGGCACTGTTTTCGGTGGCTATATAGGTGCCGTCGGCGAAGCAAACATCTTTTCCTGGACAAGTGTCATTGATAGATTCGCTCATTTTTGGAAGGTCGCCTATCCATTCAATGAAGAACTGATCGAAAGAGAAGGTGGCTTTGAGATTGCCTTTCGCGGCTTCTACATTGTTTTTGGCATCTACTTGCTGGCAAGAATGCGCTTCGATCGTTTCACGGCCAATCAATTAAAACTGCTTGGTTTTCTCTTCGTTTGGCTGGTCCTGCAATTCCTGCCCTTATATCAAGTTTTCATGATTCACAATTCGCTGGCCGGCTCCCGGCTCTTTTATTTGAGCACTGCAGTTCTTTCCATAATCGCTGCTGTCTCATTGGCACCCGGCTTGCAGAGTGGCATCGGACAGCCAGGAAAACGCATCTTCAATGTATTTGCTGCACTTCTCTTTTGCATTTTGACGGGACTTTTTGTTTTTGTCGGAAGGCAAAACAATCAGTGCTGGATAGTGGCCGCCCGCCATGTTGAAGAATTGCAGTCCCAGATAAATACCGCTGTAGCGACATTGCCCGATAAGAAGAAGCTTTTGATTGCTTATGTGCCGATACAGGTTTTGGGTGCGCACATGTTCAATAGATATTACTTAATTCAATCATTGCTTTCGCCGCCTTTGCTCACCCCCGATATATCTAAGCGAGTCAGCGTTCTGGAGCCTCGATTCTACACATACGATCATCTGGTGCCATCCGGGCCGCTCAGAAAAAAACTTGAGGATGCGGCTAACTTTCAGACAGTTTATTGGGATGTGGACCAGTGGAAACTTGCGGATCTGTCCGGCAAAGCCGGTTTTGATCGAGCAGAGAGTATGGCTGCACAGCTGCCTGAACTGATCATTGAGAAGGGAAAAATGCGCGGCATGACCGACATTAAGGCGAAAAGCCCGTTCAAAACGAGGGCTGTTAAGTTTGTGGAGGTCGATCTGGAAAATTCAAAGACATCTTTGCCGGGCAAAAAAGACGTCCTCGTTCTGGCCTTTGACGAAAACCGCAAACCACCGCAGGGCGTAGATAACTGGTGTCAGGCTGATTACGATACCGGTTTGAAGTTTCAAACTGTGAGATTTCCGGTCGACGAGAAATTTGCCTGGTTTTTGTCGCCGGACATATCGGAATTTCGTATTTTTCTGGGTGAGAAACACAATCTCAAAATTGCTGCCGCTCGCCTGAATGACGGCAAGACCTTGATTCCCAGTTTGTCTGCAACGAGCGCTACCTTGCGGGCGTGCAACGATGGCGCCTATCGACCTTTGAAATACCCGATCGAATTTAGTTATGACGTATCGAACGTACCCGGTGCTGTTGCTTGTCTTTGCGAGTTGTCGCGCCCGCGGGCGATGTTTCAATTGGAAAATTTCACCTATCGCGATGTGCGACCTTCGAAAAAGCCTTTGAAAAGGTGGATTGAGAAAGGCACCACGGGCAGTATCTCAATCGGAAAGGATTTCTTTACCGATAATGCCGGCTATCAACTGAGAGTGTTTGCGCAAAAGGCAGACGGCAGTGTCTCAGGCACCAGTTCTGACTTGATTGATCTGGGCATCAATGACAGACCGCTGGGGCAGGAGCTCTAAAGTTCTACTACTAGCGCGGCGGGCCGCCTTGCATATATGAGCCTGGCGGCGCCGTTTCAATCGGCGGTAAAACTGCAATCAGCAAGTCGCCGTCTGTCGAGCACGACAATCTGGCGCGCTGCGGAAATCCGGGAAACTGGATATTTTGCGGGTTGGATATCATCGCTTGTTCGATGGCACTCTTGATGCTGGCAAGTTGCTGCGCATCTTCGCTCTGCGAGG
>JBGAVL010000434.1:0-3543 GCA_044228145.1 Obscuribacteraceae bacterium (SeqCode)
GTCATCGGTGGCTGTACTTTTGCATGCAGATCGCCGGAGAGGTTGATAGAGATTGGAGTTGCAGGGAATTTGGATGATCGCAATATCACTCGTAATTTTCGCGAACGCCTACCATTTGCCTACTTTTTCCGACTTCGGATTTTGGCCTACTTTTTGCCTACCGGGTTGGAGTCATCTGCTGCCTACCACGCCTACTTTTTCTAGGAGGGTCACCCATGCCGAGATTGACGATGAGCTTCGTTGAGAAACAGATCCCGCAACCTGATAAGGGAAAGATATTGTACTACCGGGATGATCTTGTTACCGGTTTCGGGTTGAGAGTCCGGCATGACTCGATGTCTGACTTTGCTGAGTGCCGGGTCAATGGAATCAAACGCCGGGTCACAATCGGCAAGCATGGGAAATGGACACCTGATGCTGCCAGGAAAGAGGCTAAGAAGCTCCTGGGTCAGATGGCAGCTGGAATTGATCCTCGGAAAGAGAAGGAAAATCGCAGAGGAGAATCCTTGACTCTTGCTGAAGCATACGAAGAATATCTGGCATCCAAAGACTTCCGTCTTAATTCTCGCCTTTCATTCAATCGGGTCATGGCTCAGTCTCTGGGTGATTGGCAAAGAAAGCCTGTGACAAGTATCACCCGGCAAATGGTGGAAGAGAGATTCAAGGAACTGAGTCAAGGATCGAAGACCGGCACCTCTGGCAAAGCAAATGCAAATCTCTCCATGCAGGTGCTGAGAGCAGTGCTCAACTATGCTTCGCTCAAGTATGAAGTTGATGGAGAGCCATTGATTGCGGTTAATCCGGTTTCTCGATTGACTCAGATGAGAAGCTGGCACAAATTATCGACGAGACAAGGTGTAATTCCCGACGGTAAACTGTCAGCATTTTATGCCGCCGTCATGTCTTTGGAGCGGCAAACTGCAAGGGACTATTATCTAGTCTTGCTGCTGACCGGGCTTCGCAAGAATGAGGTGGCTAAGCTGCTTTGGTCCGATGTCGATCTCGACGATATGACGATAAAAATCCGAGCTGAGAATTCAAAGGGTGGTTGCGATTATCGGTTGCCTTTGAGTGACTGGTTGATGGAGATCTTGCGGAGAAGATATGCAGAAAGGAAGGAGTCTCCGTATGTATTTCCTGGACTTGGAGATCGAGGCAGATATTACGGTGCGTATCAAACTCTGGAAAAGATCAGGGAGCAAACTGGGTGCTATTTCATTCTGCATGACGCTCGTCGAACCTTCCTCACGACCGCCGAAAAATTAGACACCCCACACTACGCCTTGAAGAAGTTAGCAGGGCATTCGATGCGCGAGGACATTACTGCTGGGTATTTGGTAATTGATGTTGAAAGACTCAGGGAGCCAATGCAGAGAGTTACTAATCGCTTAAGAGATTTGATGCTTGCCGCTCGAAATCTCGACAGATCTCCCGCTGGAGTTGTTCAGTGAGAGTTCAACTCCTTGCTTCAAGAGGCTGACTTTATGAGGCACAGAAGATCGCAGCGCACCAAGTTCGATTTCTCGAATCAGCAGGTCCATACTGACAGACCTTGCAAGAGGCACTAGCACTCTCCTTTTCTTCGGCACTGTTTCCAAACCATTTCCTTTCCATGAGAACTGGAGAGAATCCTTTTCGGTCCAATCCTCAATCTCACCTGGAAACTGCTTTCTTAACCAGCCGACAAGATTCATTCTTTCAATGAATGTCTTTCCGGTTGACTGTGCTTTGTAGCTTCGGCCGCAATCCATGCAGTGCCCGTGGAAACTGTTTGATCCAGAAAGTGGAGAGCCAGCAAAGTTAAATACATAAAGCGTGCCTGAGCAGAAAGGACACGAATCGATCAAGATACCAGTCTGCCAGCCAATCAACAGATAACCCAGATAGAGACAGCCACCGCCGGAAAGATAAGGCTAGCTTGCATAGGCGAAATCACCGGGAGCGCAATAGAAGTAGTCTACGTTGGCGAGTATTTCGTTTGCATGCTCAAAGATTGCCGACAAGTGCTCGACGAAGAAAATCTCTTCATCAGAATTAGAGCGGTTCGGTTGAAATCCTTTTGAGTTCGTCATCATGAGTTCGCTCACTTACGTCTGCCTCCAATTTATCACCAAACCGGAGAGGGCATAGGATCTATTGTGCCAAACAATCTTCATCAAGTGCAAGCGTCTGCAACATTTCGGCAAGGTGGTATTCGGTTGCAGAGGGCCACCCGGTATCTCTTGTTTCTTGCCGAAATACTGTTGATATTGCGCAAAAAAAGTGCCAGTCAATGCTGAAAAACATTGGTGATATTGGGATGAGAACCAGTCCGCCCCGAAATCTGCTGTCTGTTTTACAGATTCAATTTTGCTTCACACAAAACGATAATCTTGACTTCAGCGTATAGGCTTGCAGAATGGCTAGACCTGGTTATGATAGATAGAATCGCAGGTACGAAGTTATGAGCAAAAGGCAGAGGAAATCAGATTTTACGCCACCGGTAGGTGGTGAATCACCTGTTTCAACAGATGAACTCCTGAAAGATCTGAGGGAACTCATCGAGCAGGCGAGGTCTCGCGTTGCTCAACACGTGAATGTGGAGCTTGTCACCCTCTACTGGCATATTGGAATTCGCATTAAATCGGAGATTCTTAAGGACAAGCGGGCAGGGTACGGCAAGAACGTTCTTCTGAATCTCGGACATAGCCTTACTTTAGAGTTTGGACGTGGATTTACTTACACGAACCTCACTAGGATGGTCCAATTTGCCGATGCGTTCCCGACCTGGGAGATTGTTGCCTCACTGCGGCAACAATTGTCCTGGACCCATTTCAGGGAGATTTTGCCCATTGAGGACGAACTAAAGCGTAACTTCTACGCTGAGTTGTGTGCAATTGAAGGCTGGAGTGTCAGAGTACTGCAAGACAAAATTCGAAGAATGCTGTTCGAACGAACCGCCATCGCAAAGAAGCCTGAAGACGTAGCGAAGCAAGAGTTATCTTTGCTGCGCGAGCGAGGTGAACTCACACCGGATTTAGTTTTTCGCGATCCGTATTTGTTAGACTTTCTTGGACTCTCGGACGCACATGACGAGAAAGACGTTGAGAATGCCATATTGAGAGAGCTTGAGCACTTCCTTCTCGAGCTAGGTACGCACTTCAGTTTCATTGCGCGTCAAAGACGCATTATGGTGGACGGCGATGATTACTATATTGATTTGCTCTTCTTCCACCGGAAACTGAAGAGACTCGTCGTCATTGAACTTAAGCTTGACGCCTTTAAACCTGAATACAAGGGGCAGATGGAGCTTTACTTGCGCTGGTTAGACAAGCACGAGCGTTGCGCAGGAGAAGACTCACCCATCGGTCTCATTCTGTGCGCGGGACAATCTAAGCCTGAGCAAGTTGAGCTGATGGCACTCGACGCAAGTGACATTCGTGTTGCGCAGTTCATTACTGAAGAGCTTCCAAAAGATGTTCTAGCGAAGAAATTGCATGAGGCGATAAGACACGCACGTGAACGGATCGCTGAGCATGGCACTTCATCAAAACTAATTGAACA
>JBGAVL010000435.1:0-3474 GCA_044228145.1 Obscuribacteraceae bacterium (SeqCode)
GGTTTTGTCCATAACCTTTGAAAGTTGGCGCGCCGGTTTGCGGATCGGTCAGTTTGATTGAATAGCCATTGAAAGTTGATTGCCCTGTGGCAGGATCCGTCAGCTGCCTGTTGAAACCATTGAAGGTCGACTGTCCTGAAACCGGATTGGTCAATTGTCTGCTGTTCGGTGCCACAACCGGCATTCCGGTTTGCTGATCGACATACCGGCTTTGCTCAGGGAAGCTTGAATGCTGTGCTTGCGCGTTTGCTGAAGAGCCTGCTGAAGTGACTACTAACGTGCCTGCGCAGGTAAGAAGCAGCACATATGAAGCAGCATAGTGGGATAGGGTTCGAACGCGAATCAGAAGAAGCATTGAGAATTCTCCGTCCGGAAATCTCCTTTCTTTCTCTGTTATTCCCAAGCCGCTCAATATCTGTGCAATTGCACGGTGTCGCTGCGTGTCAGTACACCTATAGTGATTATTGTTAGTGGGGAAGTGAACATGACTCTCGAACCAAAGAGCTTTGCACCCGAAGTTGTGCAGGTGTTCAATGAATCGAACTTCTACCAGACTTTTCTCGATGATCTCGCGAACGCAAAGGCACTCGTAGTTCTGCAAAGTCCATTCATTACGCATAAACGTTGGTCTCAACTCAGTTCTGATTTCCGTTCCTGCGTTAATCGGCATGTATGCATTTGCGTTTTCGTGCAAGACCAGGGCGATTCTGCCGAATTCCAAAACTGCCTCTCGCATCTTCGAAACGCCGGGCTTCACGTAAATGTCAGACATTCAATTCATGAAAAGGTAGCTGTCATCGATGAGAGAGTGCTCTGGGACGGCAGTTTGAACATTCTCAGTCACAGGAATACGTGCGAAAGAATGTCACGTATCGTTAGCAGGGAAATGGCTATGAATGCGGTGGTGGACCATGGGATGAACCAATGTGATACCTGCGTTGCGAGACGCGGACGACCGGCATTCGCTGGCGGCATAGCAACTACTAATGAGCAGCTAGAATTGATCGGTCGTCGAATTCAGCGCCGCCGCCTCGATTTGTGCATCACTCAAAGTCAACTTGCAATGAGAGCGGGAGTTAGTCAACAAACAATCTCACATCTCGAAAGTGCTAGTCGGCTCAACATTTCGATTGGTGTCGTTATCGCTGTGTGCCATCAACTCGATTTGGAACTCCGCCCAGTGCCTTGGTTCTATCTATCGGTGCTTGATGATCGCTTAGAGGAATGATTGTGCATCACCTGATTCCAAGCACCATTTACCACCATTGGTTGTAGAGAAATGAGATTTGTACAACCAATGGTAGTAAAAGTCGGTTGACAACCGGCGATATGACCTTCCCCATTTTTAGTGGACAGCGGTCTAGGGCAACGTCGCTCTAGGCCGCTTTTTCACCTTTAAGGCCTTTTTCCTCCGGAGTTAGATATCCTAACGCCGAATGAAGCCTTCGTTTGTTGTAAAAAATCTCGATGTACTCGAAGATTGCCACCTCCGCATGCTTTTGGGACCCAAAGTCGTAACGGTAGATCAGTTCAGATTTCAGGGCTCCGAAGAAACTCTCCGAGACTGCATTGTCCCAGCAATTGCCTTTTCGGCTCATGCTTTGAAGGCAGCCATACTCCGACAGTTCAGCTCTAAACGCCTCGCTTGCATATTGAGCTCCTCGATCCGAATGAGCGATTTCAGGCGCGCATTGACGTTTTGAAACGCCCATCCGGAAAGAATCTAGAACTAGATCCGTCGTGATGTTTTCCCCCATTGCCCATCCAACGATCTGCCTTGTACAAAGATCGATGAACACGGAAAGAAACAGCCAGCCTTGGTTTGTATGAATGTAAGTAATGTCACTCACCCAAACCTCATCTGGTTTTCTTCCGTCAAATTGGCGATTGACAAGGTTTTCCGCGATTGGAAGCCCGTGCTTAGAATCCGTAGTTACACGGAATTTCTTCTTCCTGGGCGGAGTTATCTGATGAGCTTTCATTAGCTTCGCTATTGTTTTCTCATTCACCTTGACTCCTTGACGCTTGAACTCCTCGTACACACGCGGCGAGCCGTATGTACGATACGATTCCTCGAAGATTTTCCTTGTCTGTTCTAACAGCATCTGCTTGCGCTCTTCGCGCTTGCTGACCCCGCTATTGAGCCACTTGTGGTATCCAGAGCGGCTTACCCCAAGCAACTTGCACAGCCTCTTGATGCCGTAGCGCGTTGCATGAGGTTTGATGAAGGCGTACTTTACGGCAGGGTCTTCGCGAAATACGCCGCTGCTTTTTTTAGGATTTCGATGTCTTCTTTAGCTTGCTTCAACTCTTTCTGAAGCCGCAAGATCTCGTCCAAATCAGAACCTTTTTCTAGTTTTTCGTTTGAAGATTTGACCCAATTTCTGAGTTTCCATGGCGGTATTCCCAGCTCGACCGCAACCCTGGTTACGCTCTGTCCAGGCAAACCCGCGCGCCTCACAGCGTTCTCTTGGAACTCTCTTGTGTATTGCTTTGATTTATTAGCCATTTTCTTCGCTCCTCTGTAGTTTGATCCTTGGAGCGACCTTTGTCCAGACCGTGTCTACCGAAACTGGGGAACCTCATTCCTTGCGTTTTGGCTGTTGCTACTACTTGTTTTAGTATCACCTTGCAGAGAAAAAAAAATCAAAGCTGTCCCAGACTCGCCTTCGCCGGGATGGGGCAATGCATGCTCCCCATCCCCGAAGACCGTTTGGAACGGACCTGGCTAATTGCACTACTCAGCGCTGCCTGTCTGCGAAAAGATTGAACAGCTGTTCTATCTTTCCGAAAGTGCCGACATACTGTTCAGCCGCGAATGGCGCCTTGCCATTTTCGACCACGGTAAACGTGACGGGCTTGCGCTTGCCGGAGCAGTCGACGGCGATCAACCAGGCCAGATAGCTGGCATAGTTGCCCGTGCGTGCACCGGAATCGCTGATGCGCTGCATGGTGAAAAGCTTGCCCTTATCCGTCAGTTGAATTGCCCTGGGTGCTTCGGTCTCGCTCAGCTTTTGAGCGTTGATGGTCCAGATTATCAGCTCGTCCTGCATACGCAAAGGTTGAGCGCGCCTGACGATGAGGTATGGCAGCCTTTCCTTGTTGTAGATTTTGGTGTCCACTGCGATGATTTCGTCTTGCGGCCCCAGCTCGACCGTGGCGGTCGAATATGGATCGAACGTGACGAGTTCAATCGAGTTTGGCATGTGCTGTTCCTTGATTGTTGAAGAGCGCATGTTCCAGTTCTAAAACTTAGGAACGCTGCGCTAGCTGGTGACAATTCGGGGCCGTTTCGGCCTTGCGAATTAACCGCATTGGTCCCTTTGCCAATCTCTCTTACGTTCGAGTTCAAAAACGCCGGACGGAGATGCGCAGCTGTTGGCTGCTCCTCAGTGCTTATAAAAGCTCCGGTGTGTTTATTCTTCGAAGGTGGGGGTGAGATCGGGTGGATCAAAAATGCAGATACATTTGCCT
>JBGAVL010000436.1:0-3474 GCA_044228145.1 Obscuribacteraceae bacterium (SeqCode)
AGACGACGACTGCTTTGTGGTTGAGTCGCCTTTGTTTGACCGGGTGGCTGGAGTGGGTGACACAAAGGATGAGGCTTTCAAAGTCTTTGTGGAATTGCTTGATGACGCATACGAAGAGCTGGAAAAGGATAATGTCCTTGGCTACAAAAGAGGGCGTCCGGCGAAAGGTGGCGTTAATTTGCATTGCCAGGTTCGTCCCTCAACAAAGGACACCATCACGGAATTGGCGGCAAAGTTTGACGACATCAGTCAAGGCGAGATGATCGATTTTCTTTTGTTCTATTTCCAGCGAAAGACAGAAGAAGTAGAGGTTGTGCAAAGTGCGCAATCTACTAGAGGGCTGGAAGAAAGACTATCTCTGGTCGAAGAGAGTCTTAGGACGTACATAGCCAGTGGCGTGAGACCCGGACTGCAATCAAAAACTAGAAAAACAGCCAAGAAGGTGAAGCCCTGAAGCGAGGACACGATTTCGATGTCGACTAGGGATAAACCAGATAAGACCGCAAAAGAAAAACCTAGCAAAAAGTATCTGCAGTGCCTTGAACTGTTCATATTAAAGCCGATCACGAACGATGAAGAGAACGAACGGGCGGCACAAGTTTGCGACGAGATGTTGGAGCGAATAGATTCGCTTACGAAGCAGGAGCGCTACTACTTCGAGACACTTACAAAACTTGTGTCCGATTATGAATCTAAGTGGAATGAAGAACAGTCGGTAAGTCCTCACGAGCTGTTGTCTTTTCTTATGGAGCAAAACAATCTAACCCAAACCGATCTCATTCCTGAATTCGGTTCTTCTTCACGTGCATCTGAATATTTATCAGGCAAAAGACCGCATCTATCGCTTAATCAAATTGTCAAATTGGCGAAGCGCTTCAAGCTGTCGATGACGGCTTTCATTAGCAATGATCAAATTCAAGCAACAGAAGTCTGAATGTGAAAGGGATGAACACTACGATTTTGGCGCACGGCTTCCTATCCGTCCGTTTCCATCAATGAAAGGGTGAATCGTTTCAAATTGATAGTGGATATACCAAACTCGTGTTAAGTATAATAACAGCCAGCCTAAACGAACGAAAGTATAATAAGACTTGCAAGAAGCGCGGTAGAGTTCCTGCTTCGAAATGAAGTAGTCGTGTCAGCTCTGCAGAGTGCCCGCGCGGCAGATAATTGCTACGCACCTCGCCAAAGGCAGCGATGCTTCGAATCCTCCGTTCAACGAGTTTCGTGTGGCACCGAGCGACAGCAACTGAGCGTCAGAAGCAGAGCCGCAGCACCTAGTTGCCAATGCGAACCCAGGTCATGTTCTGCATAATCTCACCGGCATCCCAATCCTTCGCACCGTCGTAGTATCGAGCCATTGTGCGCTTTCCGGTGATCGTGTTTCCATCCGCTGAGATCTTAAGATCTGCGGTGCCGCGATCGTGAGCCTTTAAATTGTCCGCAATCTTCGCATAGGAGTAAGCATTATTGCTGTGCACGGAGTCTTTACCCGTAGGCACTGCATGCCCAATAATTGTGTCTCCGGGCTTGAGCCGAAAATTCGTGTTGGAAAGTTTGACGCACTTGACTGTGAGTTCGTTGCCGGACAGCGAAATTCGTATTTCCCCGCCAGTATCTGTCCGCCAGAGCCCGACCATTTTTTTCCAGCGCTCGTCATCTGCCGCCACCACAAATGCTTTGTTTCCTTGTGTCTCTTCAAAGCCCTTGCCGCCTTTAAAGGAATAGGCAAACAAATGCTTTCCCTCGACTTCCGGCTCGAAGGAAAACGATTTTTTGAATTTAAAGCCGCTACCCAACTGCACAGGCTTTGTCTCATTGACCAGGTCGCGCGTGAATTCGGGCGCCGTCACTCTCAGCACTTCTTCGATGACGGGTTCGGAGCTATAAGTCAGTTCTTGAAATTCATATTCAATGTCTATTTTGAATTTGGTTGACATGTCCCCTCGTGCTGGGGTCACAGAGCAGTGGCAAACCACCACTCGCGGATTCGGTTTGCGCCAGTTGTGGATGTCGTGGGCTGCGCCTGCGAAATTCAAATCACTTTGTTTCTTTTCTGAGTCAGGCGGAGATCCCATGTCGGGCAAGTACTTTCCAATCGCATTTGGAATCTGTTTCTTCGCCCACGCCAAATTGCGAACCAGATATTCGTCAACAATTGCTTTGTCTGCCGAATTAGGACTGCCGGTCCAAGTCGCTATGACCAGAGGAACGAAGCTGTGATAATAAATGCCCATCTTGTCGCCGGGCTTTTCGCGCATGGTTACGAGATGTGCCGCAGCACCGCCGATGTCAGCCGGAAACTTGTATGGCTTCCCTTGTGCAATCAGTCCCGCTAGTTTCTCGCGGGCTTGTCGTCCCTTATAGGCGATGTTCTTTGTGTAGTTGTGCGCCAACAATACCGCCAATGGATAGTTGCCATTGCTTGAATCAAGGCACAGCTTCAGCAGCTCCGCAGGCTTCAGCGGATGGTTGCTTGCTAGGACGCTAGCTTGCAGCCCCGGCAGCAGCGGCGCGACCAGCTTCACGTATACATTAGAACCCTGTGCATCAGGTTCGACAGCATGAATCATTAGTTGCTCGAATTGTTCGCCGTCGATCAGCGTGCCACCATTAGTCTCTACGAAGCATCGAGACAACCCGTCTGGCTTCTTCGGCAGGTCGAAACTGATACCGGGATAGTTCTTCACTAATAAAACAATCTCTTTTGCAAAAGCAGGATCAGCTCCACGCATCATGCCACCATCATCGCCCGTGAAGTGCTTGTAGTTCGGGTCGTTATGGATGCTAGGTTTTGTGGTCTGCGCAAACAAAGTTGTGGTGCTGATTAGCAGAGCTAATATCAGCATGAGACCAATGAAAGGCACGCGTGTTTTAGACATGAGAACCTCGACCGTTGAAATTGGCGGCGACTAGATTTTTGCGTGCGGTTCGATCATGCCACTTGCGCAAAACATAGTATTCCTGCAACCCGGGTTCCCATGGATTCCTATCACTTACTATTGCGTGTTCGCTTGCTGACTACAGAGCTTGTTCGTTTCGCTCCGCGGAACTCAAACGCCTTGCCCTGTCCATCTCTGCTTTTGGCAGGTTTGTAGCCAGCTGGTTTGCTGCCTGCTGGTTTGTAGCCATCAGCCTTGTAGCCTGATGGCTTGCTGCCTTCTGACCTATAGCCTTCTGACTTGTTGCCTTCTGGCTTACTGCCTGCGGATTTGTTGCCCCAAGGTTTATAGCCGTCTGGTCTGCGACTGCCGTACTGCTCTTCGCGTTCTCTGCGTTCTCCGCGATCTGCGCGTTCTGAAGATCCTTCGGTTCTGCCATAAGGGCTTGAGCCCTCAGCGCGTTTTTTCTTGAATCTGTCGAATTTCGGTTTTGGCCTTTCTGCGGTTAAGCCGGAGCCGATGACGACTCGCTCATCACGTTGCTTGTGCTCCGGACGATCGGCTCGCTGCGTGCGTTCAGGACGCGCGGTAC
>JBGAVL010000437.1:0-3426 GCA_044228145.1 Obscuribacteraceae bacterium (SeqCode)
GAGCCAATTTGTCTCTGCCTTTTTCCACTCTCCGGCATCGGTGGCGGCTTGTGCAGTAGTTTTGGCTTTTTCGAACTTCGGGTTTTCACCTTCAGCAAACGCTGGTGTGAAGACGATGAGTCCAAGAATGCTCAGACTGATTGCGGTGCGTTTGAAACTCATAAATCCTCTCTTGCCTACATTGACCATTGAATCAAAATCTCTTTTTTCTTGCCACCAAATTTTGGTTTGAAAAACTATTTCTGCTTTTTCACTCGCTTCACCAGGTAATCACTGAGCGCTTTTGGATCATCAGTGACGATTCCGTCAACACCTTGCGAAATCAGCGCTTCCCACTCCGGCTTTTTGTTTGGAGTCCAGACATTGACCTTTAATGATGCGCCGTGGGCGGAATCAATTACGTCTTTGCGCATGCTGCCAAAATATGGATGCCAGGCTGTTGCGCCCACTTGCTTGGCATATTGGCCGACATCGCAGATTATGGGATCGCCCAGAAGTGCGATCGCATATTTCGAACTCTTCGCATGGAGGCGTTTTAAAACCTCATGATCGAACGAACTGATGATAATGGTGTCCGGGTACTTGTAATCGGCTAGAACCTTGAGAAGGTCGTCTTCGATTCCCGGATAAGCAACCGGCGTGTTCTTGATCTCAATATTGAGAACGACCTTGCCGTCGAGCAATTTGAGCACATCGGAAAGCAGGGGAACACGCTCATTCTTGAACTGTTCGCCAAACCAGCTGCCTGCATCCAGCTTGTTCAAGTCAACAAGACTGGTATCTTTGATCAACCCTACACCATTGGTGGTGCGCTTCAAATCTTCGTCATGGATAACCACGAGCTCGCCGGTTTTACAGCGTTGAATATCAAGCTCGATTCCGTATACGCCATTTTCTTTGCATTTGCGAAACGCGGCCATGGTGTTTTCCGGCGCCCATTTCGCTCCGCCCCTGTGTGCATAAATATTGGGGATCTTTGACTCCGCTGCACCAGAAGGCAAGGCACAAAGCAGTCCCATGGTGATACAGAGTGTTAAGAGCGCCGCCTTTGTAATTTCGAAGCGAAACATAGTACAACCTCTGAGGGTACTTTCAGTCCAAAAAGGTAGCACGTAATGCCCTGAAAAGCGCGCTTTTCAAGCCGATGTAGTTGAGGTTGTTGCTTGCGGTCTGAGCGGGCGAGGACAGCAATCCGGATGGCAAAAGTCAGGCGACGGACCCCGGTCACCCAGGCAGGGTCTCTCCTCTACATCCTGGAGACGCTCTTCTATAAGCTCTCGGATCATGGCAATGAAAGCCGGGTGAGTACCGGCGGTCTGGGAGCGCTCGAAATTGATCCCAGCCTTGCCTGCCACTGAAGCAGCTTCGGTGTCGAGGTCGTAAATGACTTCCATATGGTCGGATACAAATCCGATCGGCAAAACGATTACGTCCTTTATCTTGCGATGAGCGACATCGCGCAAATGGTCCTGGATGTCAGGCTCCAGCCACGCTTGATTGGGAGGGCCGCTGCGGCTCTGAAAAGCGACGTTCCAATCGGTGATCCCGGCGTCATGTGCCACCAACCTGGACGTTTCCAAAAGCTGTGCTTCATACTCACAGCTTTCGGCCATCGAATTGGGAATACTGTGTGCGGTGAATGCAACATGAACGGACTTCCTCCGCTCTTCCGGGATGCGTTGCAATGACTCTTTCAGATGAGCGACATTGGACTCGATAAACTTGGGGTGATTGTAAAACAAGCGCAATTTGTCGACTTCAGGCGCGCCTTCACCGACTTCCGAGCGCGCCCGTTCAATATCGTCCAGATACTGACGGCATCCGGAATAGCTGCCATAAGCGGAGGTGACAAACGCAATTGCACGTTTCACTCCGGCTTCTTTCATTTTTCTGAGCGTGTCGGCCAGCATCGGATGCCAGTTACGATTGCCCCAGTAGACCGGAAGATTGATGTTATGCCTTTTCAGCTCTTCTTTCAGCGCTGAGATCAAGCGGCGGTTTTGACCGTTAATCGGGCTGACACCGCCGAAGAGTTCATAGTGGTGCATGACTTCTTTCATGCGCTTTTCAGGAACGTTCTTGCCCCGCAAAACGTTTTCCAAAAATGGCATCACATCATCCATTCCTTCCGGTCCGCCGAAGGAGATGACCAGCACCGCGTCGTAATCCATGATTCCTTTTATCCTTTTATTACCAAGATTCCCGCTCAGATTGTTTAGTTTGCATCATAGGTCTCAATCGAGCCGTCCGGATTTCTAATCACTCTCACGTCTCCGTAATTCCCATGTCCTCTAGGTCTTTTGGCGGCACGACGTTTTGGTTTTGACGCAGTGCCCGTTTTTGCGGAAGGTGGCGCCTTGGCCAATAATCCAGTTTTAGCCGAGACACAAGCCTTACTCGAAGTACTCGACTTGGCTGGAGCGGGAGGCTTCCCGCTACCCGTGTGGTCCCCATTGGGAAGTGGTTCGGTGACCTCGATCGTACCATCAGGATTCATCTTCACCGAGGCTCCTTTTGGAAATTTATGCACCCCTTTGTGAACACTGCCGGAACTTCCGTGTGAGCGAGGAGGCAAAGAGGAGCTCTTGCCCGAGGTTTCGAACGCACCGCCAGGTTTCTTTTGCTCGCCCGATTTGCTTACACTGCCAGACGAAGACCGCCCGCCGGAAGAATGACGAGGAGAAGGGCTCCCACCGCCAGAATCAAAAGTCTCAATGGACCCATCTGCATTCTTTCGAACCACCACACCGTCGTTGTATTTTTGAGTAGATTTTTTATTACTGGTGCGGGATTGCCTTCTCGGTGCGACAGAAGCGGAATCCGAGCTGTCGTAGGTTTCAATGGAACCGTCGGGATTCTTTTTTACGGTGACGTCGCCAAACTGCTGCGAGAAGGCAGGAAGTGATAGAAACGCGTAGTTGAGCAAAAGACTGACGCCGGCAATCGCTAGCACGAAAGGCGAAAAACGCATGCTGGTGGACCTCAAAGAAAGACAATGCACTTGATGCCAGGCACCATTATAGACCTCTCATAAATACTGCGCTTATCTATTATTCTGCACGATCAGGTATGGGAGCTTTTAAAAGCCGCTTCTGTAGACGGTTTTCAGACGGCATTTGGTTGAAATTTACTTAACATTGAACTATCGAACCTCGAAAACGCCATCCTAATGCCTCTCTCCGGACACCGAACATCTCTTGACAACGACAGCACTGCGTGCAAAGATGCAAATACAGCTGTTTTCAGCTTTGGCGGCTTCTTACGAAGCTTGGCGGCAAAATGATAGCGGGCAGGGGTACGCTCCTTGCCGGTCGGGGGTTACTTAAACGAACTGTGCTTCAGGCGCTAGTGCGTTGCGCCGTTGCACACCTGCCGAAACAAAAGACAAATCACAGGCAGCTTCTGTCCATCAGCTTCACGGCTATG
>JBGAVL010000438.1:0-3328 GCA_044228145.1 Obscuribacteraceae bacterium (SeqCode)
ATTGTCGCTCATCCGACGACGCCGAAATCAATCTCCGGATTTGAAGAGAGAAACAGTGAGATGAAACTGTTGGCGGATGAAATTGGTGCGCTTAATGGACCTAAGATTTTCATCGGTGATTTGAATTGCGGTCCCTGGTCATCGGAGTTTAATAAATTTTTGACGGCCGGACTGATCGACTCAGAGCAAGGATTTGGTCCGCAACCGTCCTGGCCAGCGCGGCAGGGTAGGGTTGCTAAACATCTGCCAATTCCGCCATTCATTCCGATAGATCATGTCCTTGTTAGCAAAGACTTTTGTGTTACTTCGCGCCAGGCTGGACCATCCATAGGATCGGATCATTTGCCAGTTTTCGTAAGGCTTAGATTGAAAAACGAATGAGTGGCGAGATTTGAAATTTTGCCTTGACTATTTCTTGATAAAAGCGAAGGCAGATTTATTCCATTGAAAACTGTCAATGAGCTAAATTAGTGTGGCTCTTAAGCGGTGCGAGCGCTGCTCGTTGTAGCTAATTCTACCCGAAAAGCACACCATATCGGGCTTTTCAGTTCTAGAAAAAAGGTTTTTGCGCTAGCGAACAAAATGTCTTAAGCTGCAGCTGTAGCCTAACGAACCTTTCGTCACACGCACCGCTAGCCAGGGTTGTCATTAATGAGCCGGGTATCTCTAAGTGTTATTAAAAGACAGTCGTAGAAATATAGTTTGCACATATCTAGCTACATTGTTTTTGCTTCAATCGAATTTAGCGTGCTTTGCAAATGAACAGGCTGTGGCAGCCACAGCTTCGCCTGGAGCGGAAGCTGCGCGCTCCGATATAGACTTTGGTGAAATTCCGCTGGCGAAAGATATGCTAGCTCAGGCAATCGCCCAGGCGCCCGATGATCGTCCGGCATTGCGAGGTGATGCATCTGTTTCGCCTGCGGCTGCGGTTGGTCTGGTAGATGATTTGACCAGACAAATTCTGCTCAAAGAGATCGAGCTGCAACGATACAACTTGCATTACACGATGGAAGTTGCGAAGCAAGGTCGATGGAAAGGCTGGCGTTATGCTTTTTTTCAGGAGATAAATGCAGGAATGGGTCTGTCAGGTGCCATCATCTCGGTGGCAAACCGAGGTCAGGCTCTGCATAAATCGTCACGAGTAAAATTACACCCTCAGTTAGCCGCCAATTACATTCCGATGATTGGTTCCATAATTGGGGCCGGCGCCGCTGCTGGTGAATTCGGTATCAATAGTTATCACGAACTGATCGCTCGTGCTAATGGTTTCTCACCCACGGCTGCAGTGAGAAAAGTCAGAGGACTGCAAAATGATATCGACCAGCTGTTGGCAAGACGTGATGCTCTTACGCGCATCGAAGCATCAGATCCTATGCTGCAAGGTCACGTCCTCGTCGACGAAGTCGAAGGCAAGGTATTGAAAGATGTGCGCGATCAAGCGCTGCAAGAATTCGAGCGCTTCCATATTGGTGCGCGCAAGACTCTCGCGTTTCAACAATCGCAGTATTTATTCGACGTGGCAAAGTTCACCACGAACGCGGTTGGCTATCAGTGGGCGTATCTGTCGTTGAAAAACCGCCACAGAATTTGGAATGGACGAGCCGGGGTTATGTTTACGGTGTCAGGTCAACTCACATGTTTTGCGCCGATACTTAGCAGGCTGATTGGTAAAGGTTATGGTGAGTTCACCAAGCTTGGAATGAAAGACCTCAGCAAAGAAGCAAAGCAAAGCAATATTGCCGAATTATCTGCCGACCTTGACGCACTCGATGCGATCGTGAAAGCGCATAATGAGCAGAATCCTGAGGTTGCATCGACTGTCATCATGCAAGGTCATTATGATGCACACGAGAAAGCCTTTACAGACGAAATCACCGCCGCCCAAAAGAAAGCTGACGCAGCTAAGTTGACGGCTACTCAGAATATTGGTGCCGGTCTGGTTGTGGGCGGATTGAAAACCGCCTCCGGTGTTCTTTTCCTTGTGCCCGGTTTTAATCCCAACTACAATCGCTCGGATGAGCGGTCATCGCGTGTCACCAACGATTTGCTCTTTACGTCCAGCGTACTAGGCGTTTCCTCTGGCACGTTCTCGATGCTCGATACCTTGCGCATTCAAGTTAAAGGTGAAATTAATCGACATAAGGCGGCGAAGGCGGGAAAACTTCCAGGACAGATTGCCGTGGCGCGCCTGAAAGAACTCGATCAGATGGAACAGCGGCTAAAGTCCGTGCAATAACCTTCAAAATGATCTAGGTTGCAGTCTTATTTTCCCAACAGAGATTTTGATAAAAGACTGGCGGCAAAAGCCCAAACACCAATTATGATGATGGCAATTCCGGCAAGGATCATTACTATCTTGCCCCAGTTGGATTCGGGTTGGGGATCGAATGGGTCTTCAGCCATGTTATCTGCTCACTTTATGCCGCATAGAATTCTTGCTAGAGACTCCTGCTTAGATTATAGACTCCCGAGGTTGAAAAACGGTTGGCACAAGCAAAAATGGCAGCGAAACAGGCATATAATTATGAGACTTATCAACCAAGTGCGAAAGAGCGCATAGCTCATGCCTGAAGAAGTTGAAAAATCAGCAGAACTCGAGAAATCGACAAAGCAGCATTCGCTGACTGAGACTAAAGACGAACTGTTAGCGAAACTGCAGTCGCATCTTGAGCCGGAGGAGGTTGTTCTTTGGGCGGAGCGAGTTGTCCCGGATCCTAAGAGGGTGATGCTGATCAGAGTTGTGGCGATTGCAGCAACTTCAGTATTGCTACTCCTAACCAGTACCGTTATTTTTCGTGACAATCGTCCTACGACCGTATCTATAGTTATTGAGATAGTTTTTGCATTCTTTGCATTTCGCTTTGCTAGACAAGTTTTCGATCAGCAAAACAGAGGACTGCGAAATAGATTTGCAGTGTTGACGAATATGCGCGCGCTGGAGATTGACCGCAATCAGTGTTCTACAGTGATTTGGTATTCTTCTCCAAACTTTGGCCACGTGGAAGCGATTCAAACGAAATTAGGGCTCGGCAATTTGATATTTGCGCGCGACGACGATTCAAATCGATTTGGATTCATGGATGTTCCAAACTTGGCCGAAGCGGTTGAGATTCTCAATAGCGCTCAAGAGAAGAAGCAAGAAAATCAGGAAAACAAAACCGAGGCGGACTGATTTTAGTCGTCGTCTTCCACTCCCGGCAGCGCCAAGGCCAATTCAGTCTCATCGGCGGAAGGGTATGGACGCCTGGGTAAGCCCGATGGTTGTAGATCTGGTCCATCATCGTCGTCGCCCTTGCCAAAGCCACCAGGCTTTCCGAAGAGTATTGCA
>JBGAVL010000439.1:0-3321 GCA_044228145.1 Obscuribacteraceae bacterium (SeqCode)
TTCAAAGTTCGCGTAGAAGACTGTATGGTCTGACTGACCTCCGGGTACTGATTGGGAACTTTGTAGTTTGCTTTAAACTCCTCTACTTGCCTGGCAACTTCCTTGTCAATTTTTGTTATGTAGTCAGCCGTATCAGCGATGTCCTTATACATCCATGTGGCAATTCCGGATACTGCTGCGACGAGCAAACTTATGATTGCCATTTCTGAATTGGAGAAGCGCTTGTTTGATATCTTCTCCGAGTCAGAGGCGCCGATCTGTTTCAACGATTCCGCAGAGATACCTTGCTGCAAAAGGCTTAAATCTCTGGCAAGCGCATTCAATGACTGATAGCGCTTATCTGGTTCTTTCTCCAAAAGTCGCGCAACAAGCGATTCTATTTCTGGTGGAAACTCCTTGCCCAATGTTGCCTCTTTGAGTGATGGAGGCTTTTCGGACTGATGTTTCATCATCGTGGAGAGAGAGGTGCTGCCCATAAACGGCGGCAAGCCTGTGAGTGTTTCGAAGATTACACATCCCAGCGCATAAATATCGCTTCGATGATCGACTCCCACTCCCAGACACTGTTCCGGGCTCATGTATAAGGGGCTGCCAAAGATTTCACCAGTTTTCGTCAGACCTTGAACATCTGTGCTTTCAGCCAAGTGCAGCTTTGCAATACCGAAGTCGACGATTTTTACTGTCAATGCGCCACCACCTGGAGGTTGAACCAACATGATGTTACTGGGCTTCAAATCACGATGCACAATTCCGAGATTGTGAGCGTAAGCCAGACCAAAGCATACTTGAATGAAAATCGGCAGTGCTTCTTCTACGCTTAGAGGTCCTTTCTCTTCGACAAGTTTTGCGAGTGTGGTTCCTTGAACGAAGTCCATAACAAAATACGGATGCTTGTCGTCGATTATTCCTGAATCGTGAACAGTAATCAGATTTGGATGATCGAGCATGCCTGTGGCTCTGGCTTCTTGCTGGAAGCGCCGCCAGGTAGCATCTTTTACATCTTGTCCGTCGAGAGTCTTCAAAGCCATTTCTCGACCGAGTAAAATTTGCTCGACGCGATAGACAACACCCATGCCGCCGCGTCCCACTTCCTCGATGACACGATAGCGATCTTGGACAATTCGTCCTGTGGGCAACTCGAGCGCGCCACCCAAGCTCAAAGTTTTGGTTTTGTCCTGTTCGTCAGACGACTCGGACAATTCACTTTGATCTGCTGGTTTGTACTCGGTCACAATTTTAGAACTGGAAGTAAATAAACTTCGGAGTGATGTCTGGCGAGAACGCGATCAAGAGGCAGATAGCGACGGTTAGATAAACTACCTTTAGTGGACGATTGAAAGGCATGATACCGCCTATGCAATCTTTGTTTTCACGGAATTTCGTGCAGATGATTTGACCGGCAAGAATCGCCAGCAGCATCAGAGGCAGGAAGAAGTAAACGCCCGGTTGATCGACATTGGGCAGAGTCACTTGCCAGGGTCTCAATTCCTTGAGCTGATCGATAAACAGCAATCGCTTGATGATACCAACACCAATTGGGACATTGTCGGCGCGGAAAATCACTTCAGTGAGGCAGACACTGTGGAAGGTGAGGAATATGGCAAAAACATGGAAAATCTTGTTGGCGGTCAGAGTTTTGAGAAGCTTCGATTTCTCGACCAGGTTGCGCCACTCGCGGTGCAAAACCAACAGTGCACCGTGCAGGAACCCAAACAATATGTAGTGGGTTGCAGCGCCGTGCCACAACCCGCACAACGTAAAAGTAATAAGTATGTTTCTATACGTCATCCATTTGCCTGCGCGGCTACCGCCCAGTGGAATAAATAGATAGTCTTTGAGCCAGGTCGACAGCGAAATGTGCCACCGCCTCCAGTATTCAGTGATCGATTCTGCCATGTACGGAAGATCGAAATTTTTCGGAACCTTGAATCCGAGAAGCTGCGCAGAACCCCGGGCGATGTCTGTATAACCTGAAAAATCAAAATAAACCTGGAATGCGAAAGCGTAGGTGGCAAGCCACATATCGAAGGTCGTAAATTGATTTGGATTGGCGTAAGCGGTTTGAACAACAATGGCCAGATTATCCGCAAAAATTACTTTCTTGACCAAGCCGAAAATGATAAGTTCGAAAGCTTCATCGAATTGCGATAGCGTCAGCTTGGTTTTTACTTCCAGCTGCTGCATGAAGTCTTGATAGCGTTTAATTGGACCGGCGATTTGAGTGGGGAAAAAACTGGCGAAAAGTGCAAATTGGAAAGGTGATTTTACAGGGGCACCACCCTTGTACACATCGGTGAGGTAATGGATAAACTCAAATGCGAAGAACGAAATGCCCAGCGGCAGAATAATCTGAAAAGGAATTGGCAGCAACTGTTGATTGGTGTATGACAGGGCCACATTTGCCATATCGCGTACATAATAGGCGTATTTGAAAAAGCCCAGAAGCAACAAGTTGGATGCGATTGCAATTGTGAAAAGGAGTTTTTTCTTCGACTCGGCACGGGCGATCCAGAGACCCATGAAGTAGTTAATTGCCGTCATTGCGGCAATGAGAAGTCCGTACTCCGGCTTCCAAGCCATGTAGAAAACATAGCTCGCAATCAGCAGCAAGAATGTGCGAAAGCGAAACGGCACCAACCAAAACAGTGCCACCACAATCGGCAAAAATACGAGGTAGGTAAAGCTATTGAATAACACTACATCGCACCTCGTCGTCCGGCGAGTTTTGATTCAGGCATTGAATTGTTCCTATCATCCACCGATGCACCCGGCGAACCTACCGGTGCAATTCCAGGACCGGCTATTTGAGGTTGTGATGGACCAAGCAATGCAGAACTCAGGCGTGTGTCCTTGCCGATTTCCTTAGCGACGAAATCCATGACCTTTCTGCCGCCGGAGGCATCCATGTGGCACGAATCGGTGAAGTCTTTGATATTGAATGCACCTGTCTTTTGCAGATCCAGATAAGCGCATTTCTCTTGCCGCGCCATCGCTTCGACGCGTTTTACCAGCGCATCGTGAACGCCGGCAGGCAAAATAGTCAGGGCCGGATCGGGGAGCGGAACATTCACAATTAGCGGCTCAATGTTTTTCTCCCTGCAAAGGTCGATGCATTTTTTCAGCCATGCCATTTTGATCTTGCAACGATCAGGCGTTGCAAAACGATATCGCTTCTTGAAGCCCTTTGAGTTATCGTTGAAGTAGTCGATGCCGACCGGTTGTGCAAGCCAGACTCCCGGGGTGACCTCGTCATGATAAATGGCGTCCTTTACATCGCCTTTTTCCGTGGAGGTGAGCGGAGGTGCAGACAACGGTCCAAGG
>JBGAVL010000043.1:0-27085 GCA_044228145.1 Obscuribacteraceae bacterium (SeqCode)
AAAACGATTCAAAACCTTGCCCTGATCAAAGTTTATTTCCAGCCCGACACCGACATGGCCAGCGCCATGTCAGCGATTGTCGCCATGTCCAATCGCGCCACCAGCCTGATGCCTAAAGGCACATACAACCCCTTTGTGCTCAGATTCGACCCTGGAAGTTTGCCTGTGGGGCAGCTGGTTTTATCTTCCGATACCAAAACCGTGAAGGAATTGGAAGATCTGGCATACACTCGAATAAGGCCGATGTTGGCCACGGTACCGGGCGCTGAAGCGCCCCCACCCTTTGGCGGCAACGTCCGCAGTATCGTCATCAGTGTGGACGCCGACAAATTGAGACGCTACAACATTTCAGGCGATGAAGTGATTCAAGCGCTGGAAGGCGGCAACCAGGTCTTGCCTGCGGGTAATGTGCGCACCGGCGATTACATGCGCATCGCGCCGGTCAACACGGACTTGCCCGATATCCATCAGCTCGACTATATGCCTATTCGAACTGGACACGGACCGCAAATCTTCATCAAAGACATAGGCGTCGTTCAGGATTCATCAGACATTCTTGCCGGTTATGCGTTATTTCAGGGCAGGCAAACCGTCTATATTCCAGCCGTCAAACGTGCAGACGCATCGACGGTTTCTGTGGTCGATGCGCTGAAAACGGCTTTGGTCAGGATGCAGGCCGTACTTCCGTCTGATGTGAAAATCAGCTATGAATTCGACCAATCCAAGTACGTTCGCGAAGCCATCGACGATGTATTTCACGAAGGTGTGATGGGCACCATTCTGCCTGGATTGATGATTTTGCTCTTCTTAAAAGACTTCCGCAGCACCCTCATTGTCGTCACGACAATCCCAATTTCTTTGATGTCGGCCATCGTTGGTTTGTGGCTTTGCGGGCAAACTTTCAATATTCAGACATTGAGCGGGCTGGCACTGGCAATCGGCATCCTTGTAGACGAGGCGACCGTTTGTATTGAAAACATTCACAGTCACCTGGCCAACCACGTAGCCTTGCACCGAGCCGTTTTCGATGCCTGTGTGGAGACAATGGTGCCGAGACTTCTCGCCATGCTTTCCGTGGTGGCAGTGTTTGTGCCTTCATTTTTCATGACAGGTATCACGCGCGAACTGTTTATTCCGTTGTCGCTGGCTGTCGGTTTTGCCATGATTGCCTCGACAACTCTTGCATCCACGCTGGTTCCAATTTTAGGCGTTTGGCTGATCAAACCCGAACATGGAGCTGAGGGTGAACACAAAGAGAAAAAGCCGGATTGGATTGAAGGCGTAAAAGACAAGCTGGGCGATCTTTTAAAACTGGTAATGCCTCTTCGCTACTTGATCGTTGCCAGCTACCTGGGTGTGGCAATCACACTTGTGATTTTCCTGTACGGCAACATTGGTAAACAGCTATTCCCCGACTCTGGAAGCAGCCAATTCCGAGTGCGAATATCGGCTCCCACTGGAATGCGCGTTGAAGCTCTTGAAAAACGAGTTTTGCGTACTCTGGCAGAAATAAAAGAACTGGTTGGTCCGGAAAATGTCGAGAAGACCCTGGGCTATGCCGGTCAACAACCACCGTTTTTCGTAATCAGCTCTGCCTTTCTCTGGACCAGCGGGCCGCACCAGGCGGTTATGGATGTTCAGTTGAAAGAAGGGGCAAAAATCGACATGCCCAAGTTTAAAGAAGACCTTAGAAAACGTCTGGCTAAGGCAATTCCTGACACTCAGTTTTCTTTTGAGCCCGGTGATCTCGTGAGCCAGATTATGAACCTGGGTTCTCCCACACCGATTACGGTGCAAGTGACCGGACACAATCTGATTGCAGACAAAGTATTCGCCGGCAAGATCTTGAAAGAGATGAAAAAGATACCTGAGCTGCGCGATCTGGGCTGGGGTCAACCGCTCGATTATCCTTCGGTGCAAATCGAAATCGATAGAGAACTGGCAGGACAGCTGGGAGTGACACCACTGGACATCGGAAGATCGTTGCAGCCGGCATTCTTCTCCAGCCGATTTGTGCACCTCAGTCTCTGGAGAGACAAAGACAGCGGCTTCTCATATCAGGTCCAGGTGCAGGTGCCGCAAGATCAGATTCGCTCCAAAGACGACATCATGAAATTCCCGACCATGAACAGTCGCAAGCGAATTGAAATGGCGGAATACAAAGATCTACTGGAGGACCCGACCACCAATCGATCTTATCCGGATCACAAAACGCGTTATCCGCAACATCCATTGATCCAGGATGTCGCCAGTGTCGAATATGGTGTCACCCCTGGTGAGTTCGATCGCTATAACATGATGCGCATGGTATCGCTCACGGCCAACCTGCAAGGCAATGACCTGGGCAGAGTCGGCGATGCCGTAAAGGAAGCCGTCAAGCGCGCCGGAAAACCTCCAGCCGGAGTTTTCGTCGACGTTATGGGACAGGTTCCCCTTCTGGAAGACACCTTCTTTCACCTGCTCTCAGGGCTGGTTCTTGCCGTCGTTGTAATCACACTTATGCTGCTTGCGTATTTCCAGGCAGCCAGAGTAGTGCTCATCGTTATGTCCACAACTCCTGCTATTTTGCTTGGGGTTTTGACGATGCTCTCGATAACAGGCACTACTTTGAACGTGCAGTCATTCATGGGCGCCATCATGTGCATTGGTGTCGGAATCGCAAACGCGATCTTGATGGTCGTTTTCGCCGAAGAAAGTCGAGCCAAAGGAATGGACGCAGAGCACGCAGCTATTCATGGTGCGCAACAGCGAATGCGGCCGATTTTGATGACCTCTATCGCCATGATCGCGGGGATGGTGCCAATGGCGATGTCCACTACGCAGAGCGCGCCACTTGGTCGCGCAGTAATCGGCGGGCTGACGATGTCGACCCTCTCAGTCCTCACGCTGCTACCACTGGTGTTCGCAATCATTCAGAAAAAAGCAACTTTAGCTTCTAGATCACTTCACCCCGAAGACCTCGGGCTTTAAGGAACGAAAAGGACCAAGACCATGATGGAAAGTCAAAGCGGGAAATCATCAATTTTCAGTCCGAAAAACCTGATATTCGTTCTTGTAGTGGTGGCACTTGCAGGCGGTGCCTTTTTCCTCTTGCAAATGAAACATAATCAGCCGCTCGTTTCGACAGAAGAAAAAGCGACAGTCGTCGCTGTGCCTACGGTGAAGGTGGTATCAAAGACACTGTTTCGCGAGGACCAATTGCCTGGTGAAATCAATGCTTATCAGGATGTTCTTATCTACCCGAAAGTCCCTGGTTTTATCAAATGGCTGGGCGTAGACCGCGGCTCCATCGTAAAACAAGGACAGCCGATGGTGAAGATGTACGCTCCCGAATATCTGGCCCGCAGAACCGAAGCGATGGCTAAAGTCGCTGCGGTAAAAGCCGGTTTGTCGGCCGAAGAATCAAGATTGAATGACTTGAAGGCCGAACTGAAAAAACATCAAGCGACCTTGCTTGCCGATCAATCGACGTATCAACGTGTCTATACCGCATCACTTGTACCCGGTGTGATCGCCGACAACGATGTGGTTCAGTGGGCGCAAACAGTGGAAGCAGATCGCCAGGACGTCAACACTTTCATGAAACGCGTCAATGCAAAAGCTCATGAAGTAGCAGCAAAGAAAGAAGAAGTAGATGCAATGGCAAAGTCATTTGAAAACTACGCAGACTTTGCCTCATATCTAGAAATTCCAGCGCCCTTCGACGGCTACGTCACAGAGAGAAAGATGCACGTGGGCAGTTTTGTCGGCCCGGACGGAACCGGCGCATATCCGCCAATCTGCAGATTGAAACAGCTGGATCTTCTTCGCATAGTCGCGCCGGTACCGGAAGTAGATGCCGCCGGAGTTGTGATGGGTTCTGAAGTTCAATTCACAGTATCCTCATTTCCAGACAAGCGTTTTACTGGCACTGTTGCTCGCATAAGCAACGATCTGGATAAAGAAACGAGAACAATGCCTGTTGAATTGAATTTCCTCAATCCCGATTTCAAAGTCCTGCCCGGCATGTTCTGCAAAGTTTACTGGCCGACGCGCAGGCGCCAATCATCACTGTTCGTACCCATCTCTGCAGTGGTGTCGACGCCACTTAATACGTTTGTCTGCAAAATAAAAAACGATGTGGTCGAGTGGGTCACTGTCCGCAAAGGTCAAATCATGGATGGCATGGTCGAAGTCTTCGGCGACTTGCACGAAGGCGATCTGGTGGCACAAGAAGGCAGCGAAGAACTGGACAATCAATCCAGGGTAAACCCTGTCGGCAAACCGGTAGGTAAGGGCTAAAATCAAAGAGTGGTGTTGTTGGTAGAAATATCTTATGCTCGCGAAAATTGCACTAATACTGTTGTTGTTAATGTCATTGAGTAACCAGTCCGTGAATGCTCAAGATTTAAAATCCGAGCTTGAACGTTCTGCACCGAAGCAGACAAAATGCTTCAAAGGTGTGGAACTGTACTCTTGGCGCTTAGATGGCAAACCGGTTTATACACTCTTGTACGGAACAAACCGTCTCAAAACCGATGTGGAGATTCACAACCCGAAGGCTGCGATCAAGTCGCTTTCTGAACTCGAAAAACTGCTTGCGAAGTTAGCACCAGGAGAATATATTTTCTTCACGACTGGAAATCGCTCTAGTGGAAAACCCAGTCTTCCAGCTAAGAGTGAAGAAAGCGTGGCTGTCAAAAAACTCTGCGAAAAATTCGGGCTGAATTATTCAGGCGACGCTGCCGAGTAGTTGATTCTCTTTGAAGCAGCTATTTCGCTTCTGCGAGAATTTTGGCGGCACGGCTTTCCGCTTCTGTTGCATCATTGATTCTGCCGAGACTGCGCAACACCTGCGCGTAGTCCCGCAAGCATGCGGCAAGCAGTGCGTCCTTTTCACCGACTGCACCCTCTGTGCTGGCAATAGCCCATTCATAGAATGTGCGGGCTTCCTCGAGATTTCCCTGCTTGTATTTCAAATATGCCAGGTCATTCAAGATACGCGCTGTTTCGATACTGTTCGGTCCAAGCGTCGTGCGTCCCTGACTGAGGGCATTGCGAAACAGCTCGGCAGCTTTGTCGGAATTGCCCAATTGCAGCTCAACTGATGCAAGCGCTGCACGCGTATTCACCGTGAGCAAATTATTAGTGCCGTAAGTTTGATCGTAAATCGAAAGCGCGCGTATCAGAAGCGGCTGCGCTTCTTTGTAACGCTTCTGGGCAATGTACAACTGCGCCAACCCATTTAAGTCATTGGCGACCGATGGATGATTTGGTCCCAGTGCATCGATGTCAATTGCAATCATACGTTGATAGTATGACTCACCTTTTTCAAATCGATTTTGCTTGAAGATCGAATCGCTAAGCACTTTATACGCCGGTGCCAATGTTCTGTCCGATGCAGGATCGATCAATCCTCGCAGTGCCACATTGCTGTTCGCATCCGCTTGCGACTGTCGCGATGACGTCAATTGATTTTGAGTGGTAATCTGAAATTGTGATTGAGACCCAGCCGGCGGTGTAATCGGCTGCCTCAATTCCACCTTGTCCGCATCAGTTTGAACGCCGCCTTCTATGCGTCTCTCCGGCCCTCTCGTGGAAGTACTCTTGCTATTGAGAATGTCTTCCTGGAAGTCCTTGATCAAATCTTTGTTGGACGTATCGTCGCCTTTCAACAAATTTCCATAGTCGTGCATGACGCCTTCCAGTTGGGTGGCAGCGTCAGCGTTAGGATCTTTGGAAAGAATAGAAATCGCTCTCTGATAATGCGTTTCGGCTTCTTTGACCTTGCCGGACTTTTTGCTGGCCCGCCCCATTCGATGCAGCGAACTGGCGACATACGGACTATACGGTCCGTAATTCTTCTCGTTGATCGAGAGTGCTCGCTGATAGTAGTTCATCGCCGCAGCATGATCGCCTTCCGCTTCTTGCAACGAACCAAGAGCCATCAACACTGGGGCAACTTGCGAACTGTTTCCACCGTATCGGCTCGTCAGCATCACCAAAAGTTTTTGATACAGAGATTGCGATTCAGCCGTCTTATCCTCTAAAGCCAGAGTAGCTGCCAGCTTGAGCATGCATTTTTCTTCGTCGGCAGGACTCTTCGATTGCTTCTGAACGAGAGCATAAGCCTTTCGAAACTTGCTTTCCGCCAGAGCCAAGCTCTGCTGATCGAGAGCTTTTTGCCCGTCGGCAAAGAGGTCAGACCATGCAACAGGGGCAGCGAACGCGGCCGGGAAAGACAACAAAGCTCCTTGCATGCCTGCAAAAACGGCAAGAATAACCAGCTGGCGCAGGGCGCTGTGTCTCTGCAGCTTATTGGAGCTAGTCAATACCTTCACGAGCTTCTCCGCCTGGTATTCCATCGAAAGTATATATTTTAACCGGTTATCGACCCAAGATCCCGCACACCTGAAAGAGCCAGCCATTCAAGTGCGCAAAGTGTCTGCGCCTTTAACAGTAGAATTCTACCGTTAATATCAGCGCATCACCCGGGTTGCCATGAAGAAAAGGATGCCAATTTTAGCGGTTCTGCTGGCAGGACTCGTTCTGAGCATCAGCGCTGCATTCGCATCTGCCGACGACGTAAAACGAGCCAGTCAATTGTTTCTTCTTTCTGGAAAGAACATAAAAAATCCAGCCACCCTAGATGTAGCACTTCGACAAATAAATGAAGCTATTCGCCTAGATCCAACGAAAGGCGACTACTACCTTCATAAGGCACGAATCTTGGTGATATCCGAAGAGGAAGATGACGAAGCACTCCGTTGTTTGGACAAGTTCATTTCGACAGACCCGACGTATGCGGACTCATGGGACATGAAAGCGCATATTTTATTGCGCAATAAAAAACCTGAACTTGCCCTCCCCTGCGCGGACAAGGCCATAAAATACGGACAATTTCCATCCCACTTGACGCGAATAAAAATCCTGCAACGCCTCGAGCGCTATTCGGAGGCGCTGAAAGAAGCAGATAAATGCTTGCAGAAGTACCCAACCAACCTCTTTTGCCTCTCCAGCCATGCGGATTTATCGCAAAAGTTAAAACACTGGCAGGCAGTTATCGACGATCAAACGAAATTACTAAAAATCACACATCCGGGTGCAAGCTATGTGTCTCATTTGAAGTCGAGGGCTAAAGCATACATTGAGACTCACAATGATGACAAAGCGCTGCTCGATTTAGAAGCAGCGGCGAAAATAACCTCGCTCGACAGACAGGTGCATACAGATTTGCTGGCAATTTATAAACGAAAGAAGGATCTGAAAAATATCGCGAAGGAAGAGGCGTACATCAAGAAAATGGACGAAGACCTGAGCCCTTAGCCACTACAAACTCAAGGAGTCTTGTCAGCTGCGATGTCCATAGCACTCGGCCAATCGATGTTGTATGGCTCGATGATTCTTCCCTGTTCGTCAAAATAGCCTTCTTGCGTGAAGAACTGACTGCGCTCGGAAGAAATATTGTCGACCCAACGATAGCCTACACAGGCCGCTTTTATGTTTACAGGACCAAAGACGACTTCCGCCTGACGCCTCTTGATGGTTCCGACCGGAACGCTGTCGTCAAGCCATTCTGCCATTGAATAATTGGCCACATCATAGGCGATAAACTCGAGCGCCTGATTTGCCAACTCACACGGCAGCATAAACAATACCCGCAGTATCGGCTGTTCCTTGAAGCTTGCACCATTGGGCGCCTGCCAATGAGCGACTACAAAATGCGACTCTCGAACATATGCGCACTCCCACATAAGCGATGAAAAGAACTCATCAAACGCTTTTTGTGAAGTTACGAGTGTGACTGACGACTCCATTACGGCAATATCGGTCTGGCGGGGGGCATGGATTCCACTCCAGAATTAAACCACAATTGACTGAGCGGCTAAACGGCGAAGGACCGGATTCATTTGCGCCACGGACTGATAGCGGTCCGCAGCTTCTAGCTGGGTATGCGCCGCTTCATTATTGGCTGTGGCTCGACTCACTTAATTGTGTTTCCGGCGGCAAGTTCATTTTTTGTTTGATCAAAGGCAGCGCCTTTCGAGCCGCTATTTCACCGGCTTCCATTGCACGAAGGATGTCTGCTTTCTTCTTCGAGAATATCGAGATGCCGCTAACATCAGGGCTTATGACGATGTCTGCGAATTGAAGCTGATGCTCGTCTGTGACGGCCAGCACAATGTCCGCCAATCTTTCGGTAACGGCGCGATAGTGACGCAGGCTTTTCTCACTAATCTTTCTGAGCGAATCATCCACTACGACAGCAACTACGATATCCGCCCCAGTGTCTCTTGCAGCCGACGCGGGCAAGTTGGCACGCACTCCACCATCGACACACAGCTTGTCGCCAATTCTGACAGGGCGAATGATCGGGGCAAGCGTTGAGCTGGCGCGCATCGCAGTGGCAAGATCTCCCTCGCTGATTCGATATGCCTGACCGTCGATCAAATTGGTTACGACTGCAGAATAAGGAATATTGAGTGACTCGATTTTCTCCTTGCCCGCTGGTATGTGCTTCTCCAGAAATGATTGATATTTGCGGCCGCTCATGATGCCGACAGGACCGGTTCGAAACGGAGACCACAAAGCGGAAAGTGGCAGCTTGAGTGTTTTAGCGGCAAGCGTTGGAACATATGATTTACGAAAGTCGCGGAAGCTGTTTTCCCGACAAAGGTCATCAATACTCACTCCTGCAGCATATAATCCACCTACGATTGCGCCCATAGAATTACCGACTATGTAATCGATGGGAATTTTCTCTTGTTCAAATACGCGCAAAACACCTACGTGTGCCGCTCCGCGCACACCGCCACCACCGAGCGCAAGTGCCATTGTTTTTCGCTGATCAACTTTTTTCACTTTGAATTTGCCATCGCCAGTGGCAAAGGGACGCAGTTGCGGAACATACCCAAACTCAGTGGATTCCGGATTGGCCGGTTTGATTTCGGTTGCTTTAGTCTCAATCAAGGTCGGCTTCGGGTTATGTATAACTTCCGGCGCCGGTCCATGTGATGCTCCGGTAGCCTTGGTTGCAGCCTCGATGTCTGCATGTCCGTGACCGGCAGCAGTGGGGGGCGCCGGAGTATTAGATGGTCCGAAAGTAGCCGCAGAGCCGGATGCCGAGCCCTTTGACTCGACTGCTCCGACTGCGGAGATTGATGCCAAAGACAGCACGATGGAGAGCAAGATAAAGGAATTGAGCGCTTTCATAAGAACACCTTATTAGTCTGCCTGTGCGGATTGCACACTCGCCCGGTCGCTAACCGGCTACTTTGACCTCTGGTCTATAGTCTCTGCGGACTGACAGAATCTCCACGAGTTCCATGAAATCGCAATATCTTTTGCTCAAAACATCACAGACGGCGACCGCAACTGCCGGACAGCTGCCGGATACGCGCCGCACAGCCGCTAAAAAGGACAGATGAAGACCTTTATCTATTAGGCAAAACCCAAGGAATTCTGTTAAGTCCCGCCAGTTCAGCCTTCACAGCCCCAAGCCGGGCGAGGTTGGAGGTTTTGCCCGCCTGAGACCGCTCTAAGCAAGCATCCCGCGTTACATAACAGCAGCCGAAAATTGACTCCCGGCACAATGCGACCATAATAGGGGCATGTTAAATCGCTGGACCACAACTATGGTAATGCCGATGCCCTCCGGGAGGGGGGTGCAATTGCCACACGTGGACCGGTTCAAACGTCCCAAGTAAATACGTTTAGCTAAGACCTAAACTCACCCTACTAAGTGTTGCATTGCCCTCTCTTCCTGTGGAAGAAGGGGCTTTTTGTTTTGGAGGTTTTTTCAATGTCAAAAGTCAATCCCACAGCCGTTGCACCAGAATACTGTTTTGCGACCAGAGCCATTCACGAAGGTCAGGAGCCTGATCCGACAACAGGCGCTTTGATTACACCCATTTATCAAACATCTACATTCGTTCTTGAAGAACTGGGCGTCAATAAAGGCTACCAGTACGCTAGAACACACAACCCAACCCGCACTGCATTGGAAGAGTGTCTGGCATCTTTGGAAAACGCCAAATACTGCCTGGCATCAGCCTCAGGTTTGTCGGCCGCTGCTACCGTTATAAACCTTCTCTCCGCCGGCGATCACGTCATAGTTGGAGAGGATGTTTACGGTGGTGTCTACAGATTATTCGAACGGGTCTTTTCCAGATATGGTCTGACTTTCACTTACATCGACGGAAAGGATTTGAAAGCAATCGAACAGGCAATCACTCCTCAAACAAAAATGGTTTGGCTCGAAACACCGACCAATCCTTTGCTGCGCCTGGCGGATATCAGAAAAGTAGCGGAACTAACAAAATCTCGCGGGCTGATTTTTGCAGTCGACAATACATTCGCCACTCCATACTTCCAACGCCCGATTGAACTTGGTGCCGATGTCGTAATTCACAGCACTACAAAATACATCTCAGGACATAGCGACATCATCGGTGGTGCAGTAATAACATCGAATGAAGAACTGTATGAAGTTCTCAAATTCCATAACAATGCAGTCGGTGCAGTGCCTGGTCCGTTCGATTGTTTTCTCGCACTGAGAGGTGTGAAAACACTGGCACTGCGCATGAAAGAACATCAGAGAAATGCCTTTGCAGTTGCGCGCTTTCTTGAGCAACATCCTGGAATTGAAGCAGTTCATTATCCCGGACTGACCAGCCACCCTCAGCATGATCTAGCCCTGGAACAAATGAAGGGTTTTGGCGGTGTTGTCGCTTGCGTCGTCAAAGGCGGCATTGAAAACGCGAAGGATGTCGTGAGCAACACCAAATTGTTCCAACTCGCTGAAAGTCTAGGCGGCGTCAAATCATTGATCTGCCACCCCGCATCAATGACTCATGCGCCAATCCCCAAAGAAATTCGCGAACCGCTGGGAATCGTCGATGGATTGATTAGACTTTCTGTCGGCATTGAAGAAGCCGACGACCTGATCAAAGATCTCGACGCTGTTCTGCCCCGTGATGGCACATTGCATGCGCCCGCAGAAGTGAAACATCTAGTCACGGCGTAGGGGCTACGCCATGCGTCGCCCGGTTCAAAAACCGCACAATTTTCGGCGGGCGAGGCATGGCCTCGCCCCTACAGAAAAACAGGACCCCACCACGAAGGAGTCAATCGTGAACAAGATCAAAGTTCTTAAATTCGGAGGTTCGTCGGTGAAAAACATCGGCAGAATCGAACACGTCGCAGACATCATCGCGAGTTACAAACCGAATCCTGTAGTTGTGGTCGTTTCTGCAATGGGTGACACAACCGATCATCTATTGAATCTGGCCAGGCAATGCAGCGCAACCCCGGATCAAAGAGAACTTGACCTCTTGCTTTCGACCGGCGAGCAGGTGTCAATCGTTCTTCTGACCTTGATCCTCAAGAAGAAGGGACTGACGGCAAAGTCGCTAACCGGGCAGCAAGCGGGGATCTGCACTACCAATGAGCATGGCTCTGCACGCATACTTGATATTGATGCAGAATTGATCAAGAAAGAGCTTTCTGAAAACGACGTTGTCGTCGTGGCAGGATTTCAGGGCGTTACAAAAAACGGTCAGATTACGACACTGGGTCGAGGCGGCTCCGATACCACTGCCGTAGCACTGGCCGCAGCATTGGGAACAACCGAATGCGACATCTATACAGATGTAGACGGTGTATTCACCGCCGACCCCAATGTCATAAAGGAAGCGGTGCCACTCAAAGAGATCGCGTACGAACAGTGCGTAACTCTCGCTCGCAATGGCGCTCAAGTAATCCATCCTCGTGCGGTCGAGCTAGGCGAGCAATATGACGTCGTCGTCAGAGTGAGAAACACTTTCAATCCCTCCAATCGAGGCACAGAAATCAAAGGAGAAAGCAACGTGGAAAAACGAAAACTTTACTGCGGGGTCGCAGTAGACGCAAACCAAGGGTTCTTGTCGATAAGCAAGCTGAAAGAAGGAGTCAACCTCCTGCGCGAAATTACGGAATGCTTGAATGAGCGCGATTGCTCGGTGGATCACATTCGACAGGTCAACAATAGCGAATCGCACTTCTATGGCAATGTGCAGGTTTGTTTCCAATACAAAGAGACAGATCGCGTGAATGCTGCCGTTTCTGCACTGCGTAAAAAGCATTCAGAACTAACCGTATGCGCGGAGCTGGATTTGTGCAAAGTCACTCTTGTTGGCTCCGACACCAAAGGCAGTGCGCAGGCATCCCTTCGAGTGATTAGCGCACTGGAAAAAGAAAACATTGAAGTCAGATCGATTCGAGCCGGCGAACTGGCAATTTCATGCCTGGTAGAAAAATCAAATGCTCACCGAGCGGCGCGAGTGATTCACGAAGAATTTCAACTTTCGACAGACTTCAGCTCAACAAAAAGCGAAGATCTCAGTTTGATCGCCTAAATACGTTGCAGCCGGTTGTATTTGCCAATCGGCAGACTTAGAATCAATGAGTAAGTCGCCCAACAGACAAACATCGTGACAACGCGAATAAAATTGAGATTCTATGTGCTTGTGCAGGCAGCTCTGCTTTCTGCCTGCGCGCAAACACAATCGCCAACTGATCGGCAGGCACCAACCAGCCAAGCAGACGAGCAGCGGAGAGAGTCTGTTCAGACCAGCTCAACAGATAGGCTTGATTGGAAAACCGATACATTCCCTTCCGCCAGCTCCGATGTTTTATCGCCTTCAATGAGATCAGATCCGCAGCAATATATGTTGTTGGTGGAAAAAGCAATCGCTGTCAGCGATTTCAAGACAGCTTACCAGGCGGCCTCGAAGGCAATTGCCCTAAATCCACACCTGGCTGAGGCCTATTTGATGAGGGGAAAGTCCAGATATCTCATGTCTCACGGCAACCAGTCCGAGTCAGTAAGAGATCTGCAAACAGCTATCAAGCTCAATCCCCGTATCGGTGATGCATATGAATACTTAGGAATGATTTACGACTCACAGAAAGAGTATCGCAAATCCATTGATGCACTCTCGGCTGGATTAAGACAATATCCTCGCTCTTCATCCTTGCTGGAGTGCAGAGCCAGCGTGTATGGCACGCTAGGAGAAAGCGAAAAAGCACTCAATGACTACACTGCCTTGATCAAATGCATGCCGCGCAGAACAAGCAACTACATCAAACGGGCCACGCAACTGGAAAGAATGGGTCGCTACAAGGAGGCTCTGAATGACTATACAGACGCCATCACACTTAATCGAAAGCCCGATTTGGTTACTTGTGACAGCTATAAGAAAAAGGCGAGGCTACTCAGCAAACTGGGAAGACATCAGGAAGCAATAGATGCCCTTTCCAAGCTGATCGAGCTTGACGACAGCGATGATGATGCCCTCAGGCTGCGCGGCGATGAGTATAAGTTTCTCAATCAATTCTCAAAGGCAATCGCAGACTACTCAAAAGCAATAGAAGCATCACCGCAATATGCCCGCAGCAGTTATGAATCGAGGGCAATAGCCTACGATGCTCTGGGCAAATCAGACCTGGCCGAAAAAGACAGGCAAAGTGCACGTAAGCTCGAACAAACTCAAGCAGAAAAACCTGTATTTGAATCTAAGTCCAGGTGAACCGATCGCATTGATGATTAGTTGTTCGCTCCGCTAACAAACTTCCAAGGGACAATGCCTGGTGTCGCCCCAAATGACAGTAACAACGGTTCAAACAATGCGCCACTACGCACCTCTTTCTTTCGATTCCAATGCCAAAACTTCATGGGGGTCCCAGCGAAAGATTGCTCTCACCACAGGCAGCAAAGGATGATCTAATGCCCGGGAGCTAAAAAACACTTCGTGCTCTCTTTCGGTCACCGACATCTGGTGCAGCTGCGGAATGAATCTTTCCATTCCCAAGTGACTGGCATGCTCGGCAGCGCCTTCGTATTCCATGACATTTGCATGCTCCAATTTGCCCGCAAAATACATGGGTAAAAAATAGCCGATAAGAAAACATGCAATCGCGACAGAACGCCCGATCGTCCACATCATGCATTCGCGCCAGAACTGTGGTTTTTCATTCAAAGCGGCCAGCATTTCGCCGACTGTCTGGCGATGCTCCAACTCTTCGCGCTCAATTCTCTGAACAGTCGCTCTCTCTGCGGGATCTCTGAGCGAGCGCCAGTGCCCGCCGTACGCAAGCGCTGCCGCTAACTCTCCGGAATAAGCCATTCTCAGCAGTCGTACCAGTTGGCGTCTATGTTCTTGGGTATCCACAATCGCAATTGCTGTCTAGAATCGTCTGTCATCTTTGAATCGCGGCAATTGTATGCCCTTTGAATCCTCATGTGCTAAAACTGTCGTTACGGAGGTGCCCATGTTTAATGTTTGCCCTGGTTGCGGTGAATACAGCGATGACAAAGAAGTCATCCCTGTACCGCCTGTCGCGATTTGCACTCACTGCAGCTACGGCAGCCCGTTTGTTATGCTGCCGCTTTTCATAGTCACCGGCGCCAGCGGCTCCGGAAAAACAACTGCGGCGCTGAAACTCTCACGCCAGTTGAAAGATGTGGTCGTTCTCGATCAGGACATCTTATGGAACGACACTTTCGACACTGCTGACGATGACTACAAATCATTTCGCAATACATGGCTGCGTATGGCGAAAAACATCAATCAGGCGGGGCGGCCGGTTGTACTTTTCGGAAGCGCAATACCGAATCAGTTTGAAAAACTGAACGAGCGCAGATACATTGAAAAAACGCACTATTTGTCACTGTATTGCGAGCCTGAGGAATTGACGAACCGGCTCAAGGCTCGTCCTCACTGGCGTAAATCCGGCTCTGAGGAGAACCTAAAAAACATGCTCGAATTCAATGATTGGCTGAAGGAAAACGCTGAAAAGACCGAGCCAAAAATGAGTCTGCTCGATACCACAGAAATTGATGTCGCAGGCACAGTCGAAGCGATTCAAAAATGGATTGAAGAAAAGCTCCAGAAGAAATAGTTTTCCCGTGGCATCACTGTTTCATCAAGTCGCCCATGAAATCATCGTCCTTTTTGGATCTCGCCAAGTCCTTATCTGCAAGCGCGTGCATTCCCAGACGTTCATAAGCCTTTGCGCGAGAGTTATACCCGACCGGCTCATTTGGCATTAATCGAATCACAGCAGTATAGTCATCAACAGCTTTCTTATACTTTTGCTGTTGAAAGAAAATGTCGCCCCTTATTTTGTAGAGCCAGTAATTTTTACCGTTCATGGCAATGCCTTTGGAAAAACTATCAATCGCCTCGTCGTAGCGCTTTAACTGATAATAGACTTCACCAAGCATCTTGTAATACTCGTCGTGCGGTTTGAGCGCGATCGCTTTCTTTAAATCCGCAATTGCGGCTGCATTGTTACCAAGGTTGACGTGACAGTCTGCCCTCATGCGATAGATCCAACCCTGCCTCTGTGTGGGATCAAGGGTCATGGCTCTCGTCAAATCATCCAGAGCCAAGCCATAGTGTTCCCCCCGCAAAAGATACTTGCCCCGAGTCGTATACAAATATCCGCTGTTCGGTGCCTTTTTTATCGCGTCGCCAATGACGCGCACTGCATCATCTCGATGCCCGCTTCTGAACAGCATCTCCGCCGTGTCTTCATAAGTACGTGCCGATGCACCTGCGGTTGAGAACAAGCAGGCCCAAAAGAGTAGAGAAGTAATAGTGAGAACGAAAGAACTAGTCATGAGATTTAAGTCTCAACTTATGACATAAACATTCTAGTTCTCTTTAGATCAATTAGCACAATCAATTTCGAACGCCAGTGCAAACACAACCCAAGCAATCGCCACTGGACTGGAATTGAGCGCCATAGGCGCTGGCAAGAATTTGAGTCTTGACCCTTTCTCCTTTCCACATGTGGACAATTTGGATTCTTTGCTATCTAGCATTGTTATTTCGAAGTTCCGGACTCAAGTGAGCGAACCATATGCGCCTTCAGGAAGCCCGCGCCCCTGGTTACAAAATCGTGATTCATTTGCGGTTGTCCGAGAATAAGTTGAACTCCACGCCAGCCGTTGTTTTTGTAATCATGAATGGCATGTCCTGCTGACTTAACGATGTATTCTTTGACTTCACCGTTTTTGGTTGAGTAGTTCCTTTCTTCAAAAGTTTCGTGGTCGACGCGCGATGTGATTGTTCCATCCCCACCGGAAGCTTCACTCCACACCTTGGATTGCATAAAGGGTTGCGATTTCTCGAGATTGGTATCCATCATTTTAGCGATCCCCATCGTCATGATGCCTGTTCCGCCCTCATACGGAAGGGTCTTGTCCGTGTCGCCATGCACGATCATCATGGGCACCGCTTCTTTCGGTTTGCTTTCACCTTCGATCCATGTTCCGCTCATGCTCACGACTCCAGCTACTTTGTCAGCTCTATCCGCTGCGTACACTTGAGCAAAACGCGCACCATCTGAGAAGCCCATCAGTCCGACTTTTTCCGCAGTTTTCGAACGCTGTCCCAAATCTGCTATGACATTGTCCAGGTAATTGCGATCGTCGTAAGAGTTGTCCACATCTTTGGTGAGAAAAGACCGGGAACATTCCAAGCCACACCTGATCCAGCGCCTTTGAATTCTCGCAATTTGGCATTGGCGAAAACTATAATCGAGCCGGTTTTTTCAGCCTCTATTTGCAAACCTGTTTCTGCCGCCATCGCGCCTTTGGCATCGCCCGCTGCTGCTCCGAACATTGCTATCAGTACTGGTGCGCGGCTGTCAGCGTTTCTCGGCACGTATACATCGTATGATCTACCATCCGGCAGATTGACAGTGTTCATCTCTGCGACTTTCAAACCACCGCGTTCCTTTAAAAGCGATTGTCCGTCCGTTCTATATTGCTCTGGTACTTCGTTGACCTTTTTATCTTCAATCATTCTTTCGAAGCGCTGCAGGTCGAGCGGGTTCAACTCATCTTTGAGTTCGCTGTAAATGTCCCACTTTTCACCATTGTTCGCATACTTCGCTCCGTATTTGGCGGCGAAGCGTTCGTTGACTTGCTCGAATTCCTTTTGATTCAGATTCGTAAGCGTGTTCCACAACTTCGATTCATCAGTTCCGATTCCAGTCAAGCCGCCGTTACACGCATCTTCAATTGCGTCCACGGCCTTTTCAAGTTTGTCAGGCAAGGGTTGCAATCCAGGTTTTTCTGCAACCTGGGTCTGCGAACGTTCAGCTGATTGTTGGGACTCGGACGGTTTTAGAGGCTCGGAAACTTGCAACGAATGAGTAGAATCAAAAAGATCAAATCCAGGCAAGTAAGCCGACGCTGTGTCAAACCTCTGGTTAAGTTCAATCCCTGAGGTTTTCTGAAACGCATCGCGACTGATTTCAGAAAAAGCAAAATTGCTAAGATCATTTCCAGTTTTTCCGACGTTATCAAATCCGGTTTGAACACCTGCAGCGTCGCCAGCAAATCCCATATGACCATATCTCCGCGAAGGTTAGGAACTAACGATCCAACCGTGCGAGCAAAGTCGAACTTCCGATGAGGTGTTTCTCACTGTGGAAATCTATGGACTTATGTACTGCAAGGTTTGTCGTTTGTGCGCACATAGTAAGGAGCAGCTGTGTCCGAGCTGTGGCATGAAAAGTGGACATCACGCCTTTCATGTCTCCTGGCCCGGCTCCACCTGTCGCCAACAAAACCGGCGCGCGGCTGTCAGCGTTTTTCGGCACGTAAACGTCGGATTCGAAAAGTTCAAAGCGGCTCAAGAATGAAGAGCTGGTATCGACTTTGCTATCTCCCACCACTTTCACATCTTTGCCGTATACCGCTTGAGTCATTTCTGCCAATTTCATGGCGTCGATCAAATCACAGGTTCCGACGTGGACTCCTGATTTCATTTCAATCGCGCAAGGCTCATAAGCAACTTCAAGATTACCGCGCATAGTGCAGTTCCTCGATAGTATGTTTGGGAGAAGAAGTACGCACATACTAGAGAAACTTATTGGCAAATTATGGGCGTGTATTCATATTCGACATGCTCCAAAGTATTCTTGCGGTTCATTGCCCGAAAGAGGAGGGCTGTAAGCTGTTTGGGGGCAACCAAACATCCGAAGCGTGTAAGCCGAAACAATGTCTAGATGCCGCCAAGCAATATGACAGAATCGCTACCATCTTACGATTTGAGACGAGGAAATGCCTTTCGTCTCAGATGATCGAACTCCTCTCGTGCACGCGAAAAGGAACATTTCGCCCGGCTTGCACCTAACTCAAAGTACGGGAAAACCAGCGCTCCTCAATTGGCAGATCCCTAAACCGCACTCTTTCACCTGTAAAAAGTTTATGCAAGGTCATTCTGTCGCTGCGAGTGAAGTTGCCTTCCCGGTCTCTCAGGAATCGAGTATATGTATTGCCCTGACGTCCCTTGATCCAATCACTCGACCCCTTTAATGCGTGAATCATCATATCCTGCATGGATTCAGCAGGCGCTTCTACCATTCTCGGAGTGAAGCCAGGAGCGCTCTTCTGTACTATGAGACTGGCCTGCTGTGCAGCAGGATAAGTAAGAACCTTTTCAGCACTGAGAGCTGCAGCCATGGCCTCGGAGATTTGCGCTTTGGATGTGCCAGGAGAAATCAACAATTCCGTTACGTGGCCTTCGCGGCTAATCACAGCGGCCGGCGACATGATTTCACGACTGATTCTTAATGAAAAAGGCGAAAGATCTCTGGGAAACAAACCTGGCGATAGTTTGGTGTAGAGAGAATCGGCACGCTGTACTTCTGGTCGTGAGGAGAAATATGCGAATGAGTCGTACTTAGCTAGATCTCCACCACCCAACAAATACTCTTGCTTGTAAAACTCATTGGAATGTGCCGCTAAAACCCTTGCCTTGTCTACCTTTGCAAATTCGATCGGACCGACTTTACTCATGTCAGCGAATACACGCTCTCCGGTGTTAATGTTGACTGTGACCGGTTTTGCTGCACCTTCAAATTTCGCTGCTTTGCCCAGCGTTCGCACAGAGCCGACTATGGAGTGCGTGGGCGTTCCTTCCAGCCAGGCGAGTCCCGCACGCTGCGATTTCGCACCCACATCCAGCGACTTCATTGCCAATCCGGTCATGGGAGACTCGCCAATTGTCGAAGCGAATACTACCGCTTGCCTGGCAACTATCTGTTCTGCTTGCGGCAGTGAGCCTTTACCCAATGCAGCAAGAGACGCCTTTTGAGTGGAAAGCAAGCTTCCGGCTTCCCTTAACAAACCCAATTCGGTAGACACATTTTTGGCAACTGGCGCCAGCACCTCGGCGCTCGCCGCCGCCTTTCCTCTAGTCAGGGCAATAACACCTACAGTCGCAACCGTCCCTGCAGCAGCTGTCATATAAGGATGCTCGTGGAGAAATTTTTCTACAGTATCTGTAAATCCTTTTGATTGCTCGGCGGAAAGACGGTCTCCGGCATCGATGTGCGCAGGATTGCCATTCTGAAAGCCAGATCTAGAATCAAGTGACTGCATTGTTTTTCCATCCTTTAGAAACTGGGTGACTGATGGCTGAAATTGTAGAAAGACATCTTTCAAAAAGTTTCAAAATCGGGCTGGGGTAAATACGCAATGCAAAGAACTCATTACCAGGTGATTCTCTTCTTTCCACGGAGAGTCAAAAGGCTCGTGCGAAAGGGCAGATCTATATATAGGAATTACCGAGCGGCGCGCTGTCAATTTAGAATGCCCGCTGGTCTGGTCGAACAATTGCTTCTGGCGCGGGCAAAACAAAAATAAGGCATGGAAATAAGAAAGATACTGATGGTCGATGACGACCAGAATATAAGGAGAATCTGCCAGGTCTGCCTGACCAGCGTAGGCAAATGGCAGGTCGTCTTAGCGGAGTCCGGCTATGACGGGCTGGAATTGGCGCGCAAGGAAAAACCGGACGTCATCCTTTTAGATGTGATGATGCCAGGCATGGACGGACCGACGACCTTGCTTAAACTGCGCGAAGACGACGCCCTAAAGCACATTCCCGTCATTTTGATGACGGCAAAAGTGCAACCGCAAGAAGTGGAACAGTACACAAGACTGGGCGCCAGCGGGGTGATCAGCAAACCTTTCGATCCGCTCACTTTGCCTGCGGAAATCAAAAAACTTGTTGGGGCTGACTGAAGAGGCAAAGCGTACTCATAAATGCCGCCCGAAGATGAAAACAACGACCCGGACTACGACGAGGCCCTGAATGCGGTCCTGGCGGGCTTGCGTGGCGAATACTTAAACGAGCTTCCCGAGCGACTTTCCGAAATGAAAGAGTATTTCAAAAATGCCAGAGCGGACAAAGAAAAACAGCTCGAGTGGCTGGGAAAAGCTCACGTGATTGCACACAGGCTGGCAGGGACAGCCGGGTCTTATGGGTTTGCAGACCTCGGCAATGCGGCGGCGAACCTTGACTTGTACCTAAAAAATCTTTTGAAGAATGAAGCGAACACCGGCATGGCGGCCAATAGTTTAAACTGGCAGGCGCTGGATGGAATGGTTGAAGCGATGGACACATCCATCCCAACCTGACCTGGACTTCGTTAAAAGACGACAATGGAGCAAACTGATGCCGGCTAATTCTCTCAGAAAAGACAGGCTTGTAGTTGCCGCACTCTTGAGCATGCTTGCATGCGGACCGGTGTTTGCAGGCGAGCAAACGGCTTATGAGCGCACTATGAGTGGTATCACCGCCGATAGCGCTAAGAAAAAGTCTGAGCATGAGAGACTCTGGAGATTGTTCGAGGCTTACTGGGACTACAAAATGCACGAGTATCCGGAGTGGGCGACAAGTGTCGGTTATCCGGGGCAAAATGGGCGATGGACAGACAGCTCGCTGGCAGCCATCGAGCGCCGCAAGCGCGAGCTGATTGCACCCATGCAAGCCCTAAAAAGCATCGACAGAACCAAGCTGTCGAAGGAAGATCAGCTCAATTACGACCTTTTCAATTACAGCCTGAAGATGAGCCTGGAAGAAAGTCAGTTTCCCAACGAACTTTTGCCGATGAACCAACTCCAGGGAGTGCAAGAATCACCGGCAAATACGCTTGTTCAAAACCCACAAAACACTCTCAAAGACTATGAGGACATCATTTCGCGCTTGCGCGGTATTGCTGCTTCTATCGATCAATCAATCGAGCTGATGCGGGCAGGAGTAAAAGCTGGCATAACTCCGCCCAGAGTCACGCTTACCGAAGTCCCCCAGCAAGTAAAAAATCAAATTGTCGAAGATCCCATGACGAGCCCGCTGCTCGAGGCTTTCAAAAAGTTTCCCGCAGATTTTTCGGAGACTGACAGAGCCCGGCTAAAAGAATCGGCCACATCCATTTATACGACAAGCATCAAGCCTGGATACCAGAAGTTGCACAAATACTTCACTGAGGAGTACTTGCCAAAAACCAGAGAAAGCCTGGCTTTGATCGATCTTCCCAATGGAAAAGCCTGGTATGCATTCAACCTGCGTCAAACCACAACAACAGATTTGACAGCGGCAGAAATCCACCAGCGTGGATTGCAGGAAGTGAAACGCTTGCGTGCGGAGATGGAAAAACTAATTGCGGAGACAGGTTTCAAAGGCAATCTGCAGGATTTTTCCAAATACTTGCGCACAGACCCGAAGTTTTTCTACTCAAACGCGCATGAGCTTCTGACCGGATACAGAGACATTGCCAAGCGAGTGGATCCACAGCTGATGAAGCAATTCGGCAAGTTGCCGCGCTTGCAATACGGCGTCGAGCCTATACCTGCATTCAACGAGAAATCGCAGCCGACGGCGTATTACCGCCCAGGCTCGCTGCAGTTTGGGCGGGCGGGAATTTTCCTTGCCAATACTTACAATGTCGGCACGCGCCCGAAGTGGGAAATGGAAGCCCTGACTCTACATGAAGCGGTGCCCGGTCACCATTTGCAAATTGCCCTTTCTCAAGAATTGGAGAAAGTACCGGACTTCCGCCGGCATGAGGGCTACACAGCCTTTGTCGAAGGCTGGGGATTGTATGCCGAAAGTCTTGGCAGTGACATGGAAATGTATAAAGACCCTTACTCGAAGTACGGACAGCTGACTTATGAAATGTGGCGCGCCATCAGACTGGTGCTCGACACAGGCATTCATTCAATGGGCTGGACGAGGCAGCAAGCAATCGATTTCTTCAAGGAAAACTCCAGCAAGACCGAGCCCGACATCGCCGTCGAAGTCGATAGATACATCGTCTGGCCGGGGCAGGCCACTGCCTACAAGGTCGGTCAGATGAAGATCAAAGAACTGCGCCAGGACGCGAAAAAACAGCTGGGCGACAGCTTCGACGTTCGCGCTTTCCACGATGTGATATTGCGCAACGGTGCTGTTCCGCTGGACGTGCTGCAAACACAAGTGAGCGAGTGGGTGTTATCTCGACGCGCAGCAGCGCAAAAATTCGGACGGCGTTTACCAGACGCGTTCTGAAGATGAAGGGTCGACGCCGTGCGGCGCCCGCAAGCTATTTATTGCGGTTTTGCATCTTTTCATGGATCTCACTTCGCGGCGTTCCATAGCGACCGCCGTAAACGAGAGTCTCATAGGCAAGTTTCAGTTCTTCAAATTTCTTCTTGTCGCCCGTCTGTTTGTTGCTCGGGTGAAGGATTTTAGATTTTTCCTTAAATGCTTTCTTCACATCACCGATAGTTGCCGTACCGTCGATGCCCAGTAGATCACAGTACTCGCGCGTCTTTTCAAAACTTTCGGTGCGTATGAATAATTGCTTGTCGAGTTTTTTGCCAACCTTAAAGAGCAATGCCAGACTCCCAATAAGGAGCAGCAGCATAAACAGAAACGCTATCTGTTCCATTCTTAAACCCTAAAGAAGCTGGCGACACATTGCGTGCCCCCGACTAAGCGGGTTTGCCCCAGTACCAGCCCTGCCCGTAGACAACGCCCATCTCTACGAGAATGGCGAGTTCTTCTTTGTTTTCAATGCCTTCTGCGATCAGTTCGGAGCCCAGTGCGTTCACAACCCGAACCAGACGCTCCAAATTGCGCGCTTTGACTTGATCTTCAGAGATGCCGGAAACATACTTGCGGTCGATCTTGACGATGTCCGGTTCTAGAATTATCAAACTTTCTAAGGAACTGCGCCCGAAGCCAACGTCGTCGATGGCTACCTTCACGCCCTGATCTTTGAGCGCTTGCACGTGGCCGCGCAGATAGACCGGGTCGCCGATAAATTGCTGTTCGCTGATTTCCACGCAGTAATTGGCGGTTTTGCCGTTGTCTGGGAAAAGTGTCATCAATCTTTCTATCGGCGTATCGATGATTGTCGAAGGGAAGAGGTTGACGTGGAAAAGCACCTTTCGATCGAATTTCGGATCGGCAGTGTGTATCAAGCAAGTCTTCAAGCAACGCAAGTCGACAATAGTAAGTAAGTTGTATTCAACGCTGACTCTAAAGAGGTCATCCGGCATTTCGAAAGCCCCTGCCGGTCCACGGCTGAGAATTTCATGGCCGACTATCTCTTCGTTTGCCAGCTTGAAGATGGGCATGGAAACAGCTCTAAAGCAATCACCCCTGCGCAAACGTTCCGTCAATTCGGTCAATACTTCGCGATCCGCACCCAGCGATTTGTGTTTTTCACCTGATGAGACGCGGTTTTTACCGAGCATCTTACTTTCGCGCACTGCCAGCCGAGCCAGAGAAATCATTTCTTCAATCGAGCAAAATTCATAGGGCAGCGCCATGACGCCAAGGCTGGCGGTGACGCGAATTGTTTCGGAAGCCAGGCGCAACGGATTTTCCGCAACGGCCAGGCGCACTTTTTCTGCCACCAACATACCTTCGGCAAATCGCGTGTCGGGCAAAAGTACGAGGAATTCGTCGCCGCCCAGACGCGCGATGTGATCTGTAGGACGCAGGGTCTCGCGCAGTCGCGTGGATAATTCCCTGAGAACCACGTCGCCGACTGCATGGCCAAGAGTCTGGTTGACGCGATCGAAATCGTCGCAATCAACAAGAACTGCCACCAACTGCCAGCCTCCGCGCTGAGCGCGGCTAAATTCATTTTGCAGTGCCGCTTCCAAACCTTTACGGTTGAGCAATTCGGTTAAGCCGTCGACATTCGCCATTTGCTCGAGTTTGGCATTGGCGGTATCCAGCTTGGCCGTTACGTCCTGAAGCGCTTCCTGCGTCTTCTTGAGTTCGATGGCATGCCGGATTGACTGATAAAGCGCGCGGTCGTCGATGCCGCTCTTTAATATGTAGTCGCAGGCTCCGTGCTTGACAGCTTCCACAGCTGTCTTTTCTTGATCGTCGCCGCTCAATACCAAGACCGGCACTCTCGCTTCTGCCTTCACTTTCAGGAAAGCATTCAAACCGTCTTTGACAGGCAAATCCATAAGAATGACATCTAGTCCGCCTTTGCCTATGCGCTTCAGCCCGTCTCTCTGCTCCACGCACTCCATGGCGAAATCAGCGCCAGAATTCAGGACTTTCTGCAGCTCTTTAGCAACCTTGGGGTCGTCTTCAATTAGCAGAACATTTTTCTTTTTGTCGACCATTTAAGTCACCGAGCTGGATTCCGATTAAGACGCTTATTAAATCAACCATGCACAAGAAATTGACTCGTGCCGAACCAAAGGGGGAGATTAACTAAAAACTCTCCTCAATCTCAACCATACCCCTAATAAACATTACTGAATCCCGAAGAAGAACAATCTGTTTAAGTCTTGGTCTGCGAAATATCAGCCACTCGCCCAAGTACGGTAGGATCTCTAGCTTACAACCGGCGAAACTAGGCACCAATGATACAAACGGAAAGTCAGACCCAGGCGGAGATACCGCCAGACAAAAGAGAAAGTCGCGTCAAGAGCCTGATAAAACAAGTAGTCATGATCGCCGCGGCGGCGGGTCTGCTCTATTTTTCTTTCCGCGGATGCGACCTGGCCACCATTTGGGCGTATTCAGTCAAAAGCAACCCGGTTTTTTTGATTCTATTGTTGGTTAACGGTTTTATCAGCCACGTGCTCAGGGCAATTCGCTGGATTTTGTTGCTAAAACCCTTGAGCGACCACAAAATCAGCCTCTTCAATTCTTTCGTGGCTGTCATTATGGGCTACGCGGTCAATATTGCCGTACCTCGCGGTGGTGAGGTGGTACGGCTGGTATCGATCACGCGCTCGGAAAAACTGCCATGGGCGGGCGTTCTGTCCACCATGTTCATCGACAGGCTGCTTGATATTGCGCTACTGGTGCTGCTTCTGGGCATCACGCTCATGATTGTGCCCAAGTCAATGTTCGGCGATTTGCCCAATTGGCTCGTGCCCGGCGGCATCGGGCTGACTGTTTCCACATTCGTCGGTCTGGCGGTCTTGCCGCATATGTCCAAAATCATGCGCTGGTTTCTCAATCTCGACCTGATCAAAGCAAAATTGCCGGAAGCCCTGGCGAAAAAATTGGCAGACTTATCGGACCAATTCGGAACCGGCACAAAGTCACTGACCAACCCTGTGGTCTATCCGGCAATCGCATTTTTGAGCCTGGCTATCTGGTTTTGCTACTGGCTCAACCTGTATTTGACTATATGGGCTTTCAATATCGGTGACAAAGTGACGCCGCTCAATTCACTGATCGTCTTCACGATCGCGTCCCTGGGAGTGCTGGTTCCGACACCCGGCTCGGTGGGCGGCTATCACCTCTTCCTCAGCCAGGCATTGATGAAAACATCAGGAATCAACCAGGAGCTGGCTCTGGCGGTGGCGACCGTGCAGCACTTCATCTGCTTTGTGCTTGTCCCCTGCATACCGGCTGTGGTCTGCTTCGGCATCCAGTCAATGGCAAAGAACAAGGCAGCAGCAGAAACAAAATAGCACACCAAATACGGTGCTTCGTATGCCTTTTGATTTACGCATCTGTGCATGCTCTTTTTAAAGACAGGTGGCTACTGGTAATTCAATCTATCAGCCTTAGTCAGTGGCTGATAGTAGTCGTTATGTTTTAGATGACTGGCTAAAATGGGTTAGATGGACAATGTTCATCTGACCATTGGTATTTTTGAAAGAGAAACTGATTTGCAATGGCCATAGACCATACCGGAGTGTGGTGTAAGCGTCAGTATCTAAATATCGTGTGTCCATTGGCTTATGGCCTGCGTCGTCAAACTTTCTTTTCACCACATCCTTCGAGTCCCCAGGCTCAACATTGCAAGGGAGTTCGCCAGAATAGGCGCTGCAATAGCCGCCTTCCACGTCGCTGGAGTTAATATACAGCGCGATTTGGAAAAAACGTCGTGGGGGGCATTTATCGGCAAGTGCTTTGAGCCGAATCCCCTGCAGTCGAAAGAAATAGAGAAGTAACTCCTCATCGGTAGGCCCGGCAGTCTGAATCTCAGGCTCTTCGTTTACGTCTTTCAACCACTCGCGGAAAAGGTTGCTGTCATCAGGCTCACCTAACAATTCCATCAAGCGCTCGTAGATGCGTTTCATGGTGCAAAACTTTCCCAGTGAGCGTCCTTGATGATACTTGCAATGACTTTTCGGCCAAATGCCCAGAGCATTCCATAGAACACTGTGAGAAAAGTAAATCCGTACAGTGCCGTCTTAAGACCTGTATCAAACCCGGACTTGTAGCCATGGTAAAGCGCAGCAATTGAGATACCTAATATCGAAAGCAGTTGAACTAGACACCAACAGCGAGCAGCCCACATCCAGAGAACCGGATGTGTCTTCCGACGCTTCCAGGCGAACATCCCGGCCGACGTCCAGGCAAAAAGAAAGCAGTAGAAAGGCACTATGTAAGGCAGCCATTGCCATTTGCTGGACATTTTTTGCCTTTACCCTTGTTCGAGGAAAAGTGTCCTTCAGACATTTCCAATATACCGTTCTGCCCTTGTCAGTGGCTGATAGTGATAACTATGTTTCAGATGTCAAGATGTTCAAAAGCCCAGCGACGGCACTTCTTCTAATTTCCAATCAACAGCGCGACTGATAAGAGCTGAAATCACCCCTATTTATGGGGGATGCGATGAAACATATTGGAACTTTGGGTTGCCAAGAGGCGTCATTTTGGCGTACAATTATTGAACGGTTGATAGGTGTTGTGAAGTGTCGAAAAAGAAGTCTAATAACGAAGTTGAGCGGTTAGCTATGCGAGTTCCAGCAGCATTGAAAGAGAAATATGCCCGTGCGGCATCA
>JBGAVL010000440.1:0-3286 GCA_044228145.1 Obscuribacteraceae bacterium (SeqCode)
TGAATATTATTAATTGAATAAGGTTACTAATCAAATAGGGGCTGCCCCTGAATCCAGAAAATATATTTGTTCACTGGAATCGGCCGTTATTGTTCTCATTGCAGTCTCAATTTTTTTAGAGTCACCAAGCCAGGAAAAATCAATCTGCTCAAGAGGCCCAGTCCAACCGAACAAGGAAAACTCTTGATCTCGCTGCTGCGTTTTTGCTCTCAAAGCATCAGTCTTCTGCTGAAAATCTTCAGGTCGTTCATTGCAAAGCCTGGAGACACCATCAAGAACACACTCCAATTCCATGGATGTACATTTTCCGGACAAAACCTTCATAAACGTAAATATGAGATCGTCGAGGGTGCTAATCGGCTTAATTTCTTTCGCCGGGTCCAGACGCGGGTACTCACTCGAATCGAGATTGACGGGAATGTCGCAAACGGTTGATGCCTTGCACGCTTCAGCCGCATCATCAACACAAGCGAGTTTGCGAAGTTTTTCGTCAACTTTCTGCGCGCGCTCGAAAAGCTCTGATTCACTAAGGGTGTTCAAACTACTAGCGATTGAAAATCGAGCTGATGCATCAGACGAAGATCGTTGATCTGAGACAGCGATGTTACCACCGGAACCATTATATTTCTCAGCAAGTGACATTGCTTTCGATCTTTCCATTCCCTGAATCATATCCAGGCGCTGGAGAAATTCAGAGAGCACTTCCGGCACTTCCAAAACTCTGGTTGACTCAACCAAAGTCAGCGCCTTCTTGTGTATGTCTTTGCTCGAATGGCTAAAAGCGCTGATTATCGCAGGCCCATAGCAATCTCGCTGGTCGGGAAATACTTTCGCCAGGCGGCTCAAAAGTTTTAACGCCGCATCGGCGGGTTCTTTGCTCTTATTCAAAAACGCCGGAGCTATTTCCGCACAAATGTCTTCGACATTCAACGACTGATTCGGCATATCAGTCAACACAGTCGACGCATAGGTGGAAACGTCTTTGTGGGCGGCTTTCAACAGTGAGGCATAGCGACTTGCATATTCTGCCGCTTTTTCCTTTGTCAGCTCTTGATTCAATTTGATCGAAAAGTCAGCGGTCGAAACAGTTTGATAAACAGATTTCTTTGCATCTCTTTCGCCAATACCGGCAAGAGAAGTGAACGAAAACTCGATAAGGCGGTCTCGATCGATCAAGCCTTTGCCTGACAGATTGATCAAAGTTTGATACCACAGCTCAGTGCCCTGGCGCGTTCCGCTCTGCATGGCAGAAAAAATGTCTCCGCCACTATTCCATCTTTTGCGAAATATCTCATGGGCAATCTGCTCCGGTTCTGCAAGCATTCGAGCAACGCCAGGGTCAGCCAGCATCTCCCAAATCTCTTCGCGAAGCCTTTCATCGTCTGTCAACACACTTTCAACAAGGCCAGGTTGCGCCGACAAACTGCAGAGCATCGAAACCCAATAAGCAGAATTGTGCTCCACCGAACAGGCACCGTTTTTCTCCAATATACGCAGTGCCCTCCAGTGCGTTCCCGGTGCTTCCTTTAGTACCAATGCGCACCACTTATCCAACCAAGTCGGTTTGCGCGCCAGAAGAATGCTGGCCGCTTGCTCCGGCTCCGGCAACGCTTTTAGCCCCGTCTTCTTCAATTCCGGCAGATTGCACGTCGCAAGCACCGCCATACGAGCAATTGGATACGACTCGGGTTTAAACTCTTTTGGAAATACTACTTTTCCCGAAACAATGCTTCGATAAAATTCGATGTCACCAGTTGCAGCTTTGTCGAACACCAAAAACTGCGGTCGCTCGCGATTGACATATCCATTGAGCGCGCTTGCCCATTGCAAGGCTCTCGGAGCAAGCTCCTTTCTCTGCGACTCCTTCATAGATTGGAAGAAAGTATCACAACGCGATGCGTCACCGGCAAGAATGACTTCGTCGAGCTCGCTCATTGTCATTTTCCTTCCTCCGCCTGCATAGCAATCTCCGCTGCCAAAATGTGGCTGCACGGTCCCCGCTGTCCTTGATTCTTTGCAAACCAATCGCACGTGCATCGGCAACTTTCAGCACTAACTTGCACATAGTGATCGCCGGTCGTTCCCTTTACATAAGCGTCATAGTTGCCGTCTTTACCGGGCGCCAATCGCACGTTCTTTTCATCATAGAGCTGGCGTGCTTTCTTCATGCGCGGATGCAACTCTTCGACCAGAGACAAATCAAAAGGTAATTCTCTGTGGAAAAACGCTCCCGACGACAGATCGTATCCAACCAGTCCTCTGGTTCCGAGTACTTGCAGTGCGTTGCAAACCACCTCTCTATCAACGTTCAAAGATGCGCTTAAGCTCACAGGATCAATTTTCTGCTGCCAGGCAAGAGCACTCTTCACACGGGCAAGAATCTCGTTGGAGCTGTTCTGCGCCAATCCGGCAAGCGCCTGCCCTTCACCAGAGAATCCGCGTGCGGCATTCGGGCTCATTACAAAGAAAAAACTGCCCTCATCAAAAGTAAGCTCGAAAGCACTGACGGCATCGTCGCTGTCGTAAATGCGAACTGTCTTTGCATAACGAAGTATAGGCTCCAACGCTTTCAACCTGCTTATGGCACCAACAGCGATGGCACCCGGACCTTCACGCTGACTGAGGCGAACACTTTTTCCGGAAGGCACCAAATATGTTATCGTGCCTGCTTGCAGAAAGTTCTGCTTGGGCAGGGTGCGCATTATCTTTGCCAGTTCGAGGGAAGGCAGCTCTATCGCTTGCCTGAGCCCGGACTGATACACCTGCACCTCAACGAATCCTTTCAACCAGCGCACGGGCAGTTTCACCTTGCGCTCAACCACGGTCTGGCTGCTGCGCTCCAACTCAACTCCATCGGCGCCGATGCGCAGTCCCACCTTCTCCGAATTCATCACGCTGCTCAAGGCAGCGCGCATTGGCGGATTGAAATCAACATTGGTGGTTCCTTTGCTGATCCAATCGCCGTCCAAACCATTGCCGCGCAAATCAAGCCTCGCGTATGTTCCACAACAGACCGAGAAAACTTCAAAACGCAACTGGTCGCCGTCGCTTGTCACCACCGGATCTGCAGCCGCCAGCATCCTCTCTTGCAATTCGCCCGGGGAAAAGAAGCGGGTGCGGCTAATAGCCGAAAGAGCAATCAACAGGTCGGCGGCTTGTTTGGGGCTTTTGAAACGCCCGCTAAAAAAATGAGGGTTTTTCTCAGCCCCGCCCGAGGTCGCCAGACGCAATTGACGCTTGGACGGCGCCTCAGCCAGAAGCATAGAGGCGAAAGGGTAGCTATAGT
>JBGAVL010000441.1:0-3232 GCA_044228145.1 Obscuribacteraceae bacterium (SeqCode)
ACAAGCCCGTCTGGTAATTTCATGTTGATACTCTCGTAAAGTGGTTTGAAAAACGGCTGGTTTCTTTTAAAGGAAAGGGCAGCAGTGAGCAGGCCAGGACAGAAGGTTTCTTACAAGCAACAGACAATCGATTTCTGGTTTTGGTGCGGCACCAGTATTGCCCTTAAGCTGTGCACTCGCCAGCTGCGTAAATCCGCCAGTTTCCGTCACCGGTAAATTCCAGAATCTGCTTGTGGTATTTGCTCAGAGTATCGCGATGAGCGATGCTGATGAATGTAGTGCCACTTTCCTGCAGGAGCCTGTAGATACGTTCTTCGTTAACCGGATCAAGGGAGTTGGTGCCTTCATCGAAGAAGACATAGCGCGGTTTTGCCAGTAGCATGCGCGCGCAAGCAAGACGTTGCTGTTCGCCAAGAGATAGGACATTGGCCCAGTTTTTGGTTTCGTCCAGACCACTGGCGCCAAGCCTTTTGGGCAGATCAGCCAGATTTACTTCCTTGAGGGTGCGATACAATTCTTCGTCCGGCACCTTGCCGCGAGGACCGAAAGGATAGAACAATTGTTTGCGCAACGAAGCCTGCATCATCATGTACGGAGCCTGCGGCATGAACATCAGATCCTCGACTTCAGGACGCACAATCCTGCCCTCACCCTGAGACCATAAAGGCAGCCCGCGAATTACTCTGAACAGCGATGTTTTGCCGGTACCGCTTGGACCTTTGATGAGCAAGTCCTCTCCCGGTGCAACCGTCAAAGACAGGTTTTTGATCAGGGTCAACTTGCGATCGGGTGTGAGTATGGAAACTCCCTCAAGCGAAATGTTAGGTCCAATCTCCACATCGACAGTGTTTTCACTCCTTTCGACAGGGCACTCCAGTGCTTCGTGGAATGAGCCCAGACGCACTGTTTGGGCCAGAAGCTCGGTGATGCTGTCATAGGAAAGAACAACCAGTGACAATGATTCCAGGATCATGGCGAATGCCATGTCGGCCTGGGTCAAATCGCCAAGCTTGAGCTGCCCGTCAATCAGCGCCGGCAACATGATCAAGGACGGAATGACTATGATCATGTATTTGTAGAACTTGGATGCAACGGTGACGGTGCGCAACCTGCTCAGCACCTTTTTGAAATTGTCCGCTAATGCCATGAAGCGAATATACACTTCTTCAGCCTCCGGCTTTTCACCCTGATAGAAGGCTATTTGCTCGGCGAAGCGACGAACATGACCCATGGCAAAACGGAAATCAGCTTCCTTCTGGAGCTGATTGAATTTGAGTTGAATCAAAGCACGAGCCAGGTAGAGGATTACGATCGTGCCCAGCGCCGGATAGATAACCGCCAGTGGCAAGAGAGCCGGGTATATGTTGTAGAGCACGATAAGAAACATGCCGATCGTAACTGCAGAGTCCAGAAAATCGGAGAGCATGGTAACGAGCAGGCGCACGAATTCTCGCACTTCCTGAATACGATCGTCCGGGTTGTCGGCCGCTCCCTCATCGATATTCAGCCGGTAATAAGCTCCGCCGGAGAAGTATTTCTGGCAGAGGTATGCGGTCAGCCAGGTGCGCCAGTGCAATATGAGGCGATCGCGCACCCATTTGTACCAGGCGACGACAAGCGCTCCAATAGCAAATAGAGCGAGGAATATCTTGATAGTGTAATAGGCCGCATCAATGTGCTTCGCCCTTTCTTGAAGGACGGCGGCAGTGTCCGCGCCCGGCTGCGCGAGTTTGCCGTTGCTGGCGAATATGTCCTGGAAGGCGCTCATGAAATCATTGTTGAGGTAGCTCATCTCGAGATTGATAAGTGCCACCATCACCAGCAAGATTAGAACAGCTGCCAGCCATCCGCGTGCCTGCCACTTCACAGCAGGGTCTACCCAGTATGGTTTGGTGATAGAAACAAACCGGCGCCTGTAGGGTTTAGTGTCGGAAAGGAGCTGCTGCCAACCAGCCCTCCGTTCCGTTATTTCAGGTAGGTTCATAGGAATTCTCCAAAATCGCTGCCACCACATCTGATCGACAGGCTGTGGCGTGCGCGCGTTTGTTAGTAATCCAAAAGCGCTGAACGTGTGCCAGCGCGATGGCGTAATTGAAAATCGCTTGGGTCGAGCTTTTCACGTAGCCGACAGCCAGCAAGCAGATATCTAAGGCTGGCAAGCTCTGTGCTAGCAGCCTCTTATGCCGAAAGTCTTGGATAACCGGCTCGGCTGCGTTCGAAGCCCTGTGAGGCAAGGGGAAGCACCACATCCGGTGTGGTGGTGGAGATGCGAAGTCCATGTCGAGGTTAGAGAGCAAATCTTTCCAGCTTGACTCGGTTCTGCCAGCGCCAAAAGAAGTAACTCCATTTGTTTCGGATTTCCTTTTCTGCAGCTACCATTGCGGCAAAGTCACGCCTGTCTCTAATGAACTGGCGTTCACGAGACAAGTTAGCAAGGGTAAATACACTGATCGCAAACAGTCGGTCATAGTCATTTGGATCGTTGTATGCAATCACCTTTTCCATTGCTTGTCTGACCACCCGAGCTAAATGATCGAGCGATTCCTGGGCCGGTACCGGCCCGCTTTCGGCGTCACGCGCTCCCCTGAGCCGGTCGTCTCTGCAGGACTTGCAACCGGTCGGCTCGCGGCCATCAATAAAGAATTCCAGGCTATGTGTTTCCTTTCCAGTGAATTTGGAAAACCGCTCCGACACACCCTCTTTGGAAAGGGTGCCCAAATACAAACTGCCGTTTCTCCAGTTGTAGGTGTTGCCAAAGTCAATAGTAAAAGTGCCAATCGCTTTGGTGAAGGCTGCCAAAACCAGCAGTCCGTCTTCCTGAGCATTGGCATAGGCTTTGAATATGTTTCTCAATCGATCAAGATCGGCAACCATGAGCGCCTGGAAGAGCTGGGAAAATACTAAACCTTCTTTGGGGGAGAGCACTGCGTTGTTCTGGTAATACTGCGACAACACAGCAATAAATTCATTGATCTGCTCATCGCTCTGGGTCTGAGAGCCTGAGATGGCGGAGGTGGTTTCGTTGTCCATGGATGTCTACCTTCTAAAAATTGAAAACTACGGTCTATTGAGCAGGCTGTGTTTGTGCGAATAGGCGAAATAGGCCAAAAGCCCAATCACCATCCAGAGGCTAAACCGTATCCAGGTAACAGCCGGCAAGCTCAGCATCAGGATGAGACTCAAGATGGCACCCATCGCCGGCACATATGGATGCCCCGGGCAAAGGAAGCCC
>JBGAVL010000442.1:0-3199 GCA_044228145.1 Obscuribacteraceae bacterium (SeqCode)
GTCTCCAGCGATGTGTTCAGCGCGCGACCAATTTGCTCGAGATTGATGATTCCAGCCTCCAAAAGCAGATCGGTAATTTCGTTGGAAGCGCTGGGCAGGTTGCCCGTTTTCTTGTGTTCATCACCAAGGCTCGCCAGGGCTTGCTGAAAGGTCAATTGCTGCGTTGCGGCGATGCGCAGTGCTTTTACAGCAAGGTCTGTCGACAGCTCATTCTGATTGACCATGGACTCGGCTTCCAGCGCTCTGTCCATCTTGTACTGGCTTACATGTCCGAGCATGACCAGGACCTTGTACAGTGGCGTGCTGAGACGCGCAGAAGCAGCGTATCCTTGCTCCAGGGTTGGTATGTCGATGAGACGAGCGCCTGTCAAAAGCAACGAGAGAATGTCGTTATTGCGGTTTTTCGTAGTGAGCATGTAAAACTCCCATCCAATGCAACGCCACTGGATTTAAGCTGAACTAGGTTATTTCCAATATGATTCCCGCAGCTTAGAAGGCTTTACCGCCACTTCGTAGCCGGCTAGCCCATATAAATATAGCCCCGTTCTTATAACTTGACGATTTTGGGCGTCGAGGCAGTATATATGGGCGTCTTCAACCCATGACTTTCACAAAAATCTCACAAATGAAGCAGCAGTTTCGTTACAAAATCCAGGACCTGTGCGCAGTTCCACAGGGAAAGTTGCGAAGCCGGCGCAGACACTTTTGCACGCAATCTTTTGCACGCAATTTGCACCTGTCTTCATATACATATATGGTGGCGATTCGCACTCCACTAGCTACCCAAACATAAAGGCTACTCACAACTCTGGAGCCCCGATGTTCGACTCTGTCTATAATCAAACCACTCCCTCCAACACGGAAACTGCCCCTCATGCTCCGGAGCAACATCCTCCACTTTCCGCCTCGATTGTCGGTTCTGATCATGCCAGCGGTATAACCAATGTCGTCGGGCAGATAGGCACCGGCATAGGCAAAGAACTCACAAGCAACTTTGATGGAGTCCTATCCAGCGCCGCCATTGGTGCTGCTATTGGTGTCGCGGGAAAAATTGCATATACTCTGGTGCCCGCGTCGGTAAAAGTGGGTGCCGCAATACTTGGCGTATCCGCTGCTGTCGAACTAGCTTCAAGCGGACCGCGCTGGTGCCGTGACATGGCGACTTCGTATAGTCCGGAGGGAAAAAATCTTGCCGATGTGATGGCGGCAGAAAATAGGCTGCGCGAATTTGGAGCGAGCTCGCTCAATTTCGTCGCATCCGGTGCCGCAGGCGCAGGCGGCTGGTATCTCGGTCGATTCGCCATCGCGCCGACAAAAGTCGCGCTGACCCAAACTAACAGTTTTCTCAACAAAACTGCAACGACTATCGATGAAGCCATCACTGGTCGTAGAGCAAAGATGAGCGAATTGTTGGCACTGAAGGCGGAGAAAACACTAGCAAGACGCGCATCTACAATGGACACGTCGATTCGAGAAGTAGTGGAAAAGGGCGCAACCATCGTCGACGCACCGCCAACGTCTTATAGTCCCGCAATGATAAAGCAATTTCAAAAGAACGCCGATGGCGCGATGACTTCGAAATTCGGTCCCAACTTTTTAGGCAAGGACGACAACTCTAGATTGTCCAAATGGTTTGCCTGGCGTCCGAAGGGCGATGCTGTGGATGACGGCATGCGTTTTGGATTGAACTCAAAAGGGCGCGTCGAAAGAATTGTAACGGATAAGAACGTCGTGCAAGTGCGCAATTCGCTGTTCGGAAAACCCATTGACGTGAGGTACATGGACACAGACAATCACCTTCATCGCGCGGCAGCCTTGCGCACGCAGTCAGGTGCTTGGGAAGGAAACGTTTTTGGCGTCGACAAGCCGAAGTGGTACGGGGAGTTTTCCCCAACGCAGAATAAGTGGATTCCAGCTGCGGGCGAAATGCGCACAACCCCATTCGCGAAAGTGCCTAAAGCGTAGCTTCGAGCGCACGCAGTGCGCCACTACGCGGGATGGATAGACGCAACCATTTTTTCTCGACTCTTCATCCGCTCATAGAAGAATGAGTCTGCGCAACCGTTCTGGTTGAGCCAAGTTTTTGTTTCTATCAAAGTCCGGTCTGGAGTCCGGCTTCGAGTCAGGCTTCGAGTCCGGTTTTGAATCTCTCATAGTTCAATCCCAGCAGGTCCAGAGAACACTTGTCTACCGTTTGAAGACCGGTTAAAAGTCCGGTGCTGCCGGCGGCGTTCATAGATAGTAAAATAGAACCACGACAAAACTCCGAGCTCTTGGTCAATCTGCCCGAAATGAAGTCGAGTCGATTCACACTTTCAGCCTTTACCTTGCTGTGCCTCGTAATGGCTGCGGCAATGTTGCCACAGAATGCCTCAGCGGCGCCAAAGCTTGTGAAAGCGTTGCAACTGCGCCAAAACCATGTCTACTTAGGCAAACTGAGGGTTCTGTTAACACCGAAAGCCATGAGGCTGGATGGTCTCGGAAAATTTCGCTTCACTATAATTTCGCGATCTCCAAAGTGGCAAGTGACAGCTTTTCGTCCCGAAGACAGAATTTCATTCACTCAGTCTTTTGAGGAATTTTGTGACCAGGGACTGTTTTCAAACATGGTCATGCCACAGAGAGAAAACACCATGCAGCAAGGAGGCGCAAAATTCCAGCTGAAGGTTTCCGGCTTTCCAGTGCAGCAGATAAGGAGCGCTACCAAAATGCTGAAGTATCTGAGAAATACAAATTATGCGGCACCTCAAGCATCAACCTTCTTTCATTCTGCATACAAAGTGCCAACCGAAGGGCACATCCCGATTGAGTTTGAATTGATTATGGGTGGAAAAGACTGGATGACAAATTTGAGCGAGCAAGGTCAGAGGCGAGCAGTTTTGGAGACGGAAAAAATCTCGCTCGATAATGTCGTGGATACTGAATTCGATGTTCCACGTGGATGGGCACAAGCGAAATCAATGACTAGAATCATAGTGGGCGACACAAAGAAAATGAAAGACACCGGCGTTGGTGACCTTTTTCATTTTTAGCAACTCCCCAAAGTGCCGTCCACAACAAACACAGAATCCGAATTGCGTTTAGGCAGTTGCATATGCCAACTTCGACGCAGACAATGAATACATCTTGCATACTCGCTGCAGGGCACAACTCCAAACAAAGCAATAGTCCAGAAAGGGAAATGCAAAACGACAGCGTC
>JBGAVL010000443.1:0-3191 GCA_044228145.1 Obscuribacteraceae bacterium (SeqCode)
GGTGCAGCGCTGGGGAGGGCGGGGAGGGGGAGAGAAAGTCCGCCTTCGATGCAAGCAATGTAACCCCAGGCAACTGAACAAATCTTGAACAGACGAAAACCGCGCGCCATTGAGGCGTCGCTAATCCGATCTATGCTGGCAAGACAAGAAGCAAGACCAAAGACCTACCTTTTTTCTGGCAGGGAAACCCTATCAAGGCCTAGCGGTATAACTCCGGCTCCTGAAGATAGCGCATGCCATCCCACGTGCGACGAAGGACGCGTGCGACGCAGGACGCGGGCGACGCATGGCGTCGCCCCTCTACAGATTCTTGGGTAATTTGTACCAGAATGTGCAGCCGGAATTACCATGCGCAGCCGGTCTGACACCGATTTCGCCGCCGTGACCGTCAATGATTTGTTTGCAGATCGCCAACCCCAGCCCGGTACCTTCTTTTGCTTTTTCACCCGGAACTTGAACGAATGGTTTGAAGATTTTCTCCCGATACTCTTCAGAGATACCCGGGCCCTGATCGGTTACTGAAACTTCAACAAAGCCTTCTGTTTCTTCAATAGCAACAAAAATCTTGCCGCCCCCCGGTGAGAATTTAATGGCATTGGACAAGAAGTTCACTGTCGTCTGCGTCAGTTTAAAAGGGTCACAAACAACCGTTTCTTGAAGCAAGTTGCAGTTGATTTCTACGCCTTTCTTCTCGGCAATGTTTTTGACAAGCTCCACAGATTCGCCCACAAGCTGATCGATAGAAACACTTTCAGGCTCAATCTTGATGGTTCCTGTCTCAGCGCTTTGCGCATCGAGCAGCACATCGATAAGCAAAATGCACTGCCGTGCGCTTCTGCTTGCTCGCTTAAGATCGGCCTGAACACTTTGAACCTTTTGAACACTTGGAGCACTTTCGTCTTTCTGATTGATAGAGGCTGCACCGATGACTTGCTGCAACGATTCGACAATCGAGGCGATTGGAGTTCGCAAGCTTGCTTGCACAGCATCGAGAAATCGCTGTCTCATGCCTTCGCGACGCTTCTGTTCGGAAATATCCTGTATTACGCAGAAAAGAACAGACGATGCCTCCGCAGGATTGACCGACCAATGCGTGTGAATGACGGAGCGGTCGGACTGGGCGAGTTGAAATTCAAACTTGCTTTCTTGCCTCTTTGCCTGCACTTCACGCAATTGCTCAACAGCTGCGCTGTCAATGAATTCGCGAACGGATCTGCCGACCAGGGCAGCGGGCTCGACACCCAGAATCTTTGTAGCAGCCGGATTTGCCTCGATAAAGAGCAAATCGTTGTCGAGCGAACAAATCAAATTGCCTGCCTCGGCGATCATGCGAGAACCGGCTTCCAGTGCTTGAGAAAGCGACGCCTGCGCGGACTGCATGGCAAGATCAAGTTCCATAATCTCTTCATGGGCAGAAACAACCGGCAAGAGAGGCATTCGCTCAGCCAGAAGCTCTCGGTTTTTGTCTACGGACTTGAGCGCACCGACAATTCGGGAAACATAGAAATAGCCAAGCCCCAGCGCCAGAGCGAAATTTACAAGCGCAATTGCAAACAACATTTGAACGCCGAGCTGGTTTGCCTGCAATGAATCCTGATTGGCAAGCGGCTTTTCCGCATCAACCAGAGCCTGAAGCGAATCAATCAAATTCTTCGATCCTTCTTTGCCTGCTTCGTAGCACTTGTCGTTGACCCGCTTCCAATTGTGAATTCCCAGCGCTTGCTGCTGGACGATCCATTTCATAACCTCAATCAATCCTCTGGTTGCCGTATCAACAGCAAGGACATGGCGAACTTCAACTGGATTTACGCCCGCCTTTTCACGCAGGATTGCCACCTCCCTGCCAATCAGATCGAGCTGCTTATTGGTACTCTCTACACTGGCGAAGCCTTCTTGCTCCCCACCGGCATATGCTTCGAAGATCCCCGTGATGGAATCGAGCAAAATGGTGTATGCCCTGCTAATCATGTCGCGGGCGTGAGCTGCTTGCAGCTGTTGGTCTCGAATTTGGGAAACGTGCCCGGCAAGCAGGAGAACAACGACAATTTGGCACAACAATGGAAAGACGATCACGAAGATTCCCTGCTGAATTAAACTGTTGCGAAGGCGCATCAGCAAACACCTACTGCCGCGGGGATCAAAACAGCGATTTCAAAACCATCGCCATCTCCTGCCTTGAAGGTCATTTGACCCCTGTGCTTGCTTAGAATCGCGCGTGCGATCGCCAGCGAAATGTTCTCGCTGTCGAAGATGTTTTCATCGTCCAGATTGCGGAAACGCTCCAGTATTTCTGAGCAAGAACCTGCGTCGGCAGCCAGTGCCCCTGTAGAAATTAGCATCCGGCCGACTTCAGCATCATCTTCTATCTCGAACACGATCCCAGTTCCGTCAGCCGAAAGGCTCAAAATGGTTTTGGCAATAATGGTTACGGATTGAACGAGTTTTTCCTCATTTGCGATGATCTCTACATCGCCGGACGGTCCCTTCAGGGAAATATCACGCTCTTTGCACAATGGCTGCAGCACCGATTTGATCTGCAACCACACGTTGTATGCCTTCACGGGCTGCATATCGATATTGGCCAGTTCGGACTCCTGCTTTTCCAAACTGAGCAGATGATGGGTAAGCTCCATCACCTTTTGCACTTCGGTATCAATTGCTGAAAGCTCTCTTCTCAACCCCGGATCCGCAACCCTTTTACTTTCGACAAGTACGGAAAGCGTGATAGAGAGCGAGGCCAGGGGTGTGCGCAAATCGTGACTGACAATTGCCAGCAACCTTTCTTTCAAGGCGGCAACCGCTTTCTGTTGGGTGATATCCCGCGCCACACCAGTCAGTCCGCAGGAGTCCGGCCGCTTCGAAAGTGTGATATCAAAAGTTTTTGCAATCCCGGGCGGCACCAGAATTGCCGCTTCAACTCTCTTTTCAACACGATCTTGCTCTTCCAGAATGGAGCTGATCTGACTGCCTGCAGTATCGCGATACTCCGCCGTCAGCAAGGAGAGAAAATTTCTTCCCAGGAGTTCATCGGGCTCCACGCCCCAATTCTCACGACTGGCTTTATTCACCGCCTTGAGTTTCAACTTGTCGTCCAATGTAAAGACAACATCGACTGCATTGTCGAGAATTGCCAGTTCATGCCTTCTGTACTCGTCAAGCTTTGACGCCACTTCTCTCAATGCCGCATCAAT
>JBGAVL010000444.1:0-3137 GCA_044228145.1 Obscuribacteraceae bacterium (SeqCode)
ACCAGTTAATGCGTATAGGACGTCAATTCATGAACTTGGTATTTGCATCTGTTAGAGTAGCCACTTTAGTCATCAGCAGCCTTGTGCTACCAAAACGAGCCAACCCAAAATAATGCGTCCGCGAAAAATAAACCTGGATCAAGTAAGCATCGCCGCTCCTTGCCCAATCAAATGGAACGATATGGTTGGAGACGAGCAAGTTCGTTTTTGCTCCCTCTGCAAGTTGAATGTATATAACATCTCTGAGATGACGCGCAAAGATGCGCAGACATTTTTGAGCAACCAAACCGGCAAAATGTGCCTGCGCCTTTACCGACGCAAAGATGGAACTCTCATAACAAAAGATTGTCCGATTGGCCGACGGATTGCAGACGGCGTTGCCCGCCGCGTAAGAATTGCTGCTGCTGCATTTATCGCCATCTTTAATGCTGCTGTCGTGTTCGCGCAGCAACCGCAATTGAAGCTGCCTGAAGAAATTGGCCGGGTTGAAGGACCTCGCGATGTTAATGGTTACAGTTGCGATCCTCGAGTTATTGACGAGCGGCATTACACGTCTGACCGTTCTGCGCGAAGGCTGAAAACCAGCCCGACGTTAACAGAGGGCGCACCGATCCCGGATGGACAAAGTGTCCCAAATTCTATGGCGGATACCTCGGCACAAAATGCTTTCATATCCGCTCGCAGCTACGAACGTGCAAAAGATTCGACCCGTGCAATTGAGTCATATGAACTCGCAATCAAATCTCTTCGTTCCGGTAACAAAAGTCATGACACCTTATTTGCTAAGCAAGTAGCAAAGCATTATGCGAAGCTTTTGCGCGAACAAAACCAGCGCGAAAAAGCCAAACAGATTGAAAGCGAGTTTTGTGGTAAGAGCAAACGTGCTACTCGGCCGACTACTTGATTGTTTGATCAAGGTAAGATTTGGTAGCCCCCTTCAATTCTGCCCGGCAAAAGCCTACCATCGAACCCCCAGCGTAAAGACCAAGCCCTGACGGGTTCCTTCGGAAGTCTTGACGCCGGGGCCCCTGGTTCGAAGGTATTCGGGCAGAGAGGCAGGTGGTGCGGGGGCAATCTTTTTATGAGTCTGAGATAGTTTGGTGCCGCTGCGTCGAGAGTTTTTCTTTAGTCGCCTATGGTTTTACTACTCGCTACATTTACTCTACTCAAAAGCCACTCCAGCTGGGTATTTTGTACGAATGTTCAATTCATTTGATTGAAATCGGCGTCATTTGATGGCGCTCTGTTTTCGTTGCTTAAATGGCTGAATGCTGCTATCAATCGAGGTTTCGCGACTACCCTTACCCCATAAATACATTTTTCCTGGATGCCCGTAGGAACGTGGGCAGGATAACCGGGATGGGCCGGATTGATTGAATGCAGCATCCTGTGAGGCTTTAGAGACATCCTCAAAAATCAAAGCGCAGGCCCGCAATCGCCGGATGAGTCTGGAGATGACACCTATCGCGGTGCGCGTCAAAATTGACTATCCCAACCAGCTTCAAATGCCAATCCTCATTTTGCAACTTGCATTTCCAGAGGTGCACTTTGGCTTTTTTTGCGCGCCAAACTGCGCCTCAATATGTCCCTTTGACTCACATTTAAGACTGTAGTTGTTTACTTACGAATACTGGTTTCAGCGTCGTAATAGTAAATTGCTGAAATCAAAGTTTTTCTACCGTTCTTTCAGCATGTGTAGAATAGAAGAATGGGCAACCGATTGGACCGCAAGGATGCAAATTAGCAGGAACAGTGTTTTGAGTATGGCGAGCGGAATTATTTTGGCTGCAATTCCACCGGCTACCTGGTACCTTTTTTCAGGAACTGTCACCATGAGCGGTAACATCGTCCTTAAGAACGGCAGCCCCGATAATATATTGCAGCATGGTTTCGGACGCTTAATTCTGTTCGCCTCCTCCATGATCTTTATCTGCGCACTGACCGTCGCATGCATTTATGAAAAACGCCGAAATTTACCCTAACAAAAGACAATCGTAGATCCTGTCTTTATCGAATGTTCAGCGGACCGAAAGAGTCTAATGCAGGTAAAAGATTCTATTCCATACCTTTGCCACTTTTGTTCGCCAATTCCTTGCGAGTCTACTGCGTCAAAAAATGCTTTGTCCTCAGGATCTAAATCTAACGGCAATTGCAAGAAGTCTGCCAAAATTTTAGATTCTTCGAGAAGGCGGAATGAAGATCCTACAAAGTCACCCCAAACCTCCGATCTTGAACCAGTCAGAACCTCAGCGAAGTCTATTGGCACATAGAATCCGAATGCGTCACTATGGTTGATGAGATGGTCAAAATTTCGCTTTGGCTCTGGGGCCGCAGAATCAATGAGAGCATTATACTGTGCAAGTACAGGATCGCTTGCTGGGCTCTCGCCCCCGATCATACCCGGATCCGGTTCCGCATTTGATAGATTCAAATGTGCAGCTATTCTACGAAGATAGTGAAGGCCAACGTAGCCATACATTCCAAATGAAGCAATGGGACAATCCTCTGGCTCCTTGAAATTAGGATATCCCTTCGCAGCAAGAAACTTGCTCAATTCCTCGAAATTTTGCGCCACGAAATCTTGTATACCACCATTGTTTTTCTGCCATGAAAGCAAACCAACTTCTACCGCCAACCCCATTTCCGTTCTCCCGAAAACCTGATAGACAAGACCCCTTGCTCGCGTCCGTATTCAAACAGATTCAAAAACTTTGCCGTGCGAATATAGACGATACATGAGCATCGTAAGCGTAGTATTGCATGCACCGCATCAAGATTGCAGCGAAGCTCGTTTCATCAAGCGATCAAATCTAACTCTCAAGAGTTCAATAGATGGCCATAATTCATTAGACGGTGGGCGAAACAGATCGCGTCCAGCAAGCTCAGCATACTCTGTGCCATCAAGTGATTTATCAATGACAATTTGATAAGTGCTCGGATCGAGTGCCAAAAGTTCTCGATCAAAGAGAGTATGAATATCACAGCGAAGAAGTAGTCCATTGTTCACAAAATTACTTTGCGGTCCCATATACGGAATAATATGTGCGGCTTCAAGCACCTCCACAACCTTACATCCAGTAATGGCGCACGTATTTTCATATGCGACAAGCAACTGGCTACGAAAAATTGCTTGACCG
>JBGAVL010000445.1:0-3082 GCA_044228145.1 Obscuribacteraceae bacterium (SeqCode)
TTGCGCACCTAAGCCAAGCTGCAAAATCACTTGAAGTGCCTGTTCATACGAATACAGGTCTGGTCGATTGAAGTCAAAGTGAGCCAAAGCGCACAATGACTGCATATGAAGCTTACGTCCGTCATCGGTTCTATCGAATCTCTTGGTCATGAAGTGTTGGCGGTCGTTTTCCTCATAGATTCTGCACTCAGTCATATCTATGCCTGCATCGGTCGCCATAAGATAGTATGCGTATTCAATTAAGCCAAATCCTTTTGAATCAGCGAGTTCATGATCTTTGTTGTTTGAAACCCCATCAAATTTCAACAACCAATATGTAAATCCCGGACCCGCATCTACTTGACCGGACTTCACTTCATTCGTCTGAGAATTCCACGCTATTAGTGCCTTTGCCCTGGCCCCGCCAGCCGATGTACCAACTCGAAGAATATTCTTCAACGCTTCGGATTCCTCATCCGATAAATTTGAACTGAAGTTTTCTCGCTGCGTCAAAATCTTGCTCGCGAGTGAGACCAAAGAATCAATATCAAGATGCTTTGACAACTATTTGCCTTGAGCAGCTCACAGGTGAGCTACTCAAGCAAATATATCAGCAGAGCATGTTGCAGCACTCCCTAAAACTAATTTTTGACTTCAAACATCTTTTTTAGATTGGGAATCATTGAAAGGAGCTGCTGCTGTTGCACTTCGACAGGGACTGGGGGCTCATGTGCGCTTTCAAGCATTTGCTCGAAATACTCCAAATATTCTATGTATTGATCGCTTCCTTTATTGCAGCGTTCTTTCACCAGTCGAATTCCATGTCGGGCATACTCTTCTACTTTATCCCCGCGCCCCATGTCGCTCGCGCAACTAATCGCATTCTCCAGCGCTTCAAATAGTCGTTCGGTTGTGCCGTCTTTCTGAAAAATTTTGATGGTTGCGTCACGCGCTGCAATAGCTTGGTCATGTTTGTTATTGAATTCGTGAACCACCGCAAGCATAGCCACTTCTTCGCCGACCTCTACAGTTGAATGACCATACGCATTAACTGCTGCTACCACTGATTTGATTCCGACAGTCAGCGAATCTGGATGGTTAAATTCGCAGTACAAGTAAAAAAGGTGTCTGTATGACTTTGTGATTTTATCCTTGTCGCCGCTCTCAACAGCGAGCTGAAGCGCTCTCCAAGCCATTTCTTCAATTCTCCTATCCAATGGTGCGCCAAACAGTGCCGACCCCCAAGGGCCCATCTCGAGATAGTCGTAGTGCGCTTGCCAATCCGCAGTGCAATCAGGTGCATCTGGATAATCCCTCTCAACTGATGCGCTCGTTGATTCTTTCGAGAACAACTTATTGCTTGCGTGACTCTTGAGCTTCCCAGCTTTCGGAGGAAACAGGCAAAGAAGGTTTTTCTTCGAGATTTTCTTGGTCATGACAAATACCCCGCCGTTTTAGTCGTACTAACCTTGAGTACGTAACCGCGGAGAGAAAAGTTCAAAATTGCAGATTAAATCGCAACTCTTGAAAAGGCTATTGAATCGAGAAATTCGTTCGGGGAATTAGCAGTCATAATAGAAACTTGGCTCGTGGTTGACTGGAGTTTCTAGATGTATTTTGCTCGAAAAACTGAGGTGTGCGCGGCTTTATTTTGCGGCATGCTGTCGTTGTCATCGTGTAGTAATGCGCGAATAGTAAATTTGCCCAGCGTGCCTGCCGGCTCTCAGACTGCCAGTGCCGAGAGCGAGGAGACTTTACTCAAAAACTTGTCTGAGCAACAGGCAGCGCTCCCGAAAAACTCTCCGCAATTGGAAAAGCCTTTGGAAAAACTCGCCTCTTACTATGAGCTTAGAAATCGATACGATCTCGCCGAGAAGTATCTGGAGCCAATGACAGTGTGCCATGAGACCAATTGGAATTGGGAAAGATTGTCCACCGCCCTTGCAGAGCAGAAAAAGTTTGAACAGGCAATTGAGGCGATGAAGCATAGCGTCGCGATGGTTGAAAGTAAAAACAAGGCCGACAACACCGCCGCAGTATACATCCGCTATGCAAAACTTTTAGAAAAGGCAGGCCGGCAGTCAGAGGCAACTCCGTACAGAGAAAAGGCACATGCGTTAGCGCCCAACGTCAAAAATTCCACTGTCCGCTGGCATTAACGACTGCATCTCGCTAATACACACCCTTGCATATCAGCCTTTCGGACGATACGCCGCTAAGAGTTCGGTTGTAATCATAGAAAACGTTCGCTGGGAGCGGATCATGCTGTGACATTGAAGTATCCAAATCAAAGGCTGGCAGTTTACGATCAGCTGGTGTCGGAAGGCAGCTGCATAGGTGCCATTGCGGAGATTGCCCGGACCTGTGGATTGCAATGTCCGGAGGATTTGTCTCAGGTTAGAAGCGAACATGAATCAGGGGCATGCGGATCGCTGCATACTGCCCGCAAAGTTTTGGAAGAGACAGTTCCGGAATTCGCAGAGGCGATTTGGCAGCAACTTCTCACCAAAGTCGAGCAGTACAAAATTCGCAGAAATAAGGCACATTGCCGGGGCATAGATTTGCAGCCGAGCGTAATTGATTGCAGCCGCATGGCACCTGCAGTTATGGATCTCCTCCTGCAACTGATTACGGAGCACAGCAAAAATCACAATATCGACGACGTCGCAGGCACAAGATGAGAGATAAGCCTTAAACTGCGCATCATCCAAAAGGATGATCTACAGCGTGCGCATCACCTGTTCGATACTCTCCGGCGCGTTGGTCGTTTGCTGCCACCATCTGCAGTTTTCAGCGAGGCCGATGCAATAGGACAGGGAAATGGGTTTTGATCGATCAGGCAATGCGAACAAATGTCTTCTTGCTGATTTGGGCAGGTTTCAGACTGTAGAGCCCGCCCCCACTTGGTGCCCAACTCTTTTAAAACCAGCATCAAATCGCGCAGATCGTTGCCCATCGGCGTTAAGGAATATTCGACACAGGGCGGCACTGTTGCATGGACAGTCCGCATAACGAGTCCGCTCTCTTCCATTTCACGCAGTCTATCAGTGAGCGTCTTGGGGCTGATTCCCTTTAGGGACTTGAGCAGGGACGACGGCCTTTT
>JBGAVL010000446.1:0-3071 GCA_044228145.1 Obscuribacteraceae bacterium (SeqCode)
GGCAAATTCGACTCGATGACGGAGCTTCTGGCATTGCAGGACGGGATGTCGCTGGAGGAAGCCCGTGCCAAAGCGCGCGAGATGCAAGAGAAAGCATTTGGAATTGCTTTTGAGGACGGCACCGTCGAGACGACGCACAGGCACATCGCCGATGCAAGCCGCTCTTATAGAGACGTCGAGTCGGGCGCAAGCGAGAACGCGCAGACAAATGCGACGTCCAGCTCTGGCGTGAAATCGAGCAATACAGTCGCGGCAGAAACATCCGGGCATCTGCAAGCTGGCGCTCACGCGGAAGCCGAAGCGGAAGCGGAAGCCGAAGCGGAAGCCGAAGCCGAAGCTGATGCTGAAGATGTAGCTGCTTCTGCTTATGAAGCCGCAGCCAATGCCGGAGCGGCGCTAGATTTGCATCCGGAGGCTTTGCCCTGGCTGATCAGTGACGGGGTGTGTCTGTTTCGCGACGCGGAAAGGCCGTTTGATGGTTTTGAAGATGATTTGCTTGCCCTCACAGTGCGTGCGGACCAATTTGCCTGGCTGCGTGTGTTTTCGCTTTTCCCTGAGCTTAACGGTCTTTCGGCTGAACTATTGCGGGCATTCGTGCGCAGCAATTTGTTCGAGTACACACGCAACAAGCTGATCGATGACTATCTCGTGTCGACCGGACAACACGCAAGGCATGATGTGGCGCTGGGCTTTGCTCAAATAAGTTCTGGCAAGATTTTGCGACTTGAAAAACAATTTCCGCAATTGGCCGCCTTTTTTGCCGGTGCCGGTTACATCGGAGCGGCGCATGAAAGCCTGGTCTTACTCGATCCCACTTGTGTGCCTATCGTGGTGGCAGCATATGTTGCATCTCTTGTCGATGAATTGAACGAAAATGGAATTGAAGTCAATGACTGGACGATTGCCTATGCTTTTCATCCCGATGTCTACGCTCATTCAGATGGAGGCTATGGCATTGTTTATGCGGTGTTGGAAGGTTTGGACGTGAGTTTGTCCAAGGTGAAACATTGGGATCAGCATCTCGAGTTTTACGCTGAGAATGATGAGATTATCTCAGCATCCAGGCAAGTAAAACGCATTGTCGCGCAGCTTGTGCATATGGCCAGTCGGTAGCGCCAGCACCGCCGGTAATGTCGAATTTTGAGGTGATCAGATCTTCGCGATGCTTTCGCAAAGAAGCGCATGTTAGACTTAAATCCTAAAGCATGCCCATAGTCTTTTCCAGGTCTTTTGCAGCGAGCAGAGCAACTGGAAATACATTTACTCTATCAGCCAGTGCGTATCCTTTTTCGCCCGGATAAAAGACGAGAAGGCGGTCTAGCTGAAGGTCTTCGAGCGCAGCTTTCATGGACGGCGTTAGTTTCGGGGCATCGGTGCGTTTGCATTCAATACCGTACTTGCGGCCGTCTTTGAAAAGCAGCAAGTCCAGCTCAGCGCCGGCATGCGTTCCCCAGAAGTATGATTCGTCCGCATTGATTTCCTTAAGCAATTCCTCAATGACAAATCCTTCCCACGACGCACCACATTTGGGATGTGTCAACAACTCTTTTGTTGTGCGTATCCCAAGCAGGTTGTGCAAAATGCCGGTGTCTCGCAGATAAACTTTAGGCGACTTAATCTGGCGCTTTTTTAGATTGGCGTGCCATGGCCGCAATTGACGCACCATGAACAGGTCTTCAAGCAAATCAATATACTTCCGTGCTGTTGATTCGTTGACATCCATTGCACGGGCGAGTTCTGCTGCATTCCAGATTTGACCGTGATAATGAGCAAGCATGGTCCAGAACCTTCCTATAGTGGCGGCAGGTACTTTCACGCCGATTTGCGGTAGATCTCGCTCAAGAAAGGTCTGAATGAAATTCTTGCGCCATGCAAAACTGTTAGCATCTGAAGTAGAAAGCATTGAAAGTGGAAATCCACCACGCAGCCACTGACGATTGAGCTCAGAGATCCCGAGTTCGGCAAGGGAAAAGCCGGAAAGTTGAATTACTTCCAGGCGTCCTGCAAGTGATTCCGATGACTGATGCAAAAGATTTAGAGATGCACTTCCTAGAATGAGAAAGCGCCCCGGTTTTGGTTCTCTGTCAATGAGGACTCGAATGACCGGAAAAAGGTCAGGTCTTCGTTGAATTTCGTCAATGACAATCAGCCCTTCTAGTCCAGAAAGGGCAGTCATTGGTTCGTCTAATCTGGCCAGGCTGACGGGATCTTCAAGATCAAAATAATTGACGGAGTCCTGACTGACGAATTGCCGGCACAATGTAGTCTTGCCGCATTGCCGGGGTCCGATCAGCGCTACGGCACTGCTGCGTGACAGGGCCAGTTCGATGGCGGATTTTGCCGAGTGTCTTTCAATGTACATGAGTCAATGATACCTTGAAATTCCTTACGCTGCGCCGGGAATTTTAAGGTGTTTTTCAAGTTCGAAAGATTCCAATTAGTACCGTAGACATCCATTCTTGGTAATGCTTGGCTTTCTGCAATCTCCGTTAATCCTTGTCAGGGGAAAGCCCCTATCCAATAAAATAAACCTGCGGTAACTTTTCAAAGACCTGCGAAACTTTCTTGAAGCGGCGGGTGTAATGGAGAATGGCGACTTAGCGCACAGAGACTTGTTGATGAACACACGCCTTCGCGTCACTCAAATGGCACTTGTAGTCGCTTTTCCGTCGGCGCTATTTCTCGCCTGTACGGCATCTGCTTCTGACCTTGACGGCGAAACTGTTTCTCCACCAGACCAGCCCAAGCTGGGACCTGGCGGCAGCAACTATCAGTTTGGCGGGGTGAAGTTTCGGTCATACGGCGAAGGTGACAAGCAGTACTGGTTGTACGAGCCTGTTGATCCGGCACCGAAGTCTGCGCCTGTGATTGTTTTCAATCACGGCTGGGGTGCTATGGAGCCGAGATCTTACGAGGGGTGGATCGATCACCTGGTCAAGCGCGGCAATATCGTCAATTATACGCGCTATCAAGAGTCGCTGAGGACAAGCGGGCATTTGTTTGTGGACAACGCGGCGCAGGCGGTGAAAGACGCGCTGGCAAAGTTGACTTCCGAGCCCGGGCACGTGCGT
>JBGAVL010000447.1:0-3067 GCA_044228145.1 Obscuribacteraceae bacterium (SeqCode)
GATCATTCCTTCCGCTTCAAAGCTGATCTCGAGGCGCATATTGTCGGCGCCGTGCCGCACCAACTCGAAGTCTTTAGCAGCTCGATAAGCCTTGCCCGTGGCCGCATATTCGATTGCTTCCAAAAGGTTGCTTTTGCCCTGAGCGTTTTCGCCCAGGATGATATTGCCGAACGCATGCGGCTCCAGAAGAGCTGTCTCATAGTTGCGGAAATTTTCCAGACCAATTTTCGTTATGCGCACGGTTATAGACTATGCCGGCTGTTTACTCTTATCGCCCGGATTTGGTTCTTCGCCTGCCGTCTTTCTGACATCTTCAAGCACTGTACGACTCTTAATCGCATCGGCTTCAATCTGCTCTTTGAGAGCGTCTACGCCGTCGAACTTTTTCTCGCTTCTCAAAAATTCTACGAATTCCACTGTGCATTTGTCGCCGTATATCTCTCTGTCGAAGTCGAACAAATGCGCTTCAACAAGCGGATCTTCATTACTTCCTGCCTGAGATTTGAAAGTAGGACGGTAGCCGACATTAATCACGGCATCAAACACGTCATTGGTTGAGAGACGCACACGACCTGCATAGACACCGGTTCTGGGAATCAGCTGAAATTCGCGCAATTGCACATTGGCGGTCGGAAAACCAATTTGCCTGCCGCGCCCGTCGCCTTTTACAACTGCTCCGCCCACTCGATAGGTGCGCGAAAGAAGGTTTTTCGCCCTGGTCATGTCGCCATCGATAATGCTTTCACGAATTGCGGAGCTGGAAACCTCCACGCCTCCTACGAATACCATCGGCGCCACATGCACTGAAAAGCCCATTGTTTCGCCAAAACTACGCAAGAGGTCCGGATTGCCTTCGCGATCCCTGCCGAAATGGTGGTTATGCCCGACCGATATAGAACGGGCGCCCATGGAGCCGACGAGAACATTTTCCACATATTCGCGAGGGGACAAACGGCAGAGCGCTTCCGAGAAGGTCAGCACAAGAGTCGCTTCCACACCCAATTCCTCAAAGAGATTGAGTCTTTGATCGATATCGGTCAACAAGAGAGGATGAACGCCGCGAGTTAGCGCCCGCGGATGGTCACGGAAAGTTACGACGCCAGAAGTCACACCGAGGGTGCGCGACTCTTCGACAGCCTTGCCGATGACAACCTGGTGCCCCGGATGAACTCCATCAAAGAAACCAAGGGCAATGGCCGAACTTTGAATCAGGCCCGGATTGGCTTCTGTAAAAACTTTCAAGAGAGGAGTCCTTGGGTCGAAAAAAATGATAAGCCGACAATTCTCAATTTTGCCGGACGCAAAGTATTCTATCCCAATGGTTGGGTGACAGCTTATCTCAGAAGTGTTTTATCTCGAAGCGTGTCGAAAGGGCTAAATCTCTAATGGTTGTGCGGTTTTCATCGTTTCCTTTGTGCCTGCAAACATGCTAAAATTTGAGCTGGCGATCATCGAGGAATACGAGATAAAAGCCTCTTTCTGTGCGGCATTACGTCATTGATTCTGACGAATGCCGGGTTTCATCAGGGTCTCGATTAGATATAAATCGGCCGGCCAGCCGGTCATAAAATCGAAACTCTGACAGGGCATCATTTGGATACCAACCCAAAACACTTACAGGGCTTCAATCCAGGTTTCAAATCTCAGGTCGATGATCATCGAATTGGCAATCTGATTTGGTGGACTTAAATGGCGAAAAAAGAGGGTTCTATCGCGGTGACGAATGATCAAAATGATCAAAATGATCAGAAAGATCAGAAAGATCAGAAACATGATCAAGCGGAAAAGGAGCCGGAAAAGGCAGTAGAGCCGGTCGAGAAACAACCAAAAGCGAAGGTTGAACAAAAGGACTCGGATTACTCAGCCTCTACCATTGATGTCCTGGAGGGTCTGGAAGCCGTCCGCAGAAGACCCGGCATGTATATCGGCTCGACCGGACCAAAAGGCCTCCACCACCTCGTCTGGGAAATCGTGGACAACGCCGTTGACGAAGCCCTGGCTGGCTTCTGCACCCGCATCGAAGTAACAGTAAATGAAGACAATTCCGTGACAGTACTCGACAACGGTCGAGGCATCCCGACAGACATCGTCGAAAAGACAGGCAAGAGCGCCGTAGAGACGGTCTTCACCGTATTGCACGCCGGCGGTAAGTTCGGCGGCGGAGGATACAAAGTATCAGGCGGCTTGCACGGTGTAGGCGCATCGGTTGTAAACGCACTTTCAGAAAAATTGGAAGTGGAAGTTCACCGAGAAGGCAAGGTCTACAAACAAGTTTATAGACGCGGCGACGCCGAAGGCATGCTCAAAGAAACCGGAGCCAGCGATTATCGCGGCACGAAAGTAACCTTCTGGCCGGACAACGAGATTTTTCATGACATCAATGAGGACAACGAGAAAGAATTCATCGTCATTCAATTCGATGTTCTGATAGCCCGCTTGAGAGAAATGGCATTCCTCAACAAGGGACTTTGCATTGTCCTTTCGGACAAGCGTGAAGAGGAAGACGGCAAACCAAAGTCGCTCACATTCCACTACGAAGGTGGTATCGCCAGTTATGTCGAATATCTAAACGACACCCGAACCGCATTACACAAACCGCCTCTTTATTTCGAACTGGAAAAAGATGACGTCGTGGTCGAGTGTTCTCTGCAATGGACGGACATGTACTCGGAGTCTATTTATACTTTCGTCAACAACATCAGCACAAGTGACGGCGGTACACACTTAACTGGTTTCCGCAATGCCCTCACGCGCGTTATCAATGATTATGCCCGCCAGCAAAACCTGATCAAAGAAGCAGAAGCCAACTTCACTGGTGAAGACGCCCGCGAAGGTTTGACGGCAATCGTCAGCGTCAAGGTTTCCGAACCGCAATTCGAAGGTCAGACGAAAGAGAGACTGGGCAACCGTGAAGTACAGGGAATTGTGCAAGCAGTCACGACTGAAAAGTTGAAAGACTGGCTCGAGCTCAATCCGAAAGATGCCAAAAACATCATTCAAAAAGCGATACTCGCCAGACAGGCCCGAGAGCAAGCACAAAAAGCCAGACAGCTGGTACGTCTCCAGT
>JBGAVL010000448.1:0-3013 GCA_044228145.1 Obscuribacteraceae bacterium (SeqCode)
ACGGGAGTTGGTAGGGGCGACGCCATGCGTCGCCCGTCCCAAATTGCGAAGGGGCGATGCAAAAGCACCGCCCCTTCTTCCCCTGTGAAATTTGCGTCGAAGCTAAAAAGCGCTTGAGTTTCGGATCGTTAAATCCGAAACCCCAGCTTCCCCTTCACACATTCTCGAACGCTATGTCGGCTGCGTTCTGTATTCATAATATGGACCCCTTGTTGCAGATTTGTTGCAGCCAAGAAGTTGTTCGACGCCAGTTTACATGGGTTTCCAAGCGCTGAAAAACATTGCTCTTACCATGCTTCCGAGCCTGGCGCCGGATCGGTTTCCTTTACACTTCCAAACACAGGTTGCCGTCAGTAAGTCATGTCAATTTTGATTTTTGTGCCCACAGCCGGGCAGGCAAACTCTTCCCAGGCTGAGCCGCCCCGCTTGAACAACTCCCAGAAGCGCCTGTCGTGGCCTGAGCTGCCGCGGGCGAATGCCAGGTCGCCTTCCATGACGTTGAAGCTGCCTGCAGCCACGGTTGCAGCACGGATGATGGCGCCGATAGTAATTTTTATGCGCTGCCCGTCTTTCAAGTCGTTCAGTAGCGCATGCCCTTCTCTATATGTGGTCTTGAGATTGCCGAAAGAGTCCACGTAGCCGATCACTTCCTTTGGCTCTTCCGGGATTACTTTGGCAGGTTCCAGCTTATGCACCAGAAATGAAAAATCGCCTCTTACAGCCTGAGCGATGATGCGCGGAAAGAAGTCCCGTGAGCGAAACTGGCTGCCGAATTCCTCAGCATCGGTGCTCCACAATTCGAGAATCTCGTCGCGGACAAAGGACATCGAATGCCCGCTGTTGACTGCAATTACGTGCACTCCGTTTCTCAGACTGGCGTAGAGCAATCCTTCGCCCTCATTGTCCTGGCGCGCTTCTTTGACATCTTTTCTGGGCGCGCAATTGGCAAATATAGTCAGACTTTCCGGCTTCAAATCAGCAGTCGCGCAACTCAATTGACCGACGATGAAGCCGGTGCTGACTGTGTCGAACGAATGGACCGCCGTCATGTGCAGCGGCACATCCTCGGTTAATTTTGCTTTGAAAGCCGAATAAACTTCCGCCCACGCCAGGTCGCCGGGGGCGTAATCGCAGATGACGTGGAGGTAGCTGGTCATGATTCCCTTGCTCAGTCGTCCTAGTAAGTCTCTTTTGCCGCCCCAATTAATGAACGACCGTAAAAGTATAAATGAAAGTCCAGTGCGGGTGGTTATATGCTTCCCGGGTTCTCAAGAAGGCGAGAGGTCCGCTTTCTCGCCACCCCGGGCTGGTCACCTCATGCGCCGCCTCCTACTTGTTATGATTTGTCTTTGAGACGCAAGCCTTCAATGTTTTTAGAGGCGAGCTTTCAGAGTTTTGAACGGCGAGAAACACAAATTCGCAGGGGCAGGAACGCAGCATGATTCAAAAATCTTTTGATGCTGTCTGGTCTTTTCCTCTCTCTCGCTTTTTCGTTTTTCTGCTCATTCTTTTTGTCGTTTTGATTTTCTCCGAGCCTAATCTGGTTGTCCTGCTTGGCAGCTTTGGCATCGCGAACGCGCTTGCTGTACTTTTCTGGACCGAAATTTATCACCTGATTTTGTGTTTCGGCCTGGTCGCGCTTTTTATCCGAAAATTCGAACACGGCACATTTCGTGATTTCGGCTTCACGATGAAAGACGCAGGCATTGATGTACTTCTCGGTATTGGTGGCGCCACTCTACTGTCAGTGCTGACCGTGGGAGGAATGTACGCGCTGCGCGTCTATGAGCCGATAAAGATTACGTCCGGTCAAGACCTATTCCTTGCCGCCGCGACGCTGCTTTTTGCGGCAGCCACAGAAGAATTGATTTTTCGTGCTTATGCTTTCAATATCATGGAAAAACGCTGGGGCACGATTGCTGCCGTAATTGTTTCGTCGGTGGGCTTTGGTTTTGCGCACATGCTAAACGCAGCCGGCGGCGCCGGTTTGAGTGAAAAAGTGCAATTTTGCACTTTCCTGTCGCTCGAAGCTGGAGTGTCACTGGCTGCCTGCTATGTTTTCACGCGCAGCCTCTGGATGCCTATAGCGGCGCACTGGGTGTGGAATTTGTTTGAAGGACCGATTTTCGGCACTCATGTATCCGGCGCTGATTTCGGACAGAGCTTGATAGACGCGAAGATTGCTGGTCCTGACTTACTTACCGGCGGTAAATTCGGACCCGAGGGCAGTGTGGTTTGTCTGTTGGTTGGCACCTTCGGTGGTGTCGTCCTTCTCTATCTTGCTGCCAAACGCAACAACCTCATCTCATTTGCAGAAGCCCAACGCCGCCTTGGCAAGCAGTCGGAAGTCATTGCTGAAATGCCGGCGGCATAACTAAACAGGAAATCTATGAGCGAAACGTCAAACAGTCAATCCAGGCAATTGAAGATAGTTGACGATGATATAGACATCGATGGCGTCAGTTTGCATGTTCGCAAAATTGAAGTCAATTCAACGCGCCCGCCGATTGTGTTTCTCCATGACTCGCTAGGCTGTATTACTGTCTGGCGTGACTTTCCAGAGCGACTTTGCGCCGAGACGAACCGCAGCGGCATCGTTTATGACAGGCAGGGCTACGGCAAATCCAGTCCATTCAATCGCATTCGTGACGTCGGATATTTGGAAAGAGAAGCGGACACGCTAGCAGTTTTGCTGGGGAAGCTTGGATTACAAAAATGTATTCTATTCGGGCACAGCGACGGAGGCTCAATCGCTTTGATAGCCGCCTCCAAGTATCCTGAGCTGATTGCAGGGGTGGTCACAGAGGGCGCTCATGTTTTCGTCGAAGAAATTACACTGGACGGCATCAGGCAGGCGCAAAAGCTTTTCGCGCAGACAGATCTGAGGCAACGAATTCAGAAGTATCACGGTGATAACACAGACGGCGTAATCAGCGCCTGGATTGATTCCTGGATGTCTCAGGAGTTTCTCAAATTTATTATGTAGCACTTTCTGCCTGCAATCATATGTCGG
>JBGAVL010000449.1:0-2984 GCA_044228145.1 Obscuribacteraceae bacterium (SeqCode)
GTAGGCAAATCCGACTGGACAAGCGGTCTGGCGTTGCTTGCCTTGCGTGTTCTCACTAAAGAAGACGGCGGCGTCGGCGCAGCGCATGCGGCGGTGATTGAAAGAGCGGTCAGCTATTTGTTTGCAGCCAGAACGGAATTCTACGGAGCGCTCGCCAAAACATTGCTTTTGATCTCCAAGGGAGACGCCGGTTTGAATTACCCTCGTGGTTGGCCATGGTCACCCGGATGTTTTCACTGGGTGGAGCCGACGGCTTACACCCTGCTTGCTTTAAAGATTCCAGAACCGGTTCAGAAGCAAGACGGCAAGCGGGTTATAGAAAGAGCAAATAATTTCCTTCTCGAGCATGCTTGCGAGGCCGGAGGATGGAACCATGGCAATGACTTATGTCTGAATGTCCACTTGCCTCCATACGTGGTGACAACTGCCGAAGCGTTGGTTGCTCTGGCCGATCAGAAATCGGCTGATGCAGTGCAGCATGCCTTGAAGAATTTGAGCAAGACTATAGGTTATGCCGGCTCGGCTATGTCGACTGCCTGGACAGCTATCGCACAAGTATCTTATGGAATCGATGCTTCCGATTCGATCAAGATGTTGATCGAACGCCAGCATGAAGACGGATCTTTCGGTCCTAACCTGATGGTGACTGCCTTATCGATGCTGGCGCTGCAAGCGTATTTGGGCGACAACGCGCTCAAGATTTAAAGCTTGGAAGGTATCATAATGTCTTTGGGAAATAAGTTTGGCGTGCCTTTTAGTATCTAGGAATCAAAAGTGGATCACAGCGAAAAACGTTGCCCCAAGACCGGACGCCTGATCGGGCAGACTCAAAGGAATAAGGAAGAGTCGTCCGCCTCGCAAGCGCGATACGGAGGCGCCATACCAAGGCGCACTTTTATTGCCGGCTCGGTCGCTGCGGCGGCGACATTCTCGATGACCGGGTGTGGTGGCAAGACTCTGACTGGCGCCCCTCTGCCCAAGCCTACAGAAAGCCAAAGGGCGCGCAAGAAAAAAACACCGTCAACAGTGGCGCTGGTGCCGTGCGCGTCGTATGAAGACAATCCGATGCCGGAATTGAAGAAGTACGCAAAGCAACTCAACCTGCCGGATCTCAAAGGCAAGACAGTGCTTCTGAAACCGAATATGGTGGAGTTTCACCCGGGCAGCCCAGTTACCACCAACCCATTTGCACTGAAAGCCGCCTTTGAACTGGCTGACTATCTTGGCGCCAAAGACATAATCATCGGCGAAGGTCCCGGACACATGCGGGATACTGAGTTTCTTCTGGAAGCGACAGGCCTGGGCAAAATGGTCAAACAGCTTGGTGCTCGCTTTGTCGATCTAAATTTGGACGAGTTGGAAGCACTTGATTTGAAAGAAGGGTTCTCCGGCCTGAAACAATTCTTTCTGCCGCGCACTCTCATGAACGCGGATGTCGTGGTCAGCGTACCGAAAATGAAAACCCATCACTGGGTTGGCATGACCGCGTCCATGAAGAACTTTTTTGGAGCTGTGCCCGGCCGTAAATATGGATGGCCCAAAAATCTGTTGCATATGCGGGGCATACCGCAATGCATTCTCGACTTGCAAGACCTGATCAAACCTGGCTTTGCGTTCGTCGATGCTGTTGTGGCGATGGAAGGCGATGGTCCTATTAATGGTACGGCGAAAGAAATGGGTTTTTATGTTCTCGGCGACGACCTTGCTTCAGTCGATGCCACATGCGCTCGCACCATGGGTTTTGACCCATACGAACTCGACTATATAAAGATTGCCGGTGAAGTCGTCGGCAACATAAGTTCAGATGCGATAACAGTGGTCGGGCTCCAGGTTGATAGGGTCAAAACGACATTCGACCGCCCGATAACATTTAAGAACAAAGCCTTGATGGCGCAGTCAGCCAATCAAGCCAGCTGAATGAAGCACCAAAAGCGGTGACAGATCAAGCCGGCTGAAGATGATCCTTATACATAGAATGCAAATGGGAGGACTGGCGGTACCAGTCGACCATTTTTTTCAGACCCTCTTCGAAGTTGTGTTGCGGGCGCCAGCCAAGTTCTGCGGTTATTCTGGCGTGATCGCAAACCCATACTTCAGCGTCCCATGACCGATTGGGCATGCTTCCGAAGGTCGGCTTGGCTTCAATATTCATTAGTGACGCGGCAACTTGGACAACTTCTTTCAAAGTTGTTTGCACTCCGGTTCCTACATTGTATATAGCTCCCGGATCGCAATTTTGGGAAAGCTTGCGTTTTGCCGCCAGCATGTATGCGTCGACGACGTCTTCTACATAGACAAAATCGTGCGCGCAATTTTCGTTTACAAAGGCTGGCCAGCGACCTTCGTTGCCGCAGGCGACGAGATTGGTCATCAAGCGATTTGGTTGTTCGTAGGGTCCAAAGCAAGAGTAAAGTCTCAGTGTCGGCATGTTGATGTTGTGAGCGCCGGCAATATAGCGGCAAAGATGGGTGGCGCCTGCCTTGGTGGCGGCGTAATAGCTAACCGGGTTGAGCGGCTCGTCCTCTTTTGGTGCATGGTTTTTCTGCCCGTACTCAGACGAAGTGCCCGTATTTACAAGGGATTCTATGCTGTGTTCGACAGCCGCATCGAGGATACGGCTGGTGAGAATGTAATTTGATTCCAGAATCTGCGCCCTGTCTTGCTGCCAGGAATAGGCTCCGTGTGCTGCTAGATGAAACACCCACTGCGGTTTCACTTCGGCAAAAACGCGATCGATGGAGTCGGATTCGGCGGGCGTGTAGAAATCCAATATGACCTGATCGTTTATTTCAGTGATGCGCCAGGGAAATTGATTGGTTTTCTTGCGCACGAGAAGGTGCACATAGTGCCCGTCTGAAACCAGTCGCCGAGCCAGATTTGCACCGATGAAGCCGGTGGCGCCTGTGATCAGCACTACTTTGCGTTCGGATAATTCAGTCATGTGCAGGCACTATCTCGCTGCCAGATTGAGGCTTTTCACAACA
>JBGAVL010000044.1:0-26753 GCA_044228145.1 Obscuribacteraceae bacterium (SeqCode)
GCGGCAATAATGGCCAGAATCGCCACGCTCGAGTCGCACAGCATGCTGGCGTAGCCAATCGGGCGAGCATGAGGTTCTTTCGCGATCATTTTGGGTGTGGTCCCCGATGACACAAGAGAATGAAAACCGGAGACGGCACCGCAGGCGATGGTAATGAAACAGAAAGGAAAAATGTCGCCGTAAAAAAGCGGACCCTGTCCGTTTGCAAATTTCGTCAATGCAGGCATCTCAAGAACTGGATGAAGAATGAGAATTCCTGCGGCAAGAAGCACGATGATGCCGATTTTGAGAAAAGCCGAGAGATAATCGCGCGGGGCCAATAGTACCCAAACAGGCAGGACCGAGGCAAAGAAACCGTAGGCCATGATGGCGATCGATAGGCTTGTTCCGCTCAGAGTAAATAGCGGTGCCAGGAGGGGATCGCCTGCAACATGTTTTCCGGCGACGACTGCAAGTATGGTGAGAGCGACACCTATCAAAGATCCTTCGAGAATTTTTTCGGGACGGAGAAAACGCATGTAGACGCCCACAATCATGGCAATCGGAATCGTCATCAAAAGTGTAAACGCGCCCCATGGGCTGGCTTTCAGCGCATTGACAATGACCAGCGCCAAAACCGCCATCAATATCATCATGATAAGAAGAATAGCGGTTAATGCCACCACTCCGGCAAGCGGGCTGATTTCTTCCTTAGCCATCTGCCCCAGCGATTTACCCTGGCGGCGCATCGACGCGCACAAAATCACGAAGTCCTGCACCGCTCCTGCCAGTGCGGCTCCCGCTATAAGCCAGATGGTGCCTGGCAAATAGCCGAACTGCGCGGCAAGAATCGGGCCGACCAGAGGTCCGGCACCGGCTATCGCCGCAAAGTGGTGACCGAACAAGACATACTTGTTCGTCGGCACATAATCTTTGCCGTCATCCATGGTTATTGCAGGAGTGACATTGTCATTGCTCAGTTGAAAGACCTTTTCAGCGATAAACTTGCTGTAAAAGCGATAGGCGACTGCAAATGTGGAAACAGCAGCGACGATAAGGAAAACGGCGTTGACTTTCTCGCCATTGGAAAATGCGATGGCGGCCAGCGACCCGGCGCCAAGCAAACTGATTGCCACCCACATAACAATTGACATTACGCTCTTCACTGAAAGATTCCTCTGAGTTTCCAATTTTTGTCCAAAGTCTACGTCAAGAGTCCGGCGAGAGCAGCCGAGAGATAGCTTGCCATTGTGCCGCAAATGAGCGCCTTGACGCCGAGGCGCGCCAGATCTGCGCGGCGGCTGGGCGCGATTTCACCGATGCCTCCTATCTGCATGGCGATCGAACTGAGATTAGCGAAACCGCAAAGCGCAAAAGTTGCAATTGTCTCTGCCTCCGGACCGAGGTGATTGGCTTGCGGATTTTTGAGCAGATTTGACATGTCCATGTAAGCAACAAATTCATTGATAGCCATTTTCTCGCCCATGAGCTTGCCGACGGTGGGTGCGTCTGACCACGGAACGCCCAAAAGCCATGCAATTGGCGCAAAGAACAAGCCGAAGAGGTCTTTGAGTGTGAGATTGGCGAGGTCCAATCCGATCGCGGCTCCGCTCAATCCAATACTTGTCAGTCCGCGCCCTACAAAGCCTACGCAGATATCCCCCAGATAAATCAGAGCAATGAAAGCCAGCAGCATGGCAATGACATTGAGACCAATTCGCAAGCCATCAGAGGCTCCATGTGCTGCCGCATCGATTACATTGGCGTTTGTCTTTTGCACCTCAATCTGGACTTTGCCCTTTGTCTTTGACTCTTCTGTTTCCGGCCAGACAATTTTGGAAATTACCAATCCCCCGGGCGCCGCCATTATGCTCGCCGTGAGCAAATACTGTGCCTTGATGCCCATTCCAATGTAGACAGCCAGAACACCGCCGGCGACACATGCCATTGAGCCCGTCATCGAGGCAAGTAATTCGGACATCGTCATCGACGCAACGTAGGGGCGGATGAGAAGCTGTGCTTCGACCTGCCCAACAAAGACACTGGCTGCGTTGGAAAGTGCTTCGGCGCCGCTGGCACCCATGATGAATGACACTACCCGCGCTACTACCTGAACCACCTTCTGCATGATCCCAAGGTAGTACGAGATACTTACCAGGCTGGAAACAAAGATGATTGTAGGCACAACTTTGAAGGCAAAAATCATAGTGCCCAGACCGAAAACGCGATCGGTTGTTTCTTTATTGACGAGCGGTCCGAAGACAAATTCAGCTCCTTTATCCGAGCAGTGCAATAACGCGGTAATACCGTCGCCGATTGCAGCGAACAACTGCCGTCCAAAGTCAACTTTCAAAACAAAAACGGCAAGAATAATCTGCAGCAAAAACCCGCTGCCAATCAGCCTGTAATTGAGTTTCTTCTTGTTATTGCTCATCAGGAAGGCAATGCCGAAAATGGCAACCACACCAAGCAAACCGGTGAATTTCTCCAATGTTCTATTCCCTGGTCTTGAGGTAAGACTAAATGGGCGCGACCTGAATGGACGACACAATTGTGCGGAATCCGCCCATATTATGTCAGCATCGCAACATTTGCATGCCCTTTGATTCGGCTCTCACGAAAGTTTCAAAATCGAGGTTGACAATAGAAACATCACCGAGTGGACGAAAGACTATGCCAGTAACAATGACAGGCAGCGGCTTTGCCGTGAATGCCGGATTAAACAGAAATATTGCCGCCAGACCCCTTCCGCGTTGGCAAACAGACGGACTGCACCCGGAATGCTACAACCCGCGTAGAAAGAATCGCGCCATACAGGCTACAGACGTTTTCTATAAGGTTTTAGGCATCTTGTGGTTGATGACAATCGTGGTGTTTTACCTATATATGGTGACAGTAGTACGTTAGCAACGTTAGCCTATCTGTTTTTCCAAGCTCCAGTCGCGTACTCAGCTTCGCGCGTCACCATGTGCCCGATTCTAACTGCGGTGCCGGGAGCAAGAGGAGGCACGGCGCGAAATCCGCGGAATATGCCAGCGCGCACTTCGTCTGTCGAAAAGACGACGTCTCCGTTCTCCATCCTGTTGTTTACGGACACACCCAAAGCTTTATCGAGAATGTACGGACGCAAGTCGTCCGGCAGTGAATCGCGATAATCTACCTGTGCACATGATTCTGCCTTCATCAGATAGCTGCCCACAAAAATGTCATGGTCTACCTGCACCAAACTTGCCGTCTCGGGCGCCTTTCCATCGTGCCCATCCAGTGTATAAACCATCAGCTTGTCCGGATACAGCGGTTCAAATGCAAAACCAAGCGGTTTGGCGGTACCGCTGTCCTGTGAGTTGAAACAGCAAAGCGCAACCGGACATCCATACCACTTGCTAAAGAAGTCGAAGACTTCCTTATTTACCAGAGGGCGCTTTGACTCCTGTATCTGCGGCAACACAGAAGGTATGTCTTCTGCACGCTCGGCGAGCACGATGTCATAAATATCGAACTGCAAGAATATCAATCCGCCCATACCGCCATAGGACGCTCCGCTGGCAGCCGCTTGAGGTGCGCTGCGCAAAACGGGAGGCATAAGCGCTAGTGAGATATCGTCCAGCACGTGTTCAGTCTTCAAAGTATTCAGCAATCTGATCGATTCCCACTTGCCCACCAACGGAATAATCAGGCAATTGCCTGAGCCTTCTATTAATTCAGCGGGCACTGGATGTGGAAAAGGCTTGCCTGTTCGCCTCTCCACTTCCTTAACAACTGTCCTGACACTGATGTTGTTCACCTGCATTGGACCTGCACATGCTTCGCGCCAATCAGGTTGCTTCATCGCAACGTTAACGATGACATTGAAAACCGGGGAATTGCCGCCGTTACCACCACCGACTCTGTTCTGGTACCAGAGGACGTGATTGACCTTTCCGTCTACAAGCACTTCCCAGGTGCCTGTGATTGTGCGGCTGAATGCTGCCGGCCATGCAGAACAACACATAATTGAAACCTCCATTAGCGAGCAGGATTTTATGCGTATGCTTTATATTCCGAGAGCCGGGTAACTGTGTGACCCTGACGCGGTAACTCGTGGGGTCCGAATGGCGGCAGGGAGCGAATGCCTTGAAGCACGCCGGCACGAACTGCTTCAGTAGAGAAAATGATGTCGCCATTTTCCAGACGACGTTCTACATGAGCGCCAAGGATGTCCTCAAGAATGTATGGTCTAAGGCTGTCTGGAATCGGATTGGTGTAACGAACACGAGCAAACTTTTCCGCTTTCATCAGATAGCTGCCCACGAAAATATCGTGATCTAGTTTGACATCGGCTGTCGGATCGGGCGGTCCGCCTTCGTGTCCGTCCATTGTGTAGACGACCAGTTTGTCAGGATACATAGGCTCGAAGGCAAAACCAAGCGGCTTTGCAGTGCCGCTGTCGGCTGTATTGAAACAACAAAGTGCAACCGGACAGCGGTACCAGGAATTGAAAGTGTCAAAAACCTGGGGGTTGATCTTGGGTCTTTTCGATTCTTGAATTTGTGGCAAAACAGCGGCTATGTCTGATGCAAACTCGGCAAGCACAATATCGTAAATATCGAATTGCAGAAAAACCAAACCGCCGGCACTTCTTTCTTGAATACTCTCGAACACCACTCCGGAGAACGGCGGAACGGGCGGCAGGAGCGCTTTGACAATATCGTCCAGCAAGTCTGCCGTCTGCAAGGTATTCATCAATTTGATCGATTCCCAGGTGCCCAATAAAGGAATGATCAAACAGTTACCTTCCCCAAAAATGATTTCCGGCGGAATCGGATAGGGAAAAGGTTTACCAGTCTTCTCTTCCACAGCCTTCACGAGCTGGCTGACCGAAATACTCGTTTCACGCATCGGGCTTTCACAGGAGCGAAACCAATCACGTGTGTTTGCAACTCGACCAACACACCATTCAAGCGTATCGACTCTTCTCGGATGAATCTTACCGACATTGTTTTGATACCAGAGAACATGATTCACGCGACCGTCGACGAATACTTCCCAGGTTCCGGTAATGGTTTTGCTAAACGATGCCGGCCAGGCAGAACAACACATCGAAATCCCTCATTAGTGACGCAAATTTTCCGACAATTCAGTATGCCCGACCATCTATATATCTAAGCCTCGATAGAGACTTATGACAACCTCGCCTGTTTACAACCCGTCTTTTTGCCATATCAAGAGAAAAAAGAAAAAAATTTAGATTATTTCGCAGAGAATGGCGGTTTCATCGGCATGCCATTAGTAGGCCTGCAACCAGGATAGGAATAGAATTCACCGCAATTCTTCCAATTGGAGGTCGAACAGATGAGCGGATCGTTTGAACGCAGGCTGGATGGCTCTATTTCGTTGCTTAACGGAGACCTTCAATTTAAAAGTCCACCGGGGGCATCGCCACCGTCGTACCAGCCGGGTCAAAACTCTTTCTCGGGGCTTTCGAGACTGGCGCAAAAGAGACTGATATCCGAGTTTCAGGAGAAGCTCAATGCGCTGGCATTGGAAGTAGCCGAAAACAGCACCTACTGCATGTTGCTCCTGGACGAGCTCAGTCAGTATGAAAAGAACGAGGATTTGAAGGCCACTTACGGTCTCAGCCATATCACCAGAGATGAGGCGATCAGACATACTCAGCATCTGGTTGATAAGGCGCGCATAAAGATTGTTTCGCTCAATCAGCAAATCGCATGCATCGAAGAGCAGCGAGACGAAATCATTGCTGCTTACGAAGAAGATCACTGCTGCGACGACACAGCCCTGGAAATCGGCTCAGAAGCTTTCATAGCTTCCTGAGTAGCTGAACTGGTAGGTCGGAGTTCGACATAATCACGGTGATGAGGGCTGCGTGTTTTTGAGCGCAGTCTCAATCCGCTCCTTCACTGAAGGATGAGAATAAAGTGTGATTACGGCCCAGGCGGGCGGGTCCATATCGTCGAGATTGGCGCGCGCAAAACTGGACAGCTGGCGAGCGAAGGCTTCCGGGTCGCCGGTAAGAGCCAATGCTTTTTGATCGGCCTGACGCTCGAATTGCCTGGAAAAATAATTCTCAACGGGCAAAGTGAAAAACTTGAACGTAAACACAGCCAAAAATACCAGAGCAATTGTCGGCAGATCGTAAGCTTTTTGGATTTCCCATTTAGCCGGAAGACGCGGTATCAGATACGGTGCTGCATACTGGGCAATTACGGGAGCAAGAAAAAGGAAAACGCTGCAGAAGAACAAATTGAGACTGAGGTGATTGAGCTTTATATGCGAGATTTCGTGAGCGATCATGGACTCGATTTCATCAGCGCTCAAGGTTTTCACCACGGTTTCATAGAGAACAAAACGCGATGAAGGCCCGGCGCCTGTAGCATAGGCATTTAGTTTTTTGCTTTGCGGAACATTTTCCACGAGAACTTTTGCGCCTTCCAGTCCTGCCTTTTTGAAAATTGCATCGACACGCGTTTGCACGTCTGGTCTGTTCAACGGCTTCAAATAGCCGCTGTTATCTTCTAGAAAGTAGGGCATCAAGATGATCTGCAGCGCATAGACGGCGGCAAGCAAGGCGCCGGCTAAGAAGCCCCAGCGTCGTGGAAAACGTTTTACAAACACCATGGACAGAGCAAAAATTGGAATCGTGTGCATAAGAATGCCAAAGAAATCCAGAACTTTCGATACCATGTAGGAAAAAGCAGTGTCGGATGAAAGTGCAAAAGCCTTTTCCGGACAAAATTCCAGCAAGACCTTGAGCGGCAGGGATAAAACAAAGAGGTATACCAGCACAAACAATACATATGTCGCCGCCCGCACGAATTGCATTTGACTGTCTTTTTCGACAAGTCGAGCCAGATGTGCGGCTAATCCGCTTTGCAGAAAGACAAAAGCAAGACCTATTTGCCAGAGCGATACCGTGACCAGAGTAATGATCGAAAGCAACGTATAGTCTTTCATTGCCTGGCTTGACTGGGTCAATTCCGCAACATTAAGACTCAATGGCTACACCGCAGGTTCTGGGGTAATTGCACTGCCCGGGCGGCATCTCAGTGAGTTTCCACAGGTGCAGGTGAAAAGGACGGCTTCGGCTCATAAGGTGAATACTTCGAACGCGAGGCCGCTGGGGCAGGAACAACAAAAGTCGAAGTAGTTCCTGGCGCCGGGGCAGGAGCGGGGGTGGGAGCAATTGACGGCGCGACGGCAGGCTCAGGTGCAGGCACCGGGGTCTCTTTTGCAGGCTCAGGTGCTGGTGTCACCGCCGGTGCCGAACTAATTGGCGCCGCCGACGTGTCGAGCTTTGCCTTTTCGGGCTGAGCCATCTCGACCGGCTTAGCGGAAGCGGCATCAGAAGACGGCTTCGGCTCATCAGAGCTGAGTTTCAAACCGGGCAATAGCAGTGGAGTCGAGTCTCCGTCCTTGGCCAATTTTCCATCGTCAGGTTTGTCTTCTTTCTCTTCCGGCGACGGCGTGATCAAGGTGCCGGATGGAGTCGGAATAGCGACATAGTATGCCTTCATGTACTCTTTCCAGATCCTTGCCATGACAACACCGCCAGTGACGTTGTGGCCTGCAATTGGCTTGTTTTCATCATTGCCGCCCCAAACTGCAGTGACCAGATCGGGAGTAAAGCCGATAAACCAGATGTCTTTGCCTTCATCGGCGGTGCCTGTTTTTCCGCCCACCGGTCTGTCATCAAGCTTGGCACCGGTGCCGGTTCCATACTTGACCACATCTTGCAGCACGTCGACAAGCTTGGCCACCGGCTGCATGTTGAAGACCTTGTCGTATTTGCCTTCGAAAACTTGAATGACCTGTCCGCGATTGTTTTCGATGCGTCTGAGCATTTGCGGTTTGATCGAAACACCGCCGCGGACAAATGTGGAGTAAGCGGCGGCCATATCGAGAGGCGACACGGCAGAACTGCCCAGGGCCAGAGAGAGGTTGGGATCAAGCTTTGATGTGACACCGGCCAGGCGGGCTGTTTCTACAATGCTCTCCATGCCGGCTTCTCTGGCAATTTTGACGGCAGGCACGTTGCGTGAAAGGGCCAAGGCTTTACGCACTTGAATCTTGCCCATGAATTTATGGTCGAAATTTTTCGGAGCATAGTCCGGCAGCCCCCATGGCTGTTTAACAACAAGTGGGGCATCATCGATAATGGAATCCGGGTTGCAGACACCTTTTATAAAGGCGGTCAGATAGACAAACGGCTTGAAAGAAGAGCCGGCAGTGTGCGGGTTGGTGGCACGATTGAACTGGTTTTTCCAGAAATTTCCAACACCGCCGACCATGGCAATGACTGCGCCGTCTCGCACCTGAATCGACACGAGAGCAGCCTGAGAAACACCTTTGGGTGCCTTTTTGATCTGCTCGTTGAGCGTTTTTTCGGCGATGTCCTGAGCTTTTGGATCGAGATTGGTGTAAACGCGAAGACCCTGCTTTCGCATTTCGGCCTGACTGAATTCGCTGCGCAAAATTTCCAAAACTTGGGCAATGTAATAAGGATATTTCTGCAGCGGGCTGATGCCTTTCTTGAAAATCAATTTCTCTGCTTTCGCTGACTTCGCCTGAGAAGCAGTTATGTAGCCGTATTCGGCCATCTTGTCTATTATTTCCTTTTGTCTTTCAAACGCTTCCTGGCGGTGTTCTTTCGAGCCCAATTCCGACGGTGCTTTGACAAGTCCGGCCAGAAATGCGGATTGAGCTAAAGAAAGACTGGCTGCGGAGCGATCGAAATATCGCGAAGCGGCGCGTTCGATGCCGTAGGCGTTGTTGCCGAAATAAACTTGATTGAGATACATCTCGAGGATGCGTTCTTTTGGATATTTGCTTTCCAGAGAATTAGCCAGATACGCCTCTTTGATCTTTCTGTCGAAAGTGCGCATGCCTTCCGTAAAGAAAAGATTTTTCACAAGCTGCTGAGTGATGGTCGAGCCACCCTCCTTAACGTGACCGGCTTGCAGGTTGACCAGAGAGGCACGCACGATGGACATGTAATTGACGCCGTGGTGCTCGTAGAAGTGGTGGTCTTCAGCGGCGAGCATGGCTTGCTGCATCTGCTTGGAGACTTGATTGAGTGGAATGACGCGTCTGTCTTCGTCACCTTCCACGGTGCACACCATGTGATCGTTGCGATCGAAAACCTGAATCGCTTCAATAGGTTCATAACGTTCTACAAGCGTTATGTCGGGCAAATCTTGCAACTGGCGAAACAAAGAGGCCCCGAAATAGCCCAGTCCGATGGCACCACAAACCAGTACGGAAAAGAACATCAGGCGCGTGCTTTTGCCGACAAAGCGGCTGAAGCCCCCTTGTTTGTTACCCTTCGCCTTCGATCGGCGCGCTGCCAATTTATTCCCTCACAATCCCCGGAAGTATTGACCTGACATTCTTAGATGATGCCCTTATGTACTTTCACACGAAGGTTTACTCTTCCTGGCTGTAATTATAACTATGAAGACAAGAATGAGCTTATTTACCCATGCTGCGTAAACATTGGGCGACGCAAAGGCGGGCGAAAGGCGCGGTCGACGCATGGCGTCGCTCCTCTACAAAGCGCAAGGGCGATGCATGGCATCGCCCCTACAGTTTATTTATCCGACCCTACTTACGCTCTTACGCTCTGGGGTGAGTGTTCATATAGACCTTGCGGAGGCGGTCCATAGTCACATGCGTGTAGATTTGCGTTGTGCTGATGGTTGTGTGTCCGAGAAGATCTTGCACCACACGCAGGTCGGCTCCGCCTTCCAGAAGATGCGTTGCAAACGTGTGTCTCAAGGTATGCGGCGTGATCGGCTTGTTGATGCCGGCTTTACGAGCATATTTAAGAACAATGCGGTGCACTGAGCGCGCCGACAGCTTGGTTGCCTGACGGCTTACGAAAAGCGGATGCTCTGCCTGCGGGATACGTCCACCAGCCAGACGGCTCCAGTGACTAGCCAGATAAGAAGTCAGCCACTGAGCGGCACTCTGGTTGAGAAGAACGACGCGCTCTTTGGAGCCTTTGCCGATCACTCTCATTTCCATTTGAGCCGGATCCCAGTCTTTGACGCGCAAGCTGCACAGCTCGCTAACGCGCATTCCGGTCGCGTAGAGAACTTCCATGAGTGCTCTGTCGCGAATACCCAGTGATGATTGATCCGGTGCCTGCAGAAGTCTTGCTACCTCTTCTCTGTCGAGGCAGGCAGGAAGCCGTCTGGCCAGCTTAGGTCCGCGCACCATTTTGGAAGGATCTTCTTCTATCAAATGTTCGCGTCGGAGATAACGGTAGAAGCTGCGAATTGCCGAGATCTTTCTAGCCACGGTTGGGCGGCTGTAGTGCTCTTGCATCTGGCGGATATAAGCTTTCAGCTTTTCTACTTCAGGAGAAGCAGATGATTCTATTTCGTCGCCGCTCTCGGCAGCAGGCGCAGGAGCTGATTCATCATTTTGTTGAATCGCCTGTTGTTGCGCCGCCACTGACCCGGCAGCGTTTGTTTCGCTGACTTCACTTACTTCCGCTGTTAGTAATTGCCGAAGATCGTTGAGATAAGCTCTGATCGTATTGGAAGAGTAATTTCTTTCTACTTCCAAGTAGCCTGCAAACTGATCGAGCCAGGCTAAAGCTCCTGTTTGAGAATTCACGAAGACCGACTTTCTAGATTAACGCCAAGTTCCAATAACTAATTATGGGTGGCCGCTAATCTTTGTAAAGCCCCCACCTGTGGAATTTTTCGGAATGCGAATCGTCATTTCTCTTGACAATTTCGCTTGACAACATACGGGGATGCGTAGGAATCGAACCCACCCAGGACAGCGTTTATCTGCCCCACAACGGTTTTGAAGACCGCACGCAACACCAGCAGCGCTCCATCCCCAAAAGTGATCATACAGCCAACCGGTTCTCAATATGCAGCCGATATTATTCGAATAGAAACCGCATGATCACTCAATTCCCCAAAATTATCGCCATACTTGCAACGGCAGCGCCCGATAAGGATCAGCCCGCTGTGCCGCTGCGATCGAAGCAAATTGCAAAAGCGCAATAGTTCCATCGATCATTTCCGGCAATCTGAGCGTTTTTTCACTACAAAAGAATGGTTCAATACAAAGCCGCAATATAATTAACGAAATTTAATCAATTCTGCGAGACGTCGGCTCGACTAACTCGAGCATTATGAGTCACATTTAACTCGACAAATGCCCAAAGGGTTGACTTCAACATTCACAACAAATTGTTTGACAATACAATTAGTAGCTACGTATAGTTGCAAATTCCGGTTTGCGCTCACGTACCAACGTCGCATTGGTCTGTGCGAGCAAATCGCCGTGCTTGCATATTGTCAATGGTCCCCGACCAAGAACCCAGAGGTAATCGATGGCTTTAGAGTTAACGGAGCGCGTCAAGACCTTCGGGGTCGGCAGCTCACGCATCGCCGACTTGCCCGATTTAGCAGAAATTCAGAAGAGTTCGTTCAAATGGTTCATCGATGAAGGTCTCGGTGAAGAGCTCAGAGCATTCAGCCCAATCAAAGACTACACGGGCAAACTCGAGCTTCACTTCCTGACGAATTACACGTTCGAAGACCATACCGAACCGAATAAGCCAAAGACACCTGAAGAAGCTAGAGAGCTCGACGCCAGTTTCACAAAGAAACTGCGCATTCAGATGCGCCTGGTCAACCGCGAAATCGGTGAAATCAAGGAGCAAGAAATTTACGTCGGGGACATCCCGATGATGACCGATCGCGGAACGTTCATTATTAATGGCGCCGAACGCGTCATTGTTTCGCAAATCGTCAGAAGCCCCGGCATCTACTACAAACGTGAAGTAGACACCAACGGTAAGCGTACGTTCTCAGCGACGCTCATTCCCAACCGCGGCGCCTGGCTGAAGTTTGAAACCGACGTCAATGACGTCATCTACGTCAAAATCGATAAGAACAGAAAGCTCCCGGCAACCACACTGCTGAGAGCACTGGGCTATTCGGACTCGGAAATGGAATCGCTTTTCCGTCACCGCGACTTCCTCAAGAAGACGCTGGAAAAGGACTCCACCAAGTCCAGAGAAGATTCACTTATTGAAGTGTACAGAAAGCTGCGTCCGGGCGACCCGCCGTCTGTTGCAGGCGGACAGTCGATCATCGACAGCCGCTTCTTCGACGATAAGCGCTACGACCTGGGCAAAGTTGGCCGCTATAAGTTGAATAAGAAGCTCAGTCTTTCTGTTTCTGAAATTCAACGCACGCTCACCCGCGAAGATATCGTTGCTGCAGTCGACTATTTGATCGGCTTGCACTTCGACGACGGTCAAGTCGACGACATCGATCACCTCGGAAATCGTCGTATTAGATCTGTAGGGGAGCTCCTTCAGAACCAGTTCCGTATTGGTTTGACCAGACTGGAAAGAATCGTCCGCGAGCGCATGACATTGCAAGATGTCGACACGCTCACACCAGCCAACCTTCTCAATACGAAGCCATTGGTTGCTGCTATCCGTGAATTCTTCGGCTCCTCGCAGTTGTCGCAATTTATGGATCAAACCAATCCACTGGCAGAACTGACCCACAAGCGCAGACTGTCTGCACTTGGACCGGGCGGTTTGTCGAGAGAACGGGCCGGATTCGCGGTACGCGACATTCACCCGAGCCACTACGGACACATATGCCCGGTCGAAACACCGGAAGGTCCGAACGCAGGTTTGATCGGCTCTCTGGCTACCCATGCTCGCGTCAACGAATATGGTTTCATCGAAACACCATATAGAAAGGTTGAAGGCGGCAAGGTCACGGATCAAATTCATTATTTGACCGCTGATGAAGAGGACAAATACCGTGTCGCACCGGGCGATGTGCCTGTGAAAGACAACGGCGACTTCGTTCATCCGCTTGTGCCGGTGCGCTACAAAGCCGAATTCGAAGAAACTCCACCCGAGCAAGTCGACTATGTCGGCGTGTCACCGATTCAGATCGTATCTGTCGGAACAGCTCTGATTCCATTTCTGGAGCACGACGATGCCAACCGCGCCTTGATGGGCTCGAACATGCAACGTCAGTCCGTGCCTCTGATTCAAACAGAGCGCGCTTACGTCACAACCGGAATTGAAAAACAATCCGCACGTGACTCGGGGATGGTGGTTGTTGCCGATATCGAAGGCAAAGTCGAATATGTTTCGGCGACTGCTATTCACGTGCGCACCAAAGACAAGAGACTGGTCAAATACAGACTCTCGAAGTTCCAGCGCTCCAACCAGGATACCTGCTTGAACCAAAAACCGATTGTTGAAGTCGGTCAAGACGTCAAGCCGGGCATGGTCATCGCCGACGGTGCTGCCACCAAGAGTGGTGAACTGGCGGTAGGACGCAACCTGCTCGTGGCATTCATGCCGTGGGAAGGCTACAACTTTGAAGATGCCATCCTTATAAGCCAACGCCTCGTCTATGACGATGTGATGACTTCCATCCACATTGAAAAATTGGAAATCGACGCTCGTTCAACGAAACTCGGTCCGGAAGAAATCACTCGCGAAGTGCCCAACGTTTCTGAAGAATCGCTGCGTCACCTGGACGAAAACGGCATCGTTAGAATCGGTTCGCGTGTTTATCCTGACGACATTCTGGTCGGCAAGATCACACCGAAAGGCGAATCCGAACATCCGCCGGAAGAAAAACTCTTGCGCGCCATCTTCGGTGAAAAAGCCAGAGATGTTCGCGACAACTCACTGCGCGTGCCTCACGGTGAAGGCGGACGGGTAGTCGGCGTGAAAGTGTTCGACCGCGAAAAAGGTGACGAGCTTCCGCCTGTTGCCAACAAGGTTGTTCGCGTATACATTGCCCAAAAACGCAAGATCTCGGTCGGCGACAAAGTGGCAGGACGTCACGGCAACAAGGGTATCGTCGCTAAGATTCTTCCTGTTGAAGATATGCCGTTCCTTCCTGATGGCAAGGCTGTCGACATCGTTCTCAATCCGCTTGGTGTGCCGAGCCGTATGAATGTCGGACAGACATTCGAAACACTGCTCGGTCTGGCTGCAATGCTCACAGGTCTGCACTACGAAGTGCCGCCCTTTGACGAAATGCACGCCAAGGAAGCTTCTTCTATGCTCGTCCACGACGAGATCAAGAAGGGCAAGAAGATGGCTGAAGCACCGTGGGTCGGTGATGACGGCAAAGTCATCCTGGCAGACGGACGCACAGGCGACACCTTCGACAATCCTGTCACCGTCGGCAAAATCTACATGATGAAGCTGGTCCACTTGGTCGACGACAAAATCCACGCTCGCTCGACCGGTCCCTACTCGCTGGTTACGCAACAGCCTCTCGGCGGTAAAGCGCAATTCGGCGGACAGAGACTGGGAGAAATGGAGTGCTGGGCTCTTGAAGCCTTCGGCGCCTCCTATTCACTGCAAGAAATGTTGACCATCAAGTCAGATGACGTCAATGGTCGCTCCAAAGCGTATGAGTCCATAGTCAAGGGTGAAAACCTGAAGCGTCCGGGCATTCCTGAATCATTCAAGGTGCTGGTGCGCGAATTGCAATCAATCGGTCTCGACGTTTCGGTTGCCAAACGCACACGCGAAGGCGGTGAAATCGAAGTCGACCTGATGACTGAAGTGGAAGAAGTACGCCCGCGCGGCATGCGCCGTATGAGTCCGTTTGGTGAGATCGGCATCGAGTCCGAGCTTGCCGAACTGAGACAGCAGTCCATTCCTCAAGGAGTGGTTGCAGTTTCGGAAGGCGACGACGATTTGATCGGCGACGCAGACGGTGACAGCGATTCAGACTCAGGCACGGAAACGGCCGCTTCCAGTCTGATGCAAAGCGTTGTTTCGGCCCTCGGCGGTGATTCACCGGCAGCTGATGAAGACGCTGCAGATGACGAAGCCGCGGACGACGACTTCTAAGAAATAACGGACGGTCCGAATGCGGATGTGCAATCAACCCATTCGGACTGTTCCCTCGAATTCGTCCCTATAAGAAGGATTGAATTCGATGTCCCAACCGCTTTAGCGGCGACACACTGGCCACACACAAAGACAGGGCTGAGAAGCCAAATGTTCTGGAGGTCTTTCGGGTACGATGTCTACAAGTATTGACAGGTTTGATTATATAAAGATCGGTGTTGCCTCTCCGGAGCGCATACTGAGCTGGTCTCACGGTGAAGTAACCAAGCCGGAGACGATCAACTATAGAACTCTCAAACCAGAAAAAGACGGACTTTTCTGCGAGCGTATTTTCGGACCATCGAAGGACTGGGAATGCTATTGCGGTAAGTACAAACGCGTACGTCACCGCGGTATCACTTGCGAACGTTGCGGCGTTGAAGTTACCGACTCCAAAGTGCGCCGTCACCGTATGGGCCACATCAAGTTGGCATCGCCTGTTACGCACATCTGGTTCCTCAAAGGCATTCCCAGTTACATCGGTTTGCTTCTCGATCAACCGTTGCGCGATCTGGAACAAGTAGTTTATTTCAATGCCTATATAGTGACCAACCAGGGCAACTCGCCTGATCTGCACAAGTACCAGCTTCTTTCCGAAGAAGAGTACGAGCGCTTGATCGACGATCAAAATGTACAGTTCGACGTCGGCATCGGCGCTGAAGCCATCAAACAATTATTGAATGAAATTGCCCGTCCGGTTTATGAAAGACCGGACAACAAGGACGACAGAGGCAGACTTCTGGAATTGCCGGGACTGCGCGAATTGTCCAAGCAACTGAGAGACGAGCTGGCATCAGCTTCCGGTTCTCAGCAAAAACGCGCCAAGATCATTAAGAGACTGCGTTTGGTTGAGGCACTGCTCAACTCGCACACCGATCCCACCTGGGTCGTTCTCGATGTTCTGCCGGTAACACCGCCTGACCTGCGCCCGATGGTTCAGTTGGACGGTGGACGTTTTGCAACGTCGGATTTGAACGACCTCTATAGACGGGTTATTAACCGTAACAACCGTTTGGCACGCTTGCTCGAAATGGGCGCTCCCGAAATCATCGTCCGCAATGAAAAGCGCATGCTTCAAGAAGCGGTCGACGCCTTGATCGACAACGGCAGACGTGGTCGCGTTGTAGTGGGACCGAACAACCGTCCGCTCAAATCGCTTTCCAACATCATTGAAGGCAAACAAGGCCGCTTCCGTCAAAACTTGCTCGGTAAGCGCGTTGACTACTCCGGCCGTTCCGTTATCGTCGTCGGTCCGACATTGAAATTGCATCAATGCGGTCTGCCGCGCGAAATGGCCCTCGAGCTGTTCAAGCCGTTTGTCATCAATAAATTGATCGAACGCCAGATTGTGCAAAACATCAAATCTGCCAAGAAGCAGATTGAAAAGGGCTCGGCAATCGTCTGGGAAATCCTGGAAGAAGTAATTCAAGGACACCCGGTACTGCTCAACCGCGCTCCTACTCTGCACAGATTGGGCATTCAAGCCTTCGAACCGGTATTGGTTGAAGGTCGCGCCATCCAGCTCCACCCGCTCGTTTGTACGGCATTCAACGCCGACTTCGACGGTGACCAAATGGCCGTTCACGTACCGCTCTCGGTTGAAGCGCAAGCAGAAGCACACATGCTCATGCTCGCCTCCAACAACGTCATGCTTCCGGCAACCGGCAAGCCGACGATCACACCGACGCAAGACATGGTTTTGGGCATCTATTACCTGACTATCGAAAAGCCAGGCTCTGATGATCCGAAGAAATGTCGCGGCGCCGGAATGCGATTCGTCAGTCTCGCTGATGCGCGCTCCGCATATGAAGCCGGTGTTGTCGATCTGCACGCCAAAATCAAAGTGCGCGATCGCGAAGGCGGCATGCAAACAATCGAAACGACGCCGGGACGCATCATCTTCAATGAAGTTGTGCGCAGCGCGATCGCTTCTGTCAATTAGTTTTGCTGGGGCACGCTGCCAGAACGCAGCGTGCCACGCAAAACAACTCAGTTTCCAACGAAGTTTTAAACCTCGAATCTACGCTAATCAACTAAGCACCTAAAGAGGAACCCATGGTTACGACGCCTAAAAAAGAAGAAGTAATGGAGTTCATCAACGAGACAGTGGACAAAAAGAAGCTCGGCAAATTGCTGGCTGCTGTCTACGAAAAGTACGGCACTGCACGCACTGCCGAACTTGCCAACTCTCTCAAAGATTTGGGATTCCAGTTCGCCACCAAAGCCGGCGTAACGATCTCAATTGACGACCTCGACGTTCCGGAAGCGAAGAAGGGATTGATCTCCGCTGCCGAAAAGGAAATCGAAGGAGCGCAACGTCGTTATGAGCGCGGCGAAATCACGGAAGTCGAACGCTACAACAAAGTTATCGACACCTGGTCTGCCACGACTGACCAATTGACAAAAGAAGTAGTCGACAATTTCGACCGCCTCAACCCCGTATACATGATGGCTTTCTCCGGCGCCCGGGGTAACATCTCGCAGGTCAGACAGCTGGTCGGCATGCGCGGACTGATGGCTGACTCTCAAGGTCAGATTATCGACTTGCCGATTAAGGCAAACTTCCGCGAAGGCTTGAACGTAACCGAGTACATCATCTCCTCCTACGGCGCCAGAAAGGGTCTCGTAGATACAGCGCTCAAAACAGCCGACTCCGGATACCTGACCCGCCGTCTGGTTGACGTCGCCCAGGACGTCATCGTCCGCGATCTCGATTGCGGCACCATACGCGGTATAGACATGCGCCCGATTAAAGAGGGCGACAAGGAAGTGGTCAACCTGGAAGAGCGCGTCGTCGGACGTTGCATCTCTCTGGACATGGTCGATCCTGAAACCGGTGAAGTCGTGGCCAAGGCCGGCGAGTCCATCACTCTTATCTGGGGCAAAGAGCACTCCAAACTCTTCAAGAAATTGCCTTTCGTCAAAGTGCGTTCACCTCTTACATGCGAAAGCCAATACGGCGTTTGCCAGAAGTGCTACGGCTTCTCGATGACATCGAAGCGTCAGGTAGACGTGGGCGAAGCGATCGGCATCATCGCCGCGCAGTCCATCGGCGAACCTGGAACACAGCTGACCATGAGAACATTCCACACCGGCGGCGCCGTCGCTGGTGGATCCAGCCGTATTCAGGTCAAAGCTCCTTTGAATGGCACATTCACCTTCAAGATCGCTTGCAAATCGGTGCGCACCGCTTATGGTGACATCGTGGAGCAGACCACCCGCGAAGGCTCCGTCAAATTCGCAAACGAGAAGAAAGAACATTCAGAAGCGCTGCCTGTAGGCGCCTTGCTGATGATTCCTTCGGGATCTGAAGTGACTGCCGGACAGGTCGTAGCAGAGTACGATCCGCCGGGCATGAAGAAAAACTTGACCGAGCGCGCCACCAAAGACATCACCGCAGACATCTCCGGTCGTGTCGCCTTCGCCGGCTTCCAGGCTGACGAAAAACGCGACCGTCAGGGCAACATCTCCCGCACCGCCAGCCGCGCCGGTATCATCTGGGTACTGGAAGGCGACGTATACAACTTGCCGTCCGGCGCTCACGTAGTCGTCAAAGACGGTCAAGACGTAAATTCGCATGATGTTCTTGCCGAAATCCAAATCACCACCGAACACGGCGGTGAAGTCAGATTCGGACCGGAATTGGAAACAGAAGTCGTTAAGAGCGGACGCAAAAACGTCACTCGCCTGGTCAAGGGCAAAGAGATGAATATCGTCATCGCTTCTGTCGGCGCCGGCAATGCCAAGCTCGAAGGCGCCAAACAAGGCTACACCTGGAGAGTCAACAAGCAGAAAGAAGCCTACACGCTCAAGATTGGCGAAGGCGAAATTGTCGAAAACGGCAAGATCATCGCCGAACTTGTTGAAGACGGCACCAACGTCGTCACTACCGGTGGTGAAATCATTTACGACGGCGTAGAAATCGATGACCGCAGAGTAGTGACCAAACCAGGTCGCGTGCTCTTCGTTCCGGAAGAAGTGCACTTCATCTCGAAGGACAGCTCATTGAAGATGAGCGAAACCGGCGAGCTGGTCACAGCCGGACAGGAAGTGGTCAAAGACGTCTTTGCTCACATGGACGGTGTTGTCGAAATCGTAGCCGACAACGATATCATCCACGAAGTAATCATTCGTCCGGGCGACCTGCACTCCATCAACGATCCGACCGATGTAAAAGTACAAGAAGGTCAAATCGTCGATCCGGGTACGGAAATTCTGGATGGAATGAAGTACAAAGATCGCAAGATCGTCAACGTTATCGAGCGAGAAGACGGCACCATGCAACTGCTCGTCCGTCCGGTCGAAGAGTACTGGATCGAGCCGCGTGAGACGAAGTTCAAACACAGAGCAACCGACGAAAAGATTTCTTTGCGCTCGGTCACTCAATTGCTGTTCCGCGACAGAGAAAAAGTTCGCAACCTGCAAGGCGCGCAACTGACACGCACGTCTCTGGTTCTGCAAATGCAAGGACAACTGGCTACCCTCAAAGGCACGGTGGAAATCACCGACGACCTCAACATCGTCGTTCAAGAAAACATCCTGCTGCGCCGCGAGCACGACATCAACGTCACTCTCCTTGCTGTTCAGCACGGCGATATCGTAGATGCCAAAGCACCGGTTGCCACCACTCAAGTTTTGACCAAGAGTGCAGCCCGCGTCCAACTGTCCAAGACAGACGAACGCAGAATCCTGCTCATCACGGAAGAACAACAAGTCGTGCACAAGGGCAAAGGCGCTGCCGTAGCCAAGGAAGGCGATCTCGTCAAACAAGGCGACCCGCTCACCAAATCGACTCCGTCGACCGTCTCCGGACAGGTCGTCAAAATCGAAGGCACAGACTACTTTGTCAGAAAAGGGCGCCCGTATCTGATCTCAGTCAACACTCAATTGCAGAGTGAAGACGGATCACTGGTACAAAGAGGCGATTTGCTGGCAACACTGATCTTCGAAAGACAAAAAACCGGCGACATCGTTCAGGGTCTTCCGAGAGTTGAAGAACTTCTGGAAGCCAGAAAACCGAAAGAAAATGCCATCCTGGCAGAACGTGCCGGACGCGCCAAAGTGGTCACGGAAGATGACACTCACCGTCTCTATGTCGTCTATTCGGACGCCGGAGAAGAAGAAATCATCATTCCTGCCGGACTCAACATCGTTGTCGAAGACGGTGAAGAAGTCACGGTCGGTAAGGCTCTTACCGACGGACCGCCCAACCCGCACGACATCGTACGCTTGCTCGGTATCGAAGCCTCGCAGAAGTATCTGGTGGACGAAGTCCAATCCGTATACCGCTCGCAAGGTGTAGAAATCGCCGACAAACACATCGAAGTTATCGTTCGCCAGATGACCCGCAAAGTGCGTGTCGACGAGCCGGGCGAAACCATCTTGCTGCCGGGCGAATTGATGGAGCGTTATACGCTCGATCAAGAAAACGAACGCTGCAGACAGTTGGGAATTCGCGAAGCTACATTCACACCGGTCTTGCTCGGTATCACCAAAGCCAGCTTGAACACGGAAAGCTTCATCTCAGCTGCATCCTTCCAAGAAACAACCCGTATCCTCACGGAAGCTGCGGTTGAAGGTAAGAAGGACTGGCTGCGCGGCTTGAAGGAAAACGTCATCATCGGTCGCCTCATTCCAGCAGGTACTGGCTTCCAGGGCCATACACCGGCACAGGAAGAAGAGGAAGAGGAAGAAGATATCTATCCTCCGATCGGCGAAGGCTCATTCAACGTGCCTGCGTAAATTTGTAGGGGCGACGCCATGCGTCGCCCGCCCAAATTTCGCAAACGCAGAATCGCAAATGCCGAAATCGCAAATGCAACAATTAAGAGGCTGCAAGCCACTTTTCAAGGGAGACGCAATGCGTCTCCCTTGCTGCTTTTTGCTGCGTCATCCTTTTGCTGCTGCTTTTTGCTGCGGACTCTTTTCGTGCCGACCAGATTCAAGTTACTTCCGCGCTAGTGCTCATCTACTCGTTTCAATTTCTTGAATGACTTCTTCAAATCCCACGCGTACGAGATCGTGAAAAGGCCAACGTTTCGCCCAGCCCCCTTGACCGTCAATTCAAGCTCATTCTGATTGATCCAGCGACTGGCAAAAACCAATAAAAAGACCTCGCTATGTTCGATGTCAAATTTGTCTTTCTTATCCTGCAAGGCATCCATCAGAAGTGGACTTATTTCCACTGGATGCGTGAGGTCATTCACCGTGTACAAATGCGGAATAACCAAATTGCTTCCGGCATTATCGTTAACTACAAATGCAGTGCTATCCGGGCTCCAGCCTACATCAACACAGCGATGGTAGGAAAGAAGTCGTTGCTTGCCTTTGCTACCTGACCTTCGAACATAAAGCTCACGGTTTTGTTCTCCGTCAGTGGAAAAACCTTTATCTACGTCAAATACCTCATGCATGCCATCGGGAGATTTGAGGGCAGCGACTTTTCCGGGAAACATGGTCAGCTCGGTTGCGGACACTGATGAAACCGCGCAGAGTGAAACAATGGCCGCAAGAAAAATTCGTTTCGACAATCTCTGAAGTTGACGCATCACCGATCACCGTTCATTGACATTTTTAACTGGAGTGTTGACACCCGGCACTCGAAAAATTAGGGGCGGAAATCTTCAAAAAAACCGGGTGTGCCTTCCTTTTCGACTCTTTCAGATGGAGCGAAAAACACAAGAATTTCGCTCCATCCGTCATTGATGATTTTCTGACAGGCTCAGTGTTTCGCGCCTTCCGTCCTTCCTTACACTTACATGCTGAAACCAAATTTCCCGTTTTTAGGGCGTTTCCAGCATCACGGTAGGAGCGAAAAACACAAGAATTTCGCTCCTACCGTTGAGGCTAAAAAAAGACTTGCTGCCAAGACTAAGTGATTTTCTTGCTTTCGGAATTCTCCGAAAACTTTAGAGCTTTTGCCGCCCACTCATTAGCTTTCTCGCGGTTGCCTGTGCGCAAATTGAAACCGATGAGTTCTTTGATCTCTTCCGGCGTTTCACCCTTAAGCGAAGCGAACCGATCGCGCTCTGCAGACGAAAGCGGTTTAGGCTTGAGAAAAAGCTCAGCCCCAACTAGAAGTAAAACGATTAGCAAAGCCGGAATCGCTGTGATGACTACCAGATGCATTGGCACGACATAACCAAGCCACACAGTTGCAACACCCCTGCAGATCGCCAACAAAACACCAACGACTAACACTCCTATACCGAGCGTCAAAAAGAAGGTCTTACGGTACTTTGTATTCTCTGGACCAAGCAACGAAGATTTAAAGTCCAGTGCGTCAGTGCGCTTCTGGATCTTAAAGTGCGACGGATCTTCCATGACAATTCCCCACCTTAACCCAGCCAACCAGGGTCACTTCTTCTTACTATCTACCCGCGGCGGCTCCCCCACCCCCAACGAGTGCTCGTACGGCTCCCAAAGGTTTTAAGCCTTATTGGTCATAATTGGCTAAAATTGGCCATAATTGGCCAAGAAATTGGACATTTATATTTAGCCAATTCATTAATCGGTTGCCTAATCTGCACAGTGGGACAAAATGAAGAAGCGACGAATCATTCTTGGTATCGGGTCGTCTGTAGCTTTTTTCGGACTTTTTCTTGTGTGCCTCTCAATTTTTCATTATGGGCGACTGCGAGTATTACCGCCGCTACTGTTTTCAGTTATCGTCGAAAACAACAGCAACAAGCCAATTTCGAACGTACAGGTGTTCTGCAAGGATAGTGTAGTAAAACTTGGAACGATTCCGCAGCATTGGAGAAGCACAGCGCTACCAGACTTCAATGGCGAGTGCGGTGGCGTTTCGGTTACCTGCAACGATTACCAGGGAAAGCTTTTGAGTGGCGGTATAGGAGTGTATCTCGAGGCAGGATATCCCGGTGAAATAACAGCTACCGTCGATGATTATGGCGAGTTCACGTTCAAAGGAATTTCAAACTTTCTACTCGGTACATCCATTCGGTCTTCGGCAAAAACAAACTCAACACATCTCGACTAACTTCTTTGCATACTCGTCTGCTTTCTTGAAATTTCCGATACGAGAGTTGAAAGCGCTCAGTTCAGTGAGTGCTTCAATTGAATCGGCTTCGAAGGAAGAGTAGTAATGCCAAACCAATCGGCTCTCTCTTAATCTACGGATTCGCCAGTTGCCGCGCCGGTTTTGCCTTAATCCCGGAAGCATCGAAAAGGAAAACCAATTCTACTCGTAGTAGAATTGGCTTTGCTTTCGACTTCCCCGTCGTTTCAAATCTAAAAACCGGACACGTCAATTCCTTCGAGCGGATCATCGGAATTCCAGTTGAATGGCTTTGATTCAGGTTTCTTCGGCGCCTTGCGTTGCGTATCCTCTTTTTTGTCGCTGCCAGGAACTCGCCCAGTTATCACCAGTTCCGGCATGACAATTACTTTCTTTTCCGGAACTCGGCCCGTGATCACCATTTCAGGCATTTCAAATACTTTCGGCTCCGGAACACGCCCGGTTATGACCATCTCAGGCATCTCGATCACTTTCGCCTTGTGCTCATGCTTCGCATCCGCCGGCTTCTTGTAGCAGGAAGTTTCGGTCAGCGAAACTTTCGCATTCTTGTCCTCTTGCAAGACCTTGTCTCCAGCCGGCACCAGGAGATTTCCATCGGCGCTCAAGTAAGCAACAGCTTTGCCTTTCTTATCCGTGATTTTCGACAATCCATTTTTGTCTTCATGATGTTTGTAATCAGCAGGAAATCCAATCGCAAAGTCGCCTTCTTTGAATCGGGTCATTGATATCCCATTTGGATAGTCAGTTTCAGTATATTGGCTGTTTTTTTCCCGCTTAATACCATAGGCATCAAATGAGTTTGCATCTAATTGAGTTCCCTGAGTACAAGTCTCCCCGAATGAATGTTGACTCGTCTTATCAAATGCACGCGGTGCAGCATGACGTTCGCCCATTGGTTTAACCCTCTGAATCTGACGGCTATGATTTTTGTTGCCAGTGCGTCCAGATTAGGGGGGGATAAATGACAATCTAGTGTCATTGGCGAAAAATTTCCGCGCCGGACAGCGCAAGGATAAGTGAGATGAAGATCAACTAAATGAAAACCCTAAGAACCTAGTACAACCTGCTTCAGTAGCTACTTCATCCTCGACAGCCCGACCCATTCGTCCCAGCTGGAGCCGTATCCGTCGTAGTGCACATAGTATTGATTGTCGCGCTGTTGCAGTATCTTGGCGGGATAGAATTTTTCTTTCCAAAGAACTTCGCAAGAATCACCCACTTTGAAGTCACTGCGGGTGGTGGCGGGAGCCAAACCATTTACTTCACCACCGCCAATTTCGCGAATCGATTCCATGGCACGCCACTCATCGTCAGCGGGCGTATCGTAGCCGATTTGCACCCAGCGAATCCGTCCTTGACCATCCTTGGTTTCCATCAGCTTGCCCTTCCACCAGCGTGAGCCTACCTTCACTTCGACCAGTCGAGGGATCACTTCATTGGGAAAGTTCACTTTGCTCAGACAGAAGTTGGGTGAAAAGCCATTGCCGCTGTCCACGCCGGCAACCTGATTGTCGATCTGCTTCATCTCCTGCATCACATACTGAGCGAGATCTTGAAACGATACTTGACCATCCAAATTTACATCTACAAACTTGTGCCCGTTCAAAGCATCAAGCAAAGATTGGGAAAACGTCCAGTTGCTTGTCGAGCTGACAGGCGGCGCCGCCGAAGTCACCATGCCGAATGCATAATTGCCGGGCTGCTTGTTTAGAGCCAGGCCGATGGACCCGGAAGAACAGCAGTCCGCGAAGAATAAAGCCTGCGATCCGCGAAAGTTTTTCTTCAGTTTGGAGGCGATCTTTTTGGTCGATATCGCATTGTCGTTGGTGGAAACATCATAGTTGGCGTAATAGCCTGCGCCCGAGTTATCCAGCCATCCGTGCCCGCAATAATAGAAAAAGAGTGTGTCGTTTTCGCTGGACTTCTCCAGCAAATCATCAAATTTGTCTTCTATGTTCGACAAAGTTCCTTCTGCGTCGGCCAGATAGACAATGTTTTCTTCCGGCACCCCTTGTGCTTTGAAAAACTCTACCAATTGTGCGTCTCGGCGTGCTTTGGGGGTGAATTGCGCGTAGCTTTTGTCCCTCCAACGCAAAACTCCAACCACAAAGACGAGGCTCTTTTTGGGGTTCCATGACCGAACATTGTCGGCGAGCGTGGAGGCATCGGGCGCGGACTCACCGGCAGCCAAAACTGGCAATTCCATGACGCACACCCCCAAAACAATTGCGCAAAGTGCACAAAATGCAGAAAATGTACAAAGCTTCAACGCGACAGTTTTTCGGCAATCGAAAAACAGGCGCAAAAAATCAGAGCTTTTCAGCCGGAATGACGACGCGTTTTCCACAAAGGCTGCTCCTGCTGAACACGGTGCCTAGAAAAACGACATTATCACTTCAAAATCTGTTGAGCGTCAAACCGCTTCCGGATTCGATGAGTTAAAAAATACGTGGATGCTTTTCTGCCCGGGTTGCACTTTTGATCCAGAAGCAAGTGCGTAAGAATCGAGACAGTTACGCCGACGCGGTACGGCTGGCGGGCAGGCCCGCGGAAAAACACGAAGAAAAGAGCCAAAAGTTCGTATGAATGCAAAGGCAGGTAGAGCTTGCCGCTGTAATGTTCGTGGGCGGCTTCGTTAAAACGTGCCCAGTTGGGCTTCCAGCCGTGCGCGCGCACGTAGTCAACAAGATGGTCCAGGTCGATGAGCCAGCCGGCAAAAAAGCTCGCCAGAGCCGCCGGACGCGAACGATAACGCCAGTAGCTCAGCGATGCGACACCTGCCGAGGTAATGATATGTCCTAATGTTCTCATGACAACGGGTTTCCTTTGGGTCTGCTGAAGGCGCCGATTTTCGGCTAAAACTGTTAACGAAATAAGGCAAGAGAGCGCTTTTGAACCACAACCACCTGCCATAATTGTGTGCGTGCTAGAAGTAATGAGATATATACCCAGTTCTACTTACTTCTTAGAGCATATTACGAGGAGCGGAAAAAAAGGAGCCTTGCGGACAACGAGTTTCAGGCGACTTGCTTGAATGGAATTCAAATCGATGCACAGGCGCGCACCTCGGAAATATAGTTATGATGAGCTTTTGTAGCTGATGAGAGACATATTGAAAATGGCAAATGGAAAGATATTACTGGCCCTGACCTTGTCTGCGGCGTTTTCTGTGCAAATGGCTTTGGCACAACAGACCAACCAGCAAGCCATAAGCATGTACAACCTCGGGTTGAATGCCTATAAGCAAGGCTCAACGGAAGCGGCCATCATCTTCTTCCGCCGCGCCTGCGACATCGATCCAAATTTGCCTGACGCGCAATACAACCTGGGCATGCTTTTCCAGTCTCAGAAAAGATTGAAAGAGGCGGTGCCGCGCTTTCAGGAAGTTCTGAGAGTCAAGCCCCAGGACCCTGACGCCCACTATCAGTTGGCCCTCTGCTTGATGGACCTCGGCCGTGGCGCCGACGCACGCCCGCACCTGGCTGCCATTCCGCCCAGCAATCCTCATTTTTCCGACGCCCAAAAACGGGCAGCCGCCATCGGCGACTCCCAGCCAATCAACAATGATGTGCAGCTGGCCGGCATGAACAATCCGCCTCCCGAGACAATGCGCAGTGCTCCGCCTCAACAGCCGGTCTATGCGCCGGCTCAACCGCAGCAGCCGGCATACAGTCCGCCGGCTTACTCGCCGCCTGCATATAATCCGACCATGCCGGTTCAAGCCCAAATTCAAGAATCGCCGCCGCAGCAAAGGTATGTTCCGGCTCAGCCGGCCTATTCGCCGCCCACGCAGGTGGCGACCTTGCCGCCGGCAACCCC
>JBGAVL010000450.1:0-2886 GCA_044228145.1 Obscuribacteraceae bacterium (SeqCode)
TCTACGATTTCTGTCTGAGACGAGCGCACGAAAAAGAATTCTTCATCCGCAAAGCAATTGGTTGGGCTCTGCGTGAATACAGCTACAAGGCACCGCATTCGGTGATAAAGTTCCTCCGCACGAATCGCAGCAAGCTGTCACCGCTCAGTTATCGTGAAGGCGCTAAGCAGCTGGTCAGAAACGGGCTCATGAAGCTGGATTAGCCATGGATGGAAATGACTCAAACGCGAGTCAAAACGCCACTTGAAGCATAAACACTTAACCGCCGATTCGCGGCAGAAAAATCTCTGGACGGACCTTAAAGCGCTCCCCAAGTTTTGCCGCTGCCGACTTACTCAGATTACGTTTACCACCCAAAAATTCGGACAGGTGAGAACGAGAACCGACCATTGAAACGAGATCAGCTTGCCGCAGCCCATTCTCTTCCATCAAAAACTCAAGAATCTCATGCGGCTGCGCTTGGGAGTCAGGTTCGAGGATTTTTCTCTCGTAGCTTTCAACAAGGAGCGAAACGACCTCGAAATAGTCCAATTCTTCAGCAGACATATCGCTTGAAGCCAATTGCTCCAAGACCTTTAGAGCAGCTTGATGAGCCTTCCTGTCGCGAATTGGACGAGGAGGCCAATTCGACACAAGCCTCAAATATCTGCCTGTTGCTTTCAGTGCCGGTTTCATGGCTTCCACGTTCCCATTTTTGGGAACGTCCGTCAAGTGCATAATTCCCAAAAACTAACGCACCCTTGGAGGTATGCTTTCCTCGGGTGCGCTAGCCGTGCCGAACACTTTTATTGATGCCGTTAGGCTGCTTTACGCTTCTCGGCTTCAATTACGCTCTGCTCCATTGTCTTGGGTCGTTTGATCGACACTTCTGTCGTGCGTTGGACTTCAAGTCCACCGAAGTCTTTGAAGAGTTTTTCTACGACACGAGCTTCTTTCTCGTTCTCTGTATGAACTGCCATGAGTGTGTTAGCGAAGCGCATGGTGCGCTCGAATTTCTTAGCCTCGAATGTAGGCAGACTCATTCCATAAAGTGCGCCAATCACTCCGAGAGCTAGACCAAATACTCCGATACCAGCCAACACGGCCATCGTCGGACCGGCAGCGATAACTTGTTCTAGATGCGCTGAGCCAAAGGCTCCACTTTGTGCGAAGAAGGCAAGCACGCCACCCAAGACTGCACCCAACATCGTGCCGGTCATGAAGCCGCTCGATGCTTTAGTGTGCTTTTCATATGCCAATTCCTGGGCTCCATAAGAGTCGGGCATCATAAGCGAAATGTCGTCGGCGGTAAAACCCGAGTCTTTCAGTTGATCTACCAAACGCTCGGCGTCCGTAATACTCGGCGCAATACAAACAACTGCTTGATGCATAATGAATTCCTCTTCGTTCATTCAGGCGCCCGGATCGGATCCATGAGGAGGCTGGTCCTGGCGCTGAATATTGTGTCCAATCCTCATTTGTGCCTGTCTAGAGCCGTTTTATGCCTTAAAAGTTCCCAAGTCGGAGTTCGGATTTACGAAAAACTGGGCTTTTACGCGGTTTGCAGCGGCAATTGCCCGAAAAACCCCGGCTTGAAACGCCCGACAGTTGGACTCTATAAAGGATAGATATTCAATATGAGAATTGATGTATCTGAGTAATGGAGCCATTAAAAGCAGGAACCATCGCATGCAGGAGGCGTCCCTCAAATATCGAATCGAGGAAATGCGAGGATTTTGGTTAATGGAAGACTATATTGGCGCTGGTGCCTCAGAAGCGGATATAACTGCGCACAAGCTCTTAGTAGTGTTAGGGGCGCATTTATCAGGCTTTCAGCCTTTGTCCGACCCTGAAGTTTTTGACGTGAAAAGCAAGCTAATTCACTGTGCGCAGGAAATGAAGCCAAATATGGTAATGACGCTGGAAGAAGAACTTCCCCGCAATGCCGGTCCTGTAGTGAGCGTATGGGCGGCAGTCGGAAAATTGCCTGACGGAGAAAGCATTTTCTGGCATCGTCCGTTGCCATGTCCTGACACCCTGGCAGAGTTTCTGTACTTCCACCGCTAAGCCGAGCCCAGCTAAGCCAGACTTTCGGCACTAGTTTCCGCCAACCAGCCCGCAATCAAAACACTTTCGATAGACAGATAGTTTGAATCCAAACCACCAGGGCGTTTGAAGTGAGCGGGAACAATCAGACGACTGCGCTTGCCTATTAAGCGACGAATTGAGGAAAATTATGATGGCAACTTCAAATACCGAGCGTTTTCCGCTCAGCGATCAAACTTATGATTTGATCTCGATCATGCATCACAAATCCAAAGCTCTAGCGGCGTATGTGGGATATCTTTCCGACGTCCAACCGGACACACATCTGACACAGCTGCTTGTCGAAATCAAACACGATGAAGAACGGCATCTGGAGAGGCTAAAGGCTCATCTGGGGCGCCTTCTCGTCCAAAACAAATCAGAAGCATAAGCATCAGTCGAAAGAAATTATTTGACCGGGAGGAAACAAAATGGCTAAGAAAAAAGCGGCATCTGCGTGCGAAGTTATTCGAAAAGATCACGACGATATCAAAAGACTTCTGCATAAGTATGATATTGCCAGCGATGTCAAAGAAAAGGAAAACATCGTTCAAGAATTAGCTGTGCAACTGGCAGAGCACTCACGAGTCGATGAAACGATATACTTCCCGGCCGCCGCACAAATGGCTGAAGACGTTTCACTGGTAGACGAACTAAAGGAAAATGATGAATGCGTAAAACTGCATTTGGCGCAAGTGCAGCGATTGTATGCAGATATGGATAAAGAAGAGTTCGAAAACAAAATGGAAGACCTGCGCAGTGCCGTTGTCACTCTTATCGATCGCGAAGAGAAGGCACTCATTCCTTGCATCGACAACAAAG
>JBGAVL010000451.1:0-2804 GCA_044228145.1 Obscuribacteraceae bacterium (SeqCode)
CTGACTTGACACTCTAAATCTAAACGCCAGGAGGCAGCTCGATATCGGTCTGAGGTATTAGCTTCTAATTCATTCCACATCGGTTGTCCAATCATACTTTGGATATTCGATATCAGCCGAAATACAGATGTGACGGTTGCCTCAACTAAGCGAACATATGTGCAGGTTGCGTGCTTGGTCCGCAACACAGGCATCATATTTTTATCGAAATAAAGGAGTAAAACCATGACGACCACAACGCCTGTCAAAGAAGAAAAGAAGCAAACGACCGCGCTGGCTCCCCGCAGAGAAAACCCTATCTTCTCATTGCAAGAAGAAATGAATAGACTATTCGAAGACTTCACGCGCGGTTTTCACAAACCATCGTGGCTGGAACCTGTGTCTGATTTCAATGCGAAAGTGGACATGAAAGACAATGAAAAGATGGTCGAAGTGACCGCAGAGCTTCCGGGAGTTGAGTTGAAAGACATTGAAGTACGTCTTGAAGACAATTCCCTGGTCATAAAAGGCGAAAAACGCTCCGAGAAGGAAGAAAAAGACAAAAACCATTACAAGATGGAGCGCAGCTACGGTTCGTTCTATCGAGTATTGCCGATGCCCTGCGCGATCGAGAAGGATGCCATTGAGGCTTTATATAAAGACGGCGTTCTTAAGGTGACTTTGACGAAAAGCAAAGAAGCCGTAAGCAATGGCAAGAAAATCCAGATCAAAGCCGGCTAACTGCTTGGAGCAGTTATCTAGCAGGCCGAACAAAACAAGTCAACTAAGCGCATCTGTTGCAGATGCGCTTAGTCATGTTTGCCCACCGACAAAATCGTTTGCGGACGCTGTGCACATACTCGTTTTGCAAATCAGACCAATACATGCAGTGGCAGCGTGTAGCGCCTTTCAATCAGCATCTTTATCGCTGACCGGCTCTCACTGGCTGACAATTCATGATTCTGCTCAAGTTTTTCCGTATCCCCGGCCAAACATTCATCTCCAATTACATTGCGGAACCATGATGAATAGTCACCTCTGCGCAAATGGTAGAGCCAGGTTTCTTCATCCACTCCCTCACCGACCTGCATAAAGAAAATGAGATTTTGGCATCTGATGTTCAGCCTGCCTGCCGGACCAGTAAAGTAGAAGCTTCTCTGCGAACCCAAATTACCATCTGCATATTTTTTCATTGGTGATGAGACCATGCCTACCTTATATGGCGGGCCAAAATCATCTCTGAACCATGCCAAAGCCTCTCCCCAACCTAGTTGTCCTGTATCAATATCGGGCAATGTTTGTTCGACGATTCCGGCAAAGGTTCTCAGTGTGTGCCCCGGGTCTTTTCCAATCGCAAGAACCAGATCCATACTCTCGAGCACAGTCTTAGAAATCTCTCCAGGATCCACTGTGACAGTAACTACGGCTCCCGGCTCATGCCAGACAGGCTCGAACGTTTGATCCCAATACGGATGCAACATATGATGAGCTTCGTCAATTACCAGCCAGTGTGGGCGACCGTTCACACGGCGCATGTATTGAATTGCGGCAAAGATGCGAGCGAGAAATCCGGCTCGTTCATTCAGTGGCACGCCCAGCAAGTTGACGACCACATTATCGTCCGGATTGGCTAATACTCTGATAACATCTTCAACTTCCGGTACATAATGCTCATTTCCAATAGTGACGGCACGCGGAGCGCTGTCGTATTCTCCTTCCGGATCGATGACACAATATTGATATCCTGCCGATGCAAATTGCTTTAGGACAGACATTGTCGCGGTCGACTTACCGCTTTGCGAAGGACCTGCAATGAGAACCCTGAAATCGTGGGACGGGTAACCAACCTGCGCACCGTTAGAATCATGCCCAAGCAAAAATTTGTGTCGTTTTAACTGCTGTGCGCAATCAATGAGGTCGTTATCGAGCAATCTATCGATCAGCTCCACAACACCTTTTCCATGATCATGCTTGAGTGTGATATCAGCATAATCCTTTATCGACTGCAATGCATTGCCAACAGCTGCCGAGCACTCGCATGCAGCCAGCAGGGAAAGATCATTTTCAGCATCACCGATCGCGACGACGTTGTGGGCAGATAGCCCCATTTCGCAAAGGGCTGCTTCTAACCCGCTTCCCTTATTGACGCCTGGCGGCAAAATCATTACCGCGCCCTTGTTGAATGAAATGTGCATATCGAGCCCCAACTCTTGCACGATCTCCAACACCTTTGATTCATTTGGATGCCAGGTCGCTACTACCACCTTTCCAATCTCCGGCACTATTGCGCTTTCACGCAGAGCGTCAACAAACTTCTTGCCAGGAGGCTCTGCCAGAACTCTTGCTGCCTTGGTCAATGGTCTGTAGAGCAACCCACCATTTTCGCAGACAAGGTAGTCGAAAAGGTCAACGTGACTGAAAACCCTGAATAGATCTTCCAGGCGCCGGCCCGTCACTAAAATCAAGCTTCTTCCTGAAGCAGTGACACGCGTTAACGCTTGCAGCACATCATCAGGAACGACCCCGTCAGAAGCAAGTGTCCCGTCGAAATCACATGCTAGACATAAATAACGCATTAAGCATCCTCAAGCAGTCCAATAGCCGGAGGCCTAAGCTGATCGCCAGGAGTATTACTGAGGACTTGTTTTAGTATCGGTGGCAGTTGAAATTGCCGCCGATACTTTACCTTTAGCAGTTCGTAACAGGACAACTGAGCAAGGTGCCAGTGGAACCACAGCCTTCGCGACGCTGCCCAGAAGAAATTTATCAATCCCTTTCTTGCCGTGCGGCCCCATCAGGATCAATTCAGCGCTCCAGAGTTTGGC
>JBGAVL010000452.1:0-2798 GCA_044228145.1 Obscuribacteraceae bacterium (SeqCode)
GGGGTTGCGAGCAGCACCGCCGACATTGTCAAGGAGTTGGCGGGCAGCCGCGCATTGATAGTCACCGATAAACCCTTAGTGAAGACGGGGATCGTTGCGCAGATCCTGCAAGGATTCGACGATATGCATCATGTCGTCTTCGATGAAGTTCCGCCTGATTCAGATGTCGATTGCGTAAACAAGGCCGCTGATGTGGCCCGCGCCGAAGAATGCGATTGCATAGTGGCAATCGGTGGCGGATCGGTTATGGATACTGCAAAAGTCGTCAACATCTGCCTTACCCTGGGCGGTGAGCTTTTGGAATATCAAGGATTGAACAATATCGCCGAACAGCTGCTGCCACTGGTGGCGGTGCCAACCACGGCAGGCACCGGTTCCGAGGTTTCCATGGTAGCGATGGTAAAAGACAGAGCGGAAGGGAAGAAACTCCTCTTCGGCAGCCGCTATCTGGCGCCATCCGTTGCCGTTCTCGATCCGCTCCTTACTGTTTCGCTGCCGACCAGGCTCACAGCCGCCACCGGACTCGATGCGCTTACGCATGCGGTCGAATCCTATACCGCTGTGATCAGTAACTCGGTTTTCACCGACTCTCTGTGCATTGATTCTACAAAGATGATTTTCGATTATTTGCGCGCTGCCACCAAAGACGGTGGCGACATCGAAGCTCGCTCTCAAATGCTCGTGGCCAGCACTATGGCCGGAGTGGCCTTCACGAATTCAGGTGTCGGCGTCGTGCACGCCCTCGCCCACTCGGTGGGAGCAAAATTCGGCACTCATCACGGTATTGCCAATTGCATCTTTCTGCCACACGGCATGCAATTCAATATGGATGCAGTCGTAGCCAGGTACGCCAAGCTCTCCAGGCTGGTAGGCATGTCCACTTCCAACAAAGATTCAGTAGCTGCAGCAGAGCTTGTCGAAGCAATTGAGAAGCTCTGTAATGACTGCGGCTTGCCCAGACGGCTGCGGGATGCGGGCGTGCCCGAGCTCAAGAGCGCCGACATTGAAGAACTAGCCTTTTTAACAGGTTCGGATCCTGCCATAATGTTCAATCCGAAAGAGTGTTCTCCGGAAGATATCAAAGGGTTATACGAGAGGGCGTATTGATGCAGTTTTTCGCAAATACTGACGAGCTTCAAGAAGTGATGAACGAGCTTTGGGCCCGCATCGGCAGAGACCCTGACATGTCTCAAAAGCTTTTGCAATCAAAATTAATAGTGCAATTTCAATATCGCGAGCCGGAAGGACGCATCACCGTCGACTGCTCGGACGGCCAAGAAATGAAAGTCTCGGTCGGCAAACAACAAATCAAACCGATTGTTGAAATGGCCATGAAAGCCGATGTTGCCCATGATTTTTGGCTCGGCAAAGTAAATGTGCCATTTGCGATTGTTAGCGGCAAGATCATGGCGCGCGGCCCGGTTGCCAAAGCATTGGCTCTTCTTCCCGTCATCAAGCCGGCTTTCGACATTTATCCCAATGTCATCAGCCAGCACAAAAAGGTTTTGGCCTAGCTCGAGCTTTACTCATGAGCCTCAGGATTCAGCAAAGATGTCGGTGGTAACGATCGGCGAAGTTGTAGTTGACTGGATTTCGACCGAGGTCGGTACGGATTTTACTGACGCAAAAGACTTTGTTCGCTCGCTGGGCGGCAACGCCTCCAATGTGGCGATCGGCCTGGCGCGCCTGGGCGTGGAAGTGCGTTTGATCGGCAAGCGCGGTGATGATCCGCATGGAAAGTATCTTGATTCGGTGCTTCAGAATGAACGCGTCAACTTGAATGACTTGATTGTCGATCAGGGCAGCCCGACTGCTCAGTGTTATGTCTTTCGCCATGAGCGCGAGGAGTACAGCTTCTTCAACTGGCCTCGCCCCAACGCCAGCCACCTTCTCACTGAAGATGAAGTAAACGAAAAGTCTCTTGCCGATGCCACTTTCCTTCATGCGACAGGCATTTCGCTGACAATTGCGCCCAGGCGTCATGCCGTGATCAAGGCGCTGAAGATGGCAAAAAAAATGGGGGTACCGATATCATTCGATGCCGGCTTTCCGACCGGTGAAGACAGGGAAGCCAGAGAATTCGCTCTTACGGCTTTGAAAACCGCAGATATCGTCAAAGTCAATTTGAGCGAACTGGAATTCTGGACCGATGCCCTCGAAAAGGAAAATCTCACAGAGGCAAAACACGAGCGCAAAATCGGCCATACGGCCGGAATGCTGCCAAACAAGCCGCTTTCAGCCACAATTGTCGACCCGCTCGATCAATCGACAAAGAAAGCATCCGACGAAGTAATTGCAATGGGCAAAAAACTGAGTGGATTTCTTTCTGTTTCAAATAACGGCGATGTTTCAGGACCGAACCTGATTGTCACCTTGGGTGCCTTTGGCAGTCTGCTTATCACCAGAAGCGCAGAAGACGTTTTTGCACCGGCCCTACCGGCTGATTCGGTATCTGAGTTGGGAGCCGGAGACGCTTTCGTAGCCGGAATGATCGCAGAGTTACTCAATTGCGCAGGCGAAAGCAAAGAAAGTCAGGCCGACTATTTGTACAAACTGAATAACGAGGATTGGCGTCGCGTTCTTACTATCGCCAATGCGGTAGGCGCCCTTTCTACTCGCTCGATGACAGCCTGGGAGGCATTGCCGACCCGTGAAGAGCTGTCTGCATTAGTGAAAACCGTAGTCTAAACAGCCGTTTTCACATGAAATCATGGTCTTTCGGGCTATATTTTTCCGAAATGTAAGGTTAGACTAGAATATTCATATTCTCAGCTCTAGTTCTTCTATGCGCAGGTGAC
>JBGAVL010000453.1:0-2766 GCA_044228145.1 Obscuribacteraceae bacterium (SeqCode)
GACCTGTTCTTCCAGCTTTACGCACAGTTGTTTGTAGCGTTCTTGAAGCGGAGACAGATCTTCCTGATTCGGTTCTTTGTGCTCCCTGGCGATTGCTTCCAGCAGCTCAATATCACTCTTGATTTGTGCGGCGCTCGAATTTGCGCTTCCGTACGCTATGTATTGAACTGCGCGTTCCAACTTCCCCGGCAAAGGAGAGTTTTCTTTCGATCTTTTGACTGTCTGTACATACGCCTCAGCCTTCTTCACAAGTTCGCTTGCGTCAGGCGCTTGTTTGTGGAGAACAGCCAGGCTTCCAGCTTTTAATCCCGTCATCGATCCATCCGACGAACCTGAGTCTGCTAGCCCGGACAGGTTTAGCGTGGATAGACATATTAAAGATGCGATGCAACCCGAAACGAGAATTGCCACCGTTTGTTTTTTCATAGTGAATTTGTTTGGTTCTGGAAATTTCCGAAGTGGAAGCTAGGTAATTCAATAGCATTACTAACTTCTCAGCAAGTGCCGAGCGGTTCGCTTTGGGGATCAATCTTGCCAAGAACATAATCGCGAGCTCATATGGTTCAATTGGCAAGCTTCAACGACCGCATCGACTCAAAGAATCCCATGACGCAGGTTGTCATTTCAGCGCGGCTAATTGCACTATTTCTCGCATGCTTATTAGTTGGGCAGTCGGTGATGCCGCTTGCAGTGTTTGGAGCGATTGAATTACGCGGACTTTCTGAGGTTTCCGAAGCGGCAGACATTCTTGGTGTACGCAGTAATGTCGATCGCATTCTTGAATTGCAAGCCGCCGGCGGTGAGCCTGGCGAAGAGTTGCTCTGGAACAAAGCGATCGTTCTCAGGCAGCTCCTTCTCGGCTATTTGGAAGTTCGCCAAACTTCTGATTTGCTAGATGAAGCGATCGACGACACTTACGATGCAATTGATAAGCAAGTGCGAACCGTCAACCGCCGCGTCGAGCTGGCCAACATCGCTAACTTCACCACATTCGGCGTGCTCTTTAATATAGGGGCTGCCGAGCGGCTATCGAAGCGTTTTAACAATTCAAACTATCTGACATTTGTCGGAGCTTCATTGACTGCCGGCATCGGAGCAGCGGCGGTAGCTCTTTCTTATTCAGGGGCATCGAAAGATCGAACTCGCCCCAATCCCCTCGCGAATATATTTGGATTGAATACAGTTTCAGTTCCTTTGCCTGAGTTTGTCAGCAAATACATCAATGCGACGCCCAAGGGAAAAACGCAGTCGCGCAAGCAAGCAATGCTCGATCTGTGGAAAACCGAATTTGCCCTGAAAGAAGAAATTACTTCGCGAGAAATCCTTGCGGCTGAGTCCACAAAACGTCATCGCGCATCGGTTGGTCTCCTCAATCAGCGACTCGCTCTTTTGTTTTCACTCAATGCGCTAGCCGAGGAATTCGATAGCGAATTGCTGGCACTCCTGCGCGCGATTGAAAGCACGTCGGTTCCAACAAAAACAACAAACGATTCGATTCAGGCAGTCGCAAATCAGATAGGAGCGTCGGGTATTGAGGCAGCAAAATTGCTTCAGGTAGAACAGTGTGCAGCAGACCTCATTCGTATGAAAGTGGCAGGCGCTAGTAATGGCGCTGATCTGCAAGGACTTTCTCTAGACCTGTATGTGCTCGAGAAAATTCTCGGAGCGGCGTTTGAAGTTCGCCAGCTCGTCGACCGTATCGATCGAGAGAAACACTATCAATTTGACGTTCTCTTGCCACAACTTGTACGAGTGCGTGATCGAGCCAACTTGTTGAGCAACACTGCAAACTTTACTGAAATAGGTGTGTTGAAGAACATCGCGGGAAGGGACTTCTCCCTCAAACATACCCCAGCAGGCGCCCAAAAGATCTTGATTATGGACGCTCTTTCTGTCGCGATTGCGAACGCCAACTTTGTATTTCTCAAGCTCTATCGCCGCAAGCAAGTCTCTGAAGTCAACGCGCTGGCAAACATTTTCAATTTTGATGTACCAAGCGAATGTCGTTTTTCTCCCCTGATCTCTTCTTATTTGGAAAGTGTCCCTCCGGGCTCAACAAAGGGCATGACTAGAAAACAGCAATTGCTGGAGCGATGGAAACAAGTAGGTAGATTGTCGAACAAAAGGGGAAGTGCGGAGGCGCTTGCTTCATTGCCTTCGCTGCATAACAAGCGCGTCGAGACAATCGACCTGGTCAATAAGCGTGTGGAAATGCTGTTTGATGTTAGCGGCGCTGTTGAAACACTAGATGCGGAGCTTTTGCAGCTGCTTACTGCTGTAATTCTGCCTGCGCCTAAAAATTCCACAGGCAACAAAATTGATAAACAGTTGATATTGACAAAACGAGTCCTGCAACACGCGCTGGAGGTCCGCAGCGCCTCCGACCAGATCGACAATCAACTTTCGGACGAATATACAGCAAGAGGCGCAATCCTTGCTTCACGCGCTCGTGGCGTTCAATACAATAATATTCTCAATTTCACTCAATCCGGCTTACTCGGGATTGTTTCTCAAGGCTTGGTCATGAAGGGAAAGAGTAATCATGCCAACGCGATAGATCTCGTTGCGGGCTCGACGGTATTGCTTTTGTCTACTGTAGCGCTGATTCAAGCGCGGATCGGGCGAAGACCTTCAAAGCCTGAATTGAATGTGCTCGCGCATGTCCTTGCTCCTGGTGCGTCCGGCAAAGAGTCGATTCCCCAGTCCGTCCGGCAATACTTAAATTCTCCAGCTACGGAAAACGGTATAACTAGGCGAGAATCGTTG
>JBGAVL010000454.1:0-2753 GCA_044228145.1 Obscuribacteraceae bacterium (SeqCode)
ATCATATATGGTGCTAGCCTGCCTGGTCATCACTCTGGCACTGCTTCCCGATCGCAAGAACATGCGCCTCGCCTGTTCGGCGATTTCACTATTAATTGCCATTTCAGGTGCCCTCAAACTTGCAGAAACAATGTTTGAAGCCGATTGGGAATGGTTTAATTTACCGCTCTCCGGTGAGTTGGCCAACGGGGTTGTACTGCAGTTTCCAGGACAATTGACGCCGGATGGCATCATCGGCATACTGCTTGTTTCCACCAGTCTGTTTCTCATGACGCTTAACAGTGCAAAACTCGATCCGATCTGGCAGGCGCTTCTGACTTTTACTGGTGCCGTTGCTTTGCTGCCGGTGATCGGATTTTTGCAAGGTATTCCAGAATTTTGCGGGCTCTGGGGATGCGTTAAAGTGCCTGTCACACTGGCCGCCTCCACGCTCGTACTCTCGTTTTCCGTGTATTCACTCAGGCCCGGCAGCGGTTGGTTTGCCTTGTTGCTCGAGCCGGACATGCTCGGCACCGCGCTCAGGCGCAGCCTCTTTGCCTTGATGGTATTGCTTCCTGCATTCACCGCACTAAAAGCAGGCGCCGTTGCCGCGCATGTGATCGACGAGAACACGGCCTCTCCGGCCCTCAGTGTTCTCAACCTTCTGGCCGGCGTTTCCATCGTAATCTCTCAGTTCGTCTATGCCTACCGGCGCGAACAAGATTTGCGTCGCGACACGGAGAAAAAGCTGGCCGACCTCTCTTCCGAGATGTCTGCCGGCATCAAGAATAATGCAGGCACAAGCAATATCGTCAGCTTCAGCCCTCGTTATGCGGTCTGCCCGAAGTGTGGAAAACAGTTGGCCGCAACGGTCAAAAACTGTCCCGATGATGAGGAGGCGATGCAAATCGTCGACAAACTGGAAGGTCAGATTTTGGACGGCAAATACAAGATAGTCGAGTATCTGGGCGCCGGCGGCATGAGCACCGTATACAAAGCACGGCATATTGTCCTTGACAAAATTCTGGCGCTCAAACTTTTGCAGCCGCATCTTCTCGGCAATGCTCGTTTTGTGCAGCGCTTTCAACGCGAAGCGCAGGCGATGGCTCGCATGCAGCACCCCAATCTATTAACCGTTCATGAGTGCGGTTTTCTTGAAGGTGTGCCCTTTCTTCTCCTTGATTTTGTCGACGGCAAGGGGCTGGATGTCCTTATTGAAGAACGCTCACGGCTCTCGGTAGTGCAGATGATTGCGATTATATTGCAGGTCGCAGAAGGGCTTATCAATGCTCACGACAATGGTGTTGTACATAGAGACATCAAGCCGGCCAACATCATGATCAGTGAAAACGTCAAAGGACGCGAGCTCGTCAAAGTTGTTGATTTCGGACTGGCCAAAATGCTCGAAGATGAGCCGGCAAAACAGAAAATCTCTCGCGAAGGAAATTCGGCCGGCAGCCCGATGTACATGAGCCCGGAGCAATGCGTCGGCGATCCGGCCGATGCGCGAACAGATATTTATGCACTGGGCTGTGTTATGTACGAGTGCTTGACCGGCAATCCGCCTTTGTTTGGGCAGTCTGTGCTGGAGACCTTCAACAAAGTGATGAATGAAAAACCGCAACCTGTTTCAGCAATCGTGGAGATTCCTTCAGATCTCGACGACCTTATCCTGAAGTGTTTGGAGAAACGACCTGAGGATAGACCGGCAACAGTACTCGAATTTAGGACCACACTAAAAGAAATCAAAGAGCGCATGGCCGGAGCGAGAAGAACTGCAAATCCGGCCTGATAAAAGAACGATCCGGATCGCCCTTCATTGACGTTTGGGTTCGGCATGTTTTGCCTTAGTTCTAGTCGCTGGGTCCACAAGAAAATCTGTGGCGAAGCCTTCGATGTTATCCATTGCGCCGCCGATCACGCTAAATCGATTGGCTTCGAACTTGCAGTCTTTTGGAATTTTGAAAAAGTCCGTCGGCAAAGAAACTTTTTCCACACTCATTGTTTTGCATGCCGGTTTGGCCGATTTTCCTTTGTACCAGGTCACTTCCGCCGGCTCCAGTCCAATCGATTGAATGTCAAACAGAGCAGTTAAGAATGCTGTTTTCAAACAAGGCCTATCCACGAAGTACCATGCCTCGCCTGTCAGCGCTCCTTCTTTTGTATAGGCTTTGTATCCTTCCACCGTGTGGCCGGCAATTTGTCTTCTCTTTGTGAGCTTGACCCAGCGCTTTTCGCTACTGTCCATTTTGTCCAACATGGAAGCGAGTCTTGAACCCATCTTAACGCCGGAGATTGACTCTTTGTGAAAGCACTTGGTGTGGGGATTGAGCAACAGAAAATCTTTCGGGTCTTTGTCGAAGATTGATTCCAAGCCGGACTTTTCGTTGACCACTTTTGTATTGTTCGTGGTGGTATAGACCGTGCACATACCCTGAATTGGACTCCACTTTCGCAACTTCCAGGCCGCTGTGCCGGCAAATGCGCTGTTCTGCATTGAGAACAGCGCCAACAGGCAAAATAGGCAGACTTGTTTGATCAAATGAGCGACCTCACTTGATCTGCTATACCCAGGAGAGCGGGCTGCGCACGGCATGGCCCCTGCACACTGGCCTCGTAAGGGCGACGCCTTTACCTGGGCAAGCGTAGGGGCGACGCCGTTACCTGGGCAAACGTAGGGGCGTCGCCGTTACCTGGGAAACCGTAGGGGGGACGCCGTTACCTGGCCAAACGTTGGGGCGACGCCATGCGTCGCCCGACATGAAATTAGGCCG
>JBGAVL010000455.1:0-2753 GCA_044228145.1 Obscuribacteraceae bacterium (SeqCode)
ATTAGTTCTCTGGCCGTCATGCCGGCGTTCGCCGATGACGATGGAGTGCTTTCCGTTGTTGTAGGCATGCCTTTGAAAGGCGCTTCAGTCGCTACCGCTATGGTAGTGGGCTTGCCTGTTGCAATTGTGCGCAAGTCGGCTCAGAACACCAAAGAGCAGACCAAAAAGGTAGCAGGAGACAACGCTAACCCCGTTATGACCGGGTTTGCGGCACTAGTAGGTCTGCCGATCGGACTGGTTTCTGGCACTATCGACGGCGCTCAGGCTGGTTTCAAAAACTCTCTCAAATGCGATAAAGCATTCAGCAAAGAGCAATTCAGCTTGGGCGACCTCGACTAATTGATTTAGTTCAAATATAAAACCGCCCGGTCATCCAGGGCGGCTTTTGTATCTTTTGCAATTGTCTGCGGTTGCCAATCGGCATTCATGATTAATTGCCCAAAATAGTGAAACTCACTTCTTTCTTGTTCGGAGTTCCTGACCCATTATCATTTTCGTTGGTCGATACCAGCTTCAAAGAAGAAGCACTGACTCCGGCTTTAGGAACAATTTTCACATCGCGTTCACCGGCAGTGTGTCCGCTCGCCACGCCCGCGTTGAAGAATACTTTCGATTCGGCGACCATTTTTTTGTACTGGGCAAGCGTCATCTCACCACTTCTAAATGGTGAGCCATCCTCGGTGTTAAGTGCGATCGATAGCGGTTTTTCGCTGACAGGATAGGCGTAGACGAAAATTCTTTCCTGGGCGCGCGAGCTACCTTTGGGCAGACTGACTTGATAGTCGAACGGACTGTCCGCACCGCCGAAAGTGATAGTGTCGCCTGCTTTCAGCAATGTCCTTTGTTGATACTCATTTGGATAAAGCTGAGTAAGTTTGCCTCGTCCGTCGTAATCGAAAATCATCACGTTGCAGTCTTGGCTTGCCGACACGTTGATTTTCATCTTGTCGCCATGCTTGTACTGAGGCGCAGAGCCTTTTTTGTCGAGCCAAACATTGATTATCGACTGAGAATTTGTCAGACCGCTGGCGGCTTGAACAACAGCCTCATTGACGTCGGCAGACTTGGTTCGCGCAGGAACTTGATGGTTTGCAGCTTTTGCCTGAGAAGTGGATGACTGCTGTTTTTTCGCTGTGCGCGCCGGGGAAGTGAGCTTTACTGCCCGGACAGGTTGCGAGTTTTTCTTTGTCTCAGGCTTGGTTGTGTTGAATGAGCCGGTGCGAGGCAGAAGGATCACGTTGCGCTCTTTTGAGTTTTTCAAATCTGCTGCAGTCGGCTCATCCTTGGCATTTTCCGCCTGCGCAGAACCGTTGCCTACAGTAAAAGTAAAAGCCAAGGCCAATGATGCCAAATTGCGAATTGCTGCTCTCATGCCGCTTTCCTCAGTTTTGAACCTGATGTAGGTTCGAATCAATTGCACTATTGAGTTTGCCCTTGCTGTCCGGAGTCCGCACTGCTCTTGGGTTCAGGCGCAGGCGCCGGTCTTGTTGCTACAGGACCATCCATAGCCACATGGAGAATTTTTTGAGGATCCTCTTTGGCTATCCTATCAATTCTATCCATCAGTTCGTCTTTACTGATGTTAAGCAAGCCAATGTTGTCGTTGCCCTGCTCACGGTCCGAGTCCTCTAACAACTGATCTCTGGAATTTAGGAGGACCACCCAGAGGAATTTTGAAGGTTCTTTGCCCACACCGATTTGCCTGTCGCCGATTGTCTTGATGGTCACCGTCTCTCCAGGCTTTGCTATGACTTGATTGCCGGCCATCGGATACATAAGAGTGACTTTGCTTCCGTCAATCTCAAATAAATGGACGAAACAGTCAGAGCGAGTGCGGAACTGAATGATCAAAGGCTCACCTTCGAAATAATCGTCGGTGGGTTTGTTGAAACTGATGGTAACAGGCATGATTGGAGGCGGTGTCACCGTCCAGGAGTCTAACATTGGTTTGGCCAAGAGTGCGCCGCTTATAAGGAAGACAATCACGGTCGACAGGCAGAAGGCTAAAAGCGGAGACGCGCCTACCTTTGCTGCCTTTGGCTTGACCAGTTTGAGATTTTCTTCTACACCCAGTTCTTTGAGCGCATCAATCCAGAGAGCCAGGCGTATCGATGTAGTGGGCAGATTCAGCCCGGGAAGACTGGCTGTGTCACCGCAATGCATGGCTACAACGGAAGTGTCGTCAAAAATCGGTGAGCCTGAATCGCCCGCGGCCAGGGCTAAATCATGCAAGATATGATAATTGTCGTTGCGTCTCAATTCGCCCAGCATTCGCCCTAATTGCGCAAGCGGAGCCGGTGTTGATGAGTATTGACCGAGATGAACCGGATAGCGAATGGCCGAAAGGGGCTGAAAGTTTCTCAGTTCTTTGCTGTAAGTGATCGGTAAGGCGGGCGCTTCACGCTCCGGTCCGGTCAAATCGGCAAGCAGAATGCCAGCATCGAAAGTGACAAGCTGATCGGGCTGCCGCCCGAAACTGGGGTGCAGCCGAACTTCCCTGACAGCATAACGATTGCCTGATGCCGGAAACTTGATCTGCAAAGATTTGGTCGAGGCGGCAAACGGCTCCACCACATGTCCACAGGTGACAAGAAGATTGGGTGCAGCCTTCCAGGCCTGGCCAATGATTGTCTCTTTGTCGCCGTCCAGCCTGATTACATTGGCCAGTGCAGCGCTGAAGACATCAGGATTTTCTGGAACCCCGCTTGTCTTATGCTGATTTTCCATCAGAGGTGCTTAGACCCAAATCCTTC
>JBGAVL010000456.1:0-2732 GCA_044228145.1 Obscuribacteraceae bacterium (SeqCode)
CAATTATGAGGGCCACCATGACAAGTATTTCAGCAAATTGATCGGCTACGAACGGTGCCTGATTCCACATAGATGGATAGCTGAAAAAATACCATCCTTTTAAGAGAATGCCGAGCGCGCACAATCCGGCGACGGCAGGCGATACCGAAGCACCGCCACCACTTTGATCGGGGGCATCGGAGGCAAATTTGTCGAAAGATGGCCGAGAAGTAATCTCCGGTTCTTCAGGTTGAAACCTGGCGGGTTTTGAAGGCTTAACAGTGGTCGGCATATTGGATGTTGAAAGCCGGGACGGCACTGGCTGTTCGATGAGAGTAGGGGCCGGCTCGCGCGCAAACGGTGAAGAGGCCTGCTGCACTGGGGGTTGTGGGGGTGGTTGCGGCGGAGGATATGCCTGTTGTGGCATTGGCTGCTGCATCGGCTGCATTTGCTGTTGTTGCATATCCGGAGGCTGCATTGGCTGCAGCATGGGCTCAGCGTAATTATTGCTCGGCTGCGGCGGAGTTAAAGGCTGGCGAAACAAAGGTGAGCCCGCATCTTGCTGATCTGCATAACCCTGTCCTTGTTGATAAGGCTGGGGAGCTTGCTGAAGTTGAGATGGAGGCTGTTGCTGCGGTTTTGCCGGCGGTACTTGTTCGTGCGCAGATGTAACAGCGCGCAGCAAAGGCGATCTAAGTGCTTTCGGATCGGCAATTTCTTCGTCTTCATCGTCATAATCGTCGTAATCATCAGATGATCCGCCGCCCAAAAGCGAAGAACGCAATCGGCGTGGTTTTGCAGATGACTCATCAGAGCCTGGATCCCAAACATCAGGCTTCGATCTCCGGTCATTCGGAAAGCTGCCGGATGGTCTATTGGTACGCCTTAAACTCGAAAATGCGCTGTCATCGGAATCATCACTGCCACCGCCAAGAAGCGGTGAACGCAAGCCTCTGCCTGATCCTCTGTCCTGTGGTTCGTCATCTTGAATGTCGCGAGAACGTCGTGGAAACCCGCCTCGAGCCTGGGGTTCTTCATAATCGTCATCATCGCCGGCACCACCTAAAAGTGGCGATCTCAATCCGCCTTTGGTTGTCGGTTTGGACTGTGAGCGGGACGCTGGGCCGCGGCGCGGTTCGTCATCAAAATCTTCATCGCTGTCGTCGCCGCCTAATAGTGGCGAGCGCAAGTGTTTCGGTCTGCTGCCGGTGGTGTCCTGACTGCCGCGTGCAGACGCTCTACCGCGCTTGACCTCCGGCTCTGGTTCCGGCTCGTCTTCATACCCGCCACCCAAAATAGGAGAATGCAAGCGCTTCTTCGGTTGCTCGGGGGGACCGCCAGGATTTCCTTGATTCGGCTGGCTGGGCGGTTCCGGAGGATTATAAGAATTCGGCATTTGATTCCATTGATTATCGGGCGGATTGGACGGAGTAAAAGTTTGATTCTGGGGCGGTCCCGGCGGTTGACTGAAACCAGGCTGCACAGAGCCTAAAGCGGGCGGCTGCGGCGGTCCTGCCGGTGAAAATCGCTGCCCGCATTCTGCACAAAAGTGAGCGCCATCTTCATTCATCACATGGCAAATCGGGCATTCAATCACTTAACTCGTCCTCTGAAAGAACAATAATTTTGGGAAGCACTGTTCCTAGTTTAATTGAACCCAGAAATAAGTGTTAATAGCGTCTAAAACATGATCAAAATCCACTAATTTGTAACCGGTTGAAGGCATGGTAGACTGTCGAACCGGTCCGCTTGACTAATGGAAATCATGAGCACACGCTCGTTTAAGCCGTAGTCATGCCCATCGAGCCACCAGAAGAGACTCCGACTGCGTCGTCTCGTCATCCAAGGAGAACGGAATTGCTTAAGATCAATCGCGCACTGCCGGTGATAATGAGCGCGCTTATCGTCTTTTCTGCGCAACCAGCGGCATTGGCCGGTGACGGGCTCAATTTCAAGATATACAGTCCCGAGACATCTGCGGCTCCTCAAGAAGACGCTTCCGGCTCCAAGGCTGCCCCTTCAGGTGATTTCGGCGGTCTGAAAGAAGAGACACCGACTGAAGACAAACTCGTAGAGGAAGCTCCCAAAGCAGCACCCGAGACCGAAACCGCAAAAGAAACAACAACTGAAACGCCAGCCGAGGCTGCCACAACATCGAGCGAATCAACTTCCTCTCAAGAATCGGCGAGCCAACCAATCGAGAGCTTGATCGATCCGGAAGTGAAAAAAGAAGCCGCTGCCGCCGCCTCGCCAAAGAAGGCAACGCAAAAGCAAGTTTTGCAAGGGTTTGTGCGTGTGGTTCCCCAGGGCACCAAAATTCCGATAATTATGGACACCGCTGTTGATTCGGACACCAGCCAGGAAGGTGACGAATTTGCTGCCCGTACTGCAGAAGACTTGAATATAGACGGGCAGATAACAGTGCCTGCCGGTTCGATCATCAAAGGTCGTATCGCCAGAATTACATTGCCTCGCGCCCTCAACCGTTCAGGTCACGTTGCCCTGAAGTTCGATACGGTGACAACGCCTGATAACAAGCAGATTCCGATTGTCGCAAACCTGGTGGCGCGCGGCGGCGTTGTACACGCCAAGCGCGGTCTCAAGGATGTCGCAATTGACGTCGGCGCCGTTACTTTACCGGTGGGCGTCGGTCTGGGCATCGGTCTGATTGCCGGAAACGCATCCAGCTCGTCCTCCATCGGTGCCGGTGGAGGCGCCATGATCGGAGCCGGGGTCGGTGCTGCAATCGGTAT
>JBGAVL010000457.1:0-2637 GCA_044228145.1 Obscuribacteraceae bacterium (SeqCode)
GCGCGCCTGTGCTCGACGCTCAATGACAAAGCTAACGCCGAGAAAGCTTGCTTAGACGTGATAAAGCAATATCAACTTCCGAAATGTTATTCCAACCTCGAAGTCAGCGACATGAACTTCGATCTTGCTGCTCAGGAGGTTTCTCTCACCACCAAGATGGTCGTCACAATGCCCGTACCATTTCCCGGCTACGAGCGCATCACAGTTTCCGCTAACGTAAAACAACCGATAGTGTCAATTCCTGTTCCGCCCTAATCCAAAATTGATTAAAAGTATGTTGCAAACAAAACTTGACCGCAGAGAGTCTGGTACAACGCTGGCAATAGTGGCTGCATGCGCACTGCTGATTATTCTCGCCATTGTTGCTGGATTTCGATTGAACGTTTATTTGAGTAGCTCTCAAGAAATGAAAAATTCCGTTGATGCTGGCTCGCTCAATGTGGCAAAGCGAGTCTTCGAAATCAAAACCGATCCTAATCAAGACGAAGAGTATTCTGATGTTTCCGATTCGCAACGGGCGATCAGTCTAGCGAATATAAACAGGGTCTGGGGCAAGGCATATCTCGTAAATGCAAATGCAGAGTCGATTGTCGCTCAGGGCTATGGACCTCTCAGTGCCAATTGGCCCGAAGTTTCGTTTCAAAAAGCCAAGCAATTGAACGATACATTGTGTGCACGGCTGAACAACAAAGCAGTGTTGTCGAAATACTTCAACAATTTAGTGTCAGGCAAGCCCGCCAAACTGTTGGGAAAAAATGGTGCGGTCACGGCCTCGGACACTACAGAGTGGGATACCGCAGAGTTGTACAGAGGCGAAGAGTCCAACATCGAAGTAGCTGACCCACAGACGATACCACCCGGAGTGCGGGCGAATCTTCACACCAAGTTTAAACGGACTTTTATGCAGGGCTATAATCCATCTAAAGCTAATGTACACTACTTTGGATTTGTCACCTTTCACTCCGATGAAGCATCGCATCTGGTGTCAAACAGTACTTTCGAGCAATGGAAAAGTGTGCCTGTTCCCAACAGCGAGGCCAAGCCTGCGCCTAACGCTTTCAGAGAGTCCGGGCAGATTACCGACCAGCTGCCGCTGGGCGCCACTGCTTCTGCAGTCGCAAATCCTATGCGCGGGTTTCAGTTGACGATTCCTCATTCTTTTGTAGCTATCAAATTGACTTCAATTGCGACAGTGAGGCTGGATGATGGTCACGGTCATGTAAATACCTTCCCGCAGCAACCCTATTATTTCGATACCGGCACCATTCAGCCATTCAAGAGTGTCGATCTGGAAAAGAGCGGCTATCAGTATCCGCAATCACTGACACAATGGCTTACGGTGACGGGATTCTTAAGTGGTTATGTTTCGCTGGGCAACGAGCTAAAGCCAAACAACCTCTGGCACGCTATCAATGCGCTTCCCGGGGATCATTCTCCGGCGGTAAATGCGATTTTGCAGCGGGTGAAGGAGTTCAAGCCGGGCTTTACAAACTCCGAGCTGGAGAATTTACTCACCTCGCAAAAGCTCGTCAACAACGGAGAGGAGTCAGTCACTTATTACATTTTTCCGAAGTACGGCACTCCCGACAATACCGATCCAAAAGTCGCGATTGGGACCGCAGATCAAGTTCCCTCCTGGATGAGTGCAGGTGCAGGTCCGGACGGCCAGGCGAAAGAGATTGTCAAAGAAAAAACTCAAAAGGATGAGCCAAACAAAGCTTGGACCACAATCAACGAAGGACATTATGAAGTGCCGAACAAGCCGAGACCTCAGTGGCCTAATTATTCCGCCGATGCCCATCGCACTGCCCTTTCCGGTAGCATCTCGTGGCAGCCGGGAACAGGATGGAAACAGTGCCTGGGTGAGCTGAGTATCAATCGCAAAACCGATGTGATTTTTACCGGCTGGCCGGCTCAAGCCTCTGGCTTCATGGATCAGTTGTTTGGAGCGGTGCGCTGAGGATGATCAATACAAACCGTTTTTCTGCGTCAATTAAAATACGCAAGATCACGCGCCTGGCGGTACTGCCGGTGGTAGCATCGACTCTTTCGATATGCGGCTCGCCACCCTCCTTCGGCGCCGAGGACACAAACGCAGGACAAGCGCAGCAGCCTGAACAGCAGGAGAGTTATTTCGAGCAAGCTACGATCAAGTACAGACTCAGAAGATGGTCGGAAGCTGCCGACGCCTTTGGCGCAGCTTTGCCTTCCGAGTTCAACAATCCGCTTTTGCATTACTATTACGCCAATTGCATGGTCCACTTAAAGCACAAAGAGGCTGCCATTCGCGAATATCGAATTGCATACGCCCTCCAACCGGTAGGCACCATAGGTGGATATTGCAAAATGTGCCTGGACAAGTTCGGCATTGACGCTGAAGGAAAGAAGGTTGGCGAGCCCAAAACGCCGCCACAGAAGAATGATACGAAGAAGCCCCTGCAAGCTATTCCGGAGCCCCCTGGCGCATCGGAACTGGCTGCGTTGAAGGTGTATCCAAAAGACGGATCGGAAATTGCAATCGAGCGAGAAAAGTCAGTTCAAAACTTGCGCGATCTGATGCAACAGAAAAAACGTGCTAATGGAGCCCCTTTGCCGACACAGGAGGGCACAAACTTCTACGTGCGCAGCTACAAACCA
>JBGAVL010000458.1:0-2633 GCA_044228145.1 Obscuribacteraceae bacterium (SeqCode)
AATGGATTTTATCTGCGATCACGTCTTTTACTCGGCAAATCAATTGAATGAAGCCCTGCAATCACCATTTGGAAGCAATCCAAAATTCTGGAGTGATGCCAAAGGTGAAATCTTGCCGCTTGAGATTCCTACCGGCAGAGCCGGTTTCCAGTGCCAGTTTAACGATCTGACACGAGACACTTTGTCTCCAGATCGGACGAGGAAGTCAGACGGCAGGCAATGGCATGTCTTCAACAGCAGGGACCCGGCAGCAGAGGAAATCGAAAACGGCGCGCGCTTGTACCCGGGTGACATCGGGCTGACTGCCAAGCGATCCATCGAATATGTAAATCCGCTGTCCACGCCGCTGCTCAGACTGAAGATGACTGTTTCCGCCACTCAACCTTTAGAAGAAATTATCCACCTGATTCAATTTACCTGGGACCAAGATCAAAATGTAATTTCGAAAACCAAACTTGCAAATCTCGTACAAACTTCAGAAAACATTTTCGAATGCCCACTGATAAACAACAAAGAGTGGCTTTTAGGTGGGAATGTAAAACAGGTCGGACTGTCGCTTTTGCCGGCATCGTACTATGTAACCGTTGAATCGATTGAAGGACTTGCCACAGATGAGTGCGTTCCGATACTTTCGAAAATTCCGCAAAGGGGCGGGTTTCAAGTAAAAGCGTCGAAAGTGCGCAACGCCGCATCCGTCCTTGTAATGGTTTCCAACCCCGGCACTACATTCGATACCGTGGTCAATGGATATGTGCTGCGCAATTATCGAAACATAAGTGTAATTCCGGATGCGAAAAAGCTGGACTCACCCGATTCGTCAATCACAGGAAAGGTGCTGCGCTGGTTCTATTTCGAAAAAGCCGAAGCGGACTTCAATCTGCCAGAAGAAGTCTACAATGATGGGAAGAGCCACCAGGTCGTCGCCGTCGCTCTTGACAAAAACGGTAGGATGGTTGGATTGCCCAGCCGTTTGCTAAAGGTACAGTGAAACAATGATTAAAGAGTTGCACAGACGCAGACCGGCAGCGCGAGCTGCACTGACTGTGTTTTATCTCTTTCTGGGCGCCATTTCCTGCTGGCTGATTTACGAATTGAGGATTATTGTCATTTGTTTGCTGATGGCAATCACGCTTGCTTCTGCAATCGCTCCCATTGCAGAGTGGGCTGAAGCGAAAAAAATTCCACGCGTAGCTACCGTGATTGCCATTTTTATCATCACTTCCTTGATTTATTCTGCAGTTGCCTACTTGCTCTTTCCCCCGATGAAAGAGCAAGCGCTGTCACTTTACGAACACCTTCCCAAATACGTGCAGGGATTGACGACAAAATTTCCTTCTCTTACTGAATATATCGGCTCAGATGGCGACCAGATGAAAATCGATCCGGAGCATTTGAAGGAAATCGCTCCCAATGTGGCCAAACACACTCTCAGCCTCACCGCTGGTCTTTTGGGAGCACTTGCCAACGCCCTTCTAGTGCTCTTCCTCACCTTTTATTTCGTCGTCGAAGCCAAATCCATGTGGGAAAAACTCTTACTCTGGGTGCCGCCACAACATCGAGAGAGAGCAGGCAGTTTGATCAAACCACTGGGCTTGCGCATGGGCGGTTATGTGCGGGGGCAATTGTTGGTCAGTATTGTAGTGGCGACAATTCTCGGTACCGGACTGACCATTTTAAAAGTTGAATATTCGCTGGTTTTGGGTGCACTGGCTGGGCTTTTCAATCTCGTTCCTTTTGTCGGCTCAGCCATCACAATGATATTGTCTCTGGTGGTAGCCTTCAACCAATCAGTTGAGCTTGCTATTTTTGTCTTTCTCCTTTTTGCATTGGAGCAGTGGATTGAAAGCAATTTTGTCGTGCCGCATTTGCTGGGCAAGCAAGTCGATCTTCATCCCCTGTTAGTACTGTTTGCAATTCTGATTGGAGCAACGCTGATGGGCTTGCCCGGCGCTCTAGTGGCGGTTCCGGTGGCGGCAGCGATGCAACTGCTCGCCCAGGAGTTTTACCTGAAACCCTTGAATGCAGATAGTACCGCTGATGGTGCGACACAAAATATCGACGCAATGGAAGGCAAGGCAGTCAATCCAGGCGAGAAAAAAACGGATAAACCTGAAAGTCAGCCAGATTAGCCGGCCGAATTCGTCCCTAAGGCAGTCTCAACGGTTTGATCGTTGTTCTTCAACAAACGAGCCAGTTCGCGGTTGATTCTAATCGGCAAGTCAGGTCCTCCGTAAATCAAACCGGTATAAAGTTCTACAGCCCTGGCACCGCCGGTGATGAAGGCATAAGCGTCAGCACCGCTGGCGACGCCGCCGCAACCAATAATGTCCTGGTCTTTCTGTTTGATTTTGTAAACGCGTTTTACCAGCTCGAGCGCCTTTGCTTTCAATGGTCTGCCGCTCAACCCGCCGTTTCCCATCGCCTGAACTGCCTGGGCTTGCGTGGTGAGCCCGCCGCGCGAGGTCGTGGTGTTGCCGAGAACATAGCCTCTCACTGCGTATTTGCAGGCGCTTGCCACAAAGGTCTCCAGAAGTTCCTGCGTGCTGTCTGGCGAAAGTTTCAACAGTAAAGGCACGTTTCGATGATTGAGTTTTTGCACGCCGGCCAATATCTGGTCCAGTTCTTCTGTCTCC
>JBGAVL010000459.1:0-2561 GCA_044228145.1 Obscuribacteraceae bacterium (SeqCode)
CCACATGTTCAACATCTTTGGTCGTAATCATTTGAGAAGCCTCTGAATTCTTTGGGTTTCAGCCCTAGGGTGCCCAAACTATCGAGCCAAAATATCACAAATCCCGCCTCTGCTTGATAGATGGACGAAAAATTCCAAATTTTGAGACTCTCAGATTGACAGCTCTAAATTTCAACCGATATCGGTTGAAATTTGAACTTCAGAGCTGCCTGAGAATCAAAAAAAGAAGCAAACGTCCGCCTGACATTCCTCCTGCGTGCCTTTCCCTATGAGAGTCAAGTAACAAATGTTGGCGGAGCGATCCAGGTCGTTTTGACGCAAAGAATCGGGCTGCATGGCAATTGAGCCCTGAAATCCAGCCTGTAAAGCGGCTTAAACCAAGCGTGGGCGCTATATTTCTGCTATCTTCAGTTAATTCCTATATAGAATGAAATAAATAGAAGCAGAGAGAACGATGCTGGTCGAAATTGGGCTCATATTAGTTGCATTAGTAATTATTGTTCTTGCAGCAGAGCTCTTTACAAATGGAATCGAGTGGTTGGGGCAGCGGCTTCAACTCAGTGAGGGCGTGGTGGGCAGCGTGCTTGTGGCCGTTGGTACGGCTCTGCCCGAAACATTGATTCCTTTTGTCGCCGTAATTTTCTTCCATGAAAAAAGAGGTGAAGAAGTTGGTATTGGCGCGATTGCCGGTGCGCCCTTCATGCTCAGCACTCTCACCCTTGGAATGGTGGGGGCGACAGTGCTTCTATGTTCGAGAGCCAAGTCGCGCACTGGCGATTTGCAAGTCAATCACGTTGTAATCGCTCGCGACTTGCGCTATTTTGCCTGCGCTTATACGTTGGGAATGCTCGCCGCGCTTGCATCTCCGTACCCAATGGCTCGCAATGTAATTGCCGTAGTCCTGTTTCTCATCTATCCGGTCTATGTCTGGAAATGCTTCCAGCACGAAGGAGAAGTTGGACAAGCGCCGGAACATCTATTTCTTAATCGCATTTTTAAGTGCGGATCAGATCGTTTGCGTTTAATCGTCCCGCAGATCCTCCTGGGGCTGGGTGGTATTCTCGGCGGTGCTTTCGTGTTCGTCGATCATGTGGAAGACTTGTCGAAAGATTTGCGTTTTCCAGTGCTGGTGCTCTCTCTTATTATTTCGCCGATTGCAACTGAGTTGCCGGAGAAGATCAACAGTGTTCTCTGGGCGCGTCAGGGCAAAGATACACTTGCTCTGGGAAACATCACAGGCGCTCTGGTTTTTCAAAGCTGCATTCCAGTTGCGTTTGGTGTCGCCTTCACGCAGTGGAATCTTGATAGCGGAACGGTTTTGACAGGCATCGTGGCGATCGTCTCGGCCACCATTTACATGTTTCTTTTAAACGCCAAGAAGCTGAAAGCCAGCCATTTACTATGTGGAATGCTTGCATATGCGCTGGCTGTGGGATTTATGGTTTGGCTGGACTACATTGACGGTGGGCTGGAGTATGCCAAACCGGACGAAGAAGAACACGCTGCGCCGGCCGCAGCTGGAGCGCCAACTGTGCCGTCTCCGCTAAAGGTTCCTTAGACAGCAACTGCTCCCTAGGCTTCCTTCGCTTCAACTTGTGAAGCGGATTCGACGTGCTCAAGCTCCTTCGGTTCTGACTGCGGCGCCACATGCGAGTCGGCGATGTTTTCTTCAGGTAAGCCCACTGGTTTGTGGGGAGACGAGTCAAGCGGCGGATAGAGGAAGTCGACAACCAGCTTGATGCATGCGGCAACCGGAATTGCTATAAGCATGCCCAGTGCGCCTGCAGTTACTTCTCCACATAATACGGCGAAGATTACGACCAGCGGGTGCAGCTCCACTGCATGCCCGATAATTCTTGGAATGATGACGTAGTCTTCAGTCCAGCGGGCCAGCGTGTAGCAGACAATGATTCCGATCGCTACATCCATGCCGTGCTGTGCGACACCGACGATGGTGGCGGTGCTGGTAGCGATAATTGGTCCCAAAACCGGAATAATTTCCAGAAAACCGCTGGCTATGGCAATTACAAGCGCATACTTCAATTTGAAAATGAAGTGAAGGAAAATCCAGGTGACGCTGGACATAATTGTGACGAGCAGTATTTGCCCGCGTACATATCTGCTCAGCATCACGTTCGACTGTTGTGTGATGTTGGTAACGAATTGACGCTGATCTTCCGGGATAAATCTGAGGAAAAATTGCCCCACGCGATGACTGTCGGTGATGAAGTAGACGGATGAAACCACGCAGACCAGAACACCGAGGGCGCCTTTCGAGAAGATTTCGATGCCTTTCATAAACTCTTCCGGTTTAAATAGCTCGTCGAGATTTTTCGCTAATTTATCCGCGGTATCAGGTGCAAACTGCCAGCCGAAAGACTGCGAGGCGGAGGCTACAACATTGTTTGCCAGCTCTTGCCTCTGGTTCCAGAGATTCGTCATCTGATCCACAAGCATTGGTCCGAAAAACCAGCACAGAGCGAAGATTATTCCGCCGATGCCGACATAAATTGCCAACACCGCAGCCGCCATAGGGATATTCGCTTCCTTGTGCACGTAGC